>LFTP01000012.1 GCA_001513395.1 Clostridia bacterium DTU080
GGTTACGCTGCCTATGTCGTTCCCGAGGCTACTCAGATCGATGCCGTGGTCAACCCGATCATGAACCGCGTCTGGAACGGTCAGATGGCAGCTGCCACAGCTCTGCAGCAGATTCACGACGTAGTAACATCGATTCTGAATCAATAGGAACCAAGAGGGGCTCAAGGCATGTTTATTGACATTCATGCGCATTGCAGGAAGTACCCCGGAACCGGACGGTTCGTCTTCGACAACTTCCCAACACCGGAACAGTTGCTCGCCAGATATGATGCCTTGGGTGTCGCTAAAGGAGTGCTCCTGCCCTTGGTCAGCCCTGAGGTCTATGGGCCGCAATCAAACGGTGAGATACTTGAGATCTGTGAGACGTATCCGGAGCGCTTCATTCCGTTTTGCAACATAGACCCCAGGGCTATGGCCAATTCGCCCTCAGCGCCGTTGGGGGAGCTTTTGGCCTTTTACAAGAACAAAGGATGCAAAGGGTTGGGTGAGATGATGCCCAACCTTCCCCTCAATGACCCTTTGGTTGACAACCTTTTGCATCACTGCAACGAACATGGAATGCCGGTCACTTTCGATATGTCCACTCGCGTCGGGGGTACGTACGGCGTCTATGACGAGCCGGGTTTGCCCTATCTTGAACGGGCTTTGCAGAAGTTCCCAAATGTGATCTTTTTGGGACATTCGCCGCCTTTTTGGGCGGAGATCGCAGAACTCGACCCCGTCGAAAGCCGCAGCGGGTATCCCAAAGGGCCCGTGAAAAAAGAGGGGGTCGTCCCCCGACTGATGCGTGAATATCCCAATCTGCACGGAGATCTTTCGGCTGGCAGCGGGTATAATGCCATCAGCCGTGATCCGGACTACGGAGCAGCGTTTCTCAACGAATTCCAAGACAGGCTTTACTTCGGACTTGATATCTGCGATCCGGCGGGTCCGACGCCGTTGGTCGGTTTTCTCCTTCAGCTCCGGGACGAAGGACGTATCTCCAAGGGATGCTTTGAGAAGATCGCCTGGCGCAATGCCGATCGGCTTTTGAACCTCGGGCTCGATCTGTGAACAGGGTAGAGGCGGCTTCGCTGGTGCCCTCATGCTTAGCTCCGACGGCCAGAATGCTCACCGGCAGCAAGGCGAAACAACAGTTCAAGACGGGACCGGTTGTCGTTTTGACTTGAGATAGAGTGCAATGGTGGCTCTGCGGACAACTGCTCGAGTGGTCCACAGAGCCTGTCGTCTTTATTGGGTATCAATGGCTCGTCCGTGAGCTTCTGAGCCTTAGCGGTTCTCACCATAGGGGTTTCTCGCCTACGAAAAGACAGCACGCCTCATCACGAAAGCCTGAGGTCCCTGGAGAGCTGCGTGTTGCTGATCTCCGCAGGGCTGTCTCTGCCGACCGTCCGGGGAGGCCATCAGACTCTGCCTTTTTCGATCCCGGTGAGACAGAAACCCAAGACCATGCACATGGGACACACGCGCCCTCAACTTACAGTAGCGGTTGCTGTTCTACAGGCCGACAATCTTGAGACGACGGGCATCCTCATCACCGCGCTGAGTCCGAGTGACAGCCGTTCTCTCAGCAGTCGCCGCGTACTGCGGGCATAAGCTCTTCGCTGGTATCCGGAATGCGGCGCACACGATGTAAGCAGATGTTTCGGGTGTGGTGCAGTGATACGGCGGCTCGGGGTTCTCTGGCGTATACTTCCGGTGTGATATCGATCCGCACGTTGTCGAGGGTTAGGTCGTTAACGTAGGCAAGGGTGAGGTAGGCGGGCTGACGAGCAAAGAGTGTGTCTCGCTCGTCTGAAGTAGTGCGCACGCCGCCGCCTCGTTTTTTGCGTTGACTGAAATCCTGCCATTGCTCGACCCGGTGCG
>LFTP01000197.1 GCA_001513395.1 Clostridia bacterium DTU080
TCTCCTGAGCGGCTTGGAAAGGATCAATGCGTTCGCTCCCGAGTTGTATGCCTGAGAGGTTGATCCGAAATGATTGCGCTGTCAGACGGTCGATTGCAGCCAAGTTGCTGTGAAGATCATCAATCCGCTCCTCGAGGCTGCGGATTTCCCTTTCGGTCTTAAAACGATCGAGACTGCCAATCTCATTGGCGATACGGTGAATGGAATGCTCAAATTGTCGTATTCCCTCCCGATCGCTGGATAACAGGGCCACGGTCAAGGCTCGAATATCCTCAGGGATTTTTTCCTGAAGAACAGCCAGCGCTGGCTCTTTCATCGACGTGACCAGAACGCGTTTGCCCTCGGCCAGGTAATGGGAGATGATGTTGGCAATGGTATGTGTCTTTCCCGTTCCCGGAGGGCCTTGAACCACTACGCCGTCAGAGACTTCCAATGACTGGACTATACGGACCTGTTCTGCGTTGTATGGCTTGGGAAAGAACAGATCACGAGACCTGCCAGAGAGATTGTCTTTGCTATCATGGTAAGTCGTTGACACGCCCCGATACTCGGGAAGCTGCGGATCCGTTGTGCTGTCAGAGGGCTCGGATACGATGGCTCGGACGGCAGGGGGTAGGTAGTCGGCGGCTTTTACATGGTCACTAAGTCGGTCGAGATCTTGCAACACAACGTTGTTGCGCCGAGGACGCGCAAAAAGCACCCAGGTGTCCGTTATCTGAAGTCTCCGGTCGGTTTTGGGCAAAGAACGGCCGGTTTCATTTTCGCTCTCTTTCGTCACATATTCTCCGTATAGGTGAGCGGCGGCACTGCGCAGGATCGGCTCAAAGGACGTCTTCTCAAACGGGGAGAACGGTTCGCTAGAATGCGCCAGAAACTCACGTGCCGCCTTCTCTACATCGGGGACACCGTTTATTCCGGCCGATGCGTACCAGTCCAGCTCCACCTGAACGTGGGCCATATCCCGAGGCAGGACTCTGATTTCTGCGCTTTGATCATCGAGCTGCAACTCTACGGATTGAGTGAGCAGGGGATAGGTGACCGTTGTCGTCTCGTTATACTGCCATACGCCTATACCCACACCCCATACCAGCTCAACGGGCGATTCTACCACGCCGCCAAGTTCTTGTTTGAGAGTGAAGAGCTTCGCGTATAGATCAATTGTCTTGCGGCGCGGATGCTCTTTTTCAGCCCACGGTTGCCACATCCGTTCAACGTATTTCTTGAATTCGTTTCTCACACGCTCAGCAAGCGGATAATCATCTAGGCGCACTATCGTTTCAGGCGAGGCTTCGTCGTCATTTAACGCCCGGACATCGGCCGCATCACGAGGCAATGCATCCGCCGCTACGGAGTCCAAAAGCGCAGGTTCACCGTGCGGATCGCGGAGGCGGTCAGGGTCGATCCACGGGCGGAGGAGAGAGCTTCTAACCTGCGGAGGCTCTTTCTCGCGCAGGCGAGATACGGATACGGATAGCCATATTTCCTCGTCAGCATCGTCTTTGGTGTTCAGCTCGATGCCGGGCAATCCGCTGATGTCGTCTTCAAACAAGAGGAAGTGACGGTGAGCGCGGATGTTCGCTACAGGTTGAGCACCCAAACGCGCTGCGTGCTGACAGAATTGAATCAAATCAAGGAGTCTTTCTTTTTCCAGGTTAGCCATGTCGCTGTATTCCGCATCGAGAACGTCCATGACATCACCCTCAATCGACTCGGCGTGTTCTGACAAACTGAGCGGCCGTTTTTTCGCGTATCTGTTGACTACTAGGAGCCTGTCTAAGTAATTGGGCCAGACATAGCTACGGTTTCTTGGAATCCAGCAGTTGA
>LFTP01000174.1 GCA_001513395.1 Clostridia bacterium DTU080
TGTCTACCGTGTGGCGGCGGGGGCCGACTCGCCTCCGGTGGCCCTGCATCCGCCGCAAAACCTTCCGATGAGTCAATTGCTCGCTAGACTCGCAGACTGTGAGGAGTCCGTAGCCGTGGTCGGCGACGGTCAAGCGGTCTTTTCAGATGTAATAGAGTCTGCTCTTGGAGAGCGTTGGCTGCGCTTGCCGCGTTTGGCAGAGACGGTGCGACCGGCGAGTGTGGCCTCTTTGGGGAGCCTGTATTTCAGTCAGGGTGTGAGCACGGACTCCTTTTCCCTGTTGCCGAGTTATCTGAGGAAAGCGGAGGCGGAAAGAAAGTGGGAAAAAGCGCACCGCCCATAACCATTGAACCGATGCGTTTGCGAGATCTGCCTGACATTCTCAGGATTGAGAAGGCCTCCTTCACCACACCTTGGTCCGAAAACGCCTTTCTTTCGGAGTTGCTGGAGAACGACTACGCCTTTTACCTTGTGGCCAGAGTCGGAGAGCAGGCCGTGGGCTACGTGGGAGTCTGGTTGATCGCCGGTGAGGGACACATCACCAATATTGCCGTGCACCCGGATTATCGCCGTCAGGGATTGGGCCGGAGGCTGATGATGGCCATAGAGCAGTTGTGTCGCGAAAGGCGAATCTCGCGCATGACTCTTGAGGTACGCAGATCAAATGCTATTGCTCAATCGCTGTATCGCCAATTGGGTTACGTCGGGGCGGGCTATCGGCGCGGTTATTATCGGGACAATAACGAGGACGCTTTGATCATGTGGAAGGATCTCAGGCAACAGGCGCTCACATCGAGTTCGGAGGAGAGCCCGTGAAGGAGCTGGTTTTAGGAATCGAGTCAAGTTGTGACGAGACTGCGGCGAGCGTGGTCGAGGGCGGTAGGCGCATCTTGTCGAACATTGTCGCTTCTCAGGTGCCCCTTCATCGCAGGTACGGCGGCGTGGTACCTGAAATCGCCAGCCGTCGGCACGTGGAGCTCATCTTGCCGGTGATCGACACGGCCTTGCAAGAAGCCGGGGTACAGCCCGAGCAGTTGGATGCCATTGCCGTGACGCGCGGACCGGGATTGATAGGCAGTCTGTTGGTCGGCCTGTCCGCGGCCAAGGCTTTGGCCTTTGTCACCGGAAAGCCGCTGGTGGGTGTCAATCATATTGAGGCTCATATTTACGCCAATTTCCTTGCTCATCCCGATCTGCATCCGCCTTTGATTTGCCTGACGGTCTCCGGTGGACATACCGATCTGTTGTACATGCCCGAGCCCGGCACATACACCATCTTGGGGCGTACCAGAGACGATGCCGCCGGCGAGGCCTTTGACAAGGTGGGCCGGGTGATGGGGCTTCCCTATCCGGCAGGACCTGAGATCGACAGGTTGTCGACTCACGGTGATCCCGCAGCCGTGGCTTTGCCGCGCGGCTTGACCGAAGGACTCGATTTCAGCTTCAGCGGGTTGAAGACAGCCGCCATTAACGCCTGGCACAACGCTAAGCAGAGAGGAGAAGAGATTTCCAGGGAGGATTTTGCCGCCAGTCTGCAGGAAGCCATTGTCGATGTGCTGGTGGACAAGACCATGCGGGCGGCGGATCAGTCAGGAGTGTCGACGATCATCATATCGGGCGGGGTGGCCGCCAACAGACGACTTCGCCAGCGTCTCGGGGAAAGTGCCGCTAAAGCCGGTTACCGCTTCTTTTATCCCCCCGCCGATCTTTGTACCGACAACGCAGCCATGGTGGCCAGCGCCGGCTACTTCCGTTGGCAACGAGGGGCCGTCGATTCTCTTTCTCTCAACGCCGACGCCAGCCTTCGTCTCAGTTAAGGCTCGTTGCAGGAAGGTCTTTGCGAAAAGATGTGGAATTGCTTTCTGTTAGTGCCAGTGCATGATCTGCAGGAGGAGGAAACTGACTATGCCATCCCGTGCCCACAGCATGAGCCTGTTGGGGACCGAGACAGCCTTTGAAGTGCTTGCGGAAGTGCAAAGGCTCGAAGCGCAAGGACGCGAGATTGTGAGCTTTGCCATCGGTGAGCCTGATTTCGATACCCCCGAGAATATTAAAGAGGCCGGTATTGAGGCCATCCGCACCAATTATACTCATTACAGTCCCTCCGCGGGCATCATGCCCTTAAGAGAGGCCATTGCCAACTATGTGTCGCAGACGCGCCACATCAGGGTTGATCCTGAGCAAGTAGTGGTCACTCCGGGCGGCAAACCGATCATGTTCCATAGCATCTTGGCTACTGTGAATCCCGGCGATGAAGTAGTCTATCCCAATCCGGGATATCCGATCTACGAATCCGTTATCCGCTTTGTCGGGGCCACGCCGGTGCCGCTGTCGCTCAGAGAAGAACGAGGCTTTTCATTTGATGTTGACGAGTTGAGGGCCAAAGTCGGGCCTAAGACATCGATGATCATCCTCAACTCCCCACACAATCCGACCGGAGGGATCTTAAAACCGAGCGATTTGGAAGCCGTCGCTGAGTTAGCCTTGCGGTATGATTGTTGGGTTCTTTCCGATGAGATATACTCGCGTATCGTCTTTGACGGAGATGTATACAGCATCTCATCCATTCCCGATATGGAGCATCGGACAATAATTCTTGATGGCTTTTCTAAGACTTATTCCATGACCGGGTGGCGCTTGGGATATGGCGTCATGCCCAAGTCCTTGGCCACGGACGTGACTCGTTTGGTGACCAACGTGGAATCATGCACGGCAACTTTTGTCCAGATGGCCGGCATCGAAGCGCTCACCGGTCCTCAAGACGCTGTGGATCGTATGGTGGCGGAATTCAAAGCCCGTCGCGATCTCATTGTCGAGGGGCTGAACTCTATAGAAGGAATCACCTGTCTATTGCCGGGTGGCGCCTTCTACGTGTTTCCGAATGTCACCGGTGCTTGTCGGAGGTTGGGTTTGCGCTCGTCAAGAGAATTGCAGCAGAGACTGTTGTACGAAGGAAACGTGGCGGTGCTCCCCCGTAGCTCATTCGGTATGCGGAATGAAGGAGAAACGCAAGAGTATATCCGTCTTTCATATGCCACCTCGCGCCAGCAAATAGAAGAGGGTCTGCGGCGTATTCGTTCAGTTGTTGAAGGATAGGCCGTATACAGCGGCAGCATAATCTTGAGGAGGCCTCATTACATGGCTATGGCTCTGGAGAAAAACCCCATCAGTATCGTGCATTCTATGGCCTACCCCGGGCCCGGCAATACGCGTTCAGTATCCCGGGGAGAGCCTGTGCCTGCGTATATGTTGCGCACAGTAAAGGAAGTTCTCGACGATCCCTACTTCCAGGGTATTGAGATCACTTGGATCAAGGACAATAAGTTGCGCGCTGAGGTTGCCGATGTGCTGAAGGCGTCAGGAAAGAACGTGATCTTTTCCGCCCAGCCTGTTCAGCTGCTCAACGAAGACGAACTGATCCCTTGGGAGGACATCTCCTGCATCGATGAAGTGGGCAGGCAGCAGGCGGTGGAGCGGCTGCAGCGTTGCATTATCCAGGCCTATGAACTGGGAGCTTCTCAGTTTTGCATGGTCAGTGGACGCGACCCCGGAGCGGAGTCAGGCTTGAGAAAGCGCGAAACGGCGTTTCGTCAACTGCTGCGTTCCATTGACGAACTGTGTGAGTTTAGCGCCACATACGCCAAGGAGAACAACTTCGAGCCGATGCTGATCACTCTGGAGATCTTCGATCGCTCCCCGGAACCCAACCACAAGAATCAGTTCATCGGTCCGTCTGATGAGGCTTTTGAGTTGGCGCGGCGTTTGCGCGACGACTACGGTCGAAAGGAATTCGGTCTGCTTTACGATCTGAGTCACATGCCGTTGCTGCGCGGCAACTCTTTTGCCACGGAGACTCCGGCAGTGCTGCGGGAGTTGGCGCCTTATCTGAATCACGTGCACATCGGCAGCTGCGTGACCGATCCGCAGGATCCTCTCTACGGCGATTCACATCCGCGCTTTGACTATCCCGGCAGCGCGGTCGATGAGGATCTGCTGGCCGAGTTCGTCAAGACTCTTGTGGAGATCGACTATCAGGGCGGGATCGGCTTTGAGGTCATGCCCTACGGGGACGAGATTCCAAACATGGTGGTGCAAAGCACCAAAGCCATCTTTGATATCGTCCGCCGCAGAATCGACGTCAACTACGCCCTGGGTTCATTCTATTATCAGAGCCGGCGTTTTCTCACCGAAAGGCTCTTTGATCTGATCACCGAAGTGCGCATGGGTAAGCGCCACGCCATCAAAGACGCGGTACAGGCCAGAAAGAAGCGTGACACCCTCGCTCCGGACGGCCGTCT
>LFTP01000208.1 GCA_001513395.1 Clostridia bacterium DTU080
TGAGATAACAGCCCGACGGCCTTGACGAGGTCGGGCCAGTACCAAAGCATCGGAATGGCTGTGTCAGTGGCATGCAGGCCCCAAAGAACGGCCCGAATCAGCAATTCCCGCCATTGATCGGCGACACCGCGGCCGAAAAAGCGCGTTCCGGCACAGGGCACGCGATCACGTTCGTAATCAAGGACGATGCCGTCATCGGTCTTGAGAATGCCGTCGTTCACCGGCGCCGTACCGTCCGAGGCAGGCTGACCGTCGAAGTGGATTGCCCGGCCCTGTTGTACGCGCACGACACTGTAGACTAAATCCGCCGCAATAAGTAGAGCATAGCCCCTTCCCACTTGGCGGACGGTGCATGCCGGGCCTAGCGAACCTGCCGACCAACTCCCTGAGTCGGAGCGAAAATCTCCGGCATCCAGCCACTCAGCAAGTACGCTTACGTCGCCGTCCGCCCGTATGAGACGGCCTCCGAAGGCGTGCAGAGGCTGATCGGGATCTATGTCTCTAGTGACGACGTGCCGTGAATCACTCGTCGGTCTGAACCAGGCCTCACTGATCGCTCCTTGATCGCGACAGCCCAACAAGCCCTCAAGACCGGATGTGCCCCCGCAGGCAATAAGTACACGGCCACTTTCGACGAATCTCTTGATCGCCGCCTGCCCGTCAGGATCCAAAATGCGGTGAGCGGGCAGAACCAGTACTGCTGTCTCGGACAGTGTGTCCTGCAGATTGTCCGTATTGACAGGGACCCAGGGAATTCCGGCATGAGCCAGGATTTCAGCCACATAGGGGGCATAGCGGGCAGTGGTAGGATCGTTTCCCGGCGGTGTCGTCAAAACACCGATCTGCACTTTCGATCACTCGCTTTCGGGGTTGTTGACTTGATCGACCAGCCATTCAGTCACTTGACGCGCGTAGCTTACTTTCATTTTTACGATAGCCGGTTCGGGATGACGCTCACCGGGGATCTCGAGGTTGAAAATACCGCTGTATTGTATGTCACGAAAAGCCTTCATAACCGACACCCAGTCTATGGTCGCGTTTCCCGGGGTACGGTGTGAAAGCCGTCCTCGGCGGTCGGCATCGGATATATGGGTACCGATGATGTATGGTCCAAACTGCCGGATGACTTCAGCGGTGTCCAATTCTGATGTTTGGGTATGGTCAGTATCGATGGTGATCCCAAGGGCCGGATGGTCGAGTTGGGCCAACAACTCGAGTAGCAATTCGTTGGGATGGACTCCGAAACGGTGGGCATCCTTTTGTGACACTGGCATGTTTTCTATGCCGATTCTAAGCCCCAGCTCGCCAGCCTGATCTCCCAGACGTTTGAAGTTCTCTATGTTTAAGGCGACGATCTTTTGCCGTTCTTCGGGGGTTTTGTAACCGCCGGCTCCGTTTCCGGGATGGATGACCGCGGTCTTGACCCCCAAGGCCGCGCATATTTCCAGGTGGCGGCCGAGTATGGCCATGTATTCCTGGCGTCGCTTAGGATCCGGATGGGCTACATCGGCATGTAAAAGGGCGTGAGCCTGTGGCATATCACAGTCCAGCTCATCCAGAACCTGTCTTGTTTCGGCTTGCTCAGTCTTTCCCTTTCACCGGCGCCTTCCCTGCCTGTCGGGTTGAGCCTCCCCTGGTTTGGTGGACACTCAAAGATCGTACAAGTAAGTTAGAGAAGGG
>LFTP01000238.1 GCA_001513395.1 Clostridia bacterium DTU080
GAGATTTCAACGTGCGAGGGGGATTGAGCACAAGCGCCGTTGCCGAATACGGTGAGCGTCCTCGTTGACACCTACCGCTAGATGAACATAAACCTGTGCGAGCCAGCCTCCTCGTTCGCCCTCCACAACGTGACCAACCTCCGTTAGGATGCGTAGCTCGCGGGAGTCTCTGCGCGCCGAATCACCGACAACGAGAAACAAGAAGAAGGCCGATCGGGTCGGGAAGTGCTGTCAGTCGGACCTGGCGATCCAGCCCGAGGCTGCCAGACTGGGCCCGGCAGACATGAGCAGCCCATCGCTCACAGCCCAAGGAGCCACTCTTATCCTACGCCCCGTCACGGACGGGAAACTCGGTGACCATGGTCGTCTCAAACTGACCGGGTCCCTTGTACACCACGGAATAAAGAGCATAGCCTGCTCCTTGGGCTTCCGCGATCATCAGCCGAGGATGCGGTTCGTCTGTCACATAGACGGAAATATGTCCGAGTTGAACCCAACGTGCGTAAATGTGCGTCAGTTGATCACCTTCGCGCACGTAGACTTGCCAAGGCTGTCCGTCATCCCATTGATAATCATCGCCTCGGCCTGAGTCACGGGATACACGGGCCAATATCTCAATCGTCTCCGGACGGCCGTCTTCATTGAGGTCCGCCTCGAAACTGCGACGGTAGTCCCAACCCACGGCACCGCCTTCGATCAGTTCGAAGCGGGGATCAACCAGATTAACGGAGGGGCTGGTACGGACTCGGGATATGAGCCCCAAGTGAAAGGCCAATGCAAAACAGGTCGCTGTGGCTATGAGTGCACCCCAGATGATCCAACTCCAGTGAACGAGCCCCTGTGCTGCAGGGCGGTTGCCGTCCAACGCGCCCACTCCCCCTCACATAGAATCCTTTCACAATTGCTCAAGTCAGTATACCATACCCGACCAGGAGCATTCACCTGATTCGATCGGCGTGCGCGGAGTGAGCCAACTAGTCTTGAGCCGGCAGAGAAGGCATAAGTGCTTAACAGAGCTTGTCATACCTCTATGTAGTTGACGAAATGATCACTTCGCGGCCGAGCACCGAGAACCGCTACGCTTTTCACCGGCGCTGATGGTTGTTGCGCTCCACCGATCAGGATGGATCCTGTGAGAATACGTCTCAGCAACGGATCTGTTGCCACCACTGCGACGGTTCATTTCTCCGTCGCTTTTCCATGCTTATTCACCCATAGAGCTATTATTCACAGAAGCCGTCTCGCCTGCTAAGGCCGGGGCTATAGACCCGCATCTGACCGAACGCGAAAGCCGGACCGGAAGTACGGGTAACAACCGATCGCCAAGTCTCTCTATATTTCATGTGGTGCAACACTTGGTAACCTCGCCGTGGCGCGTGTCACCAAAGATTCAGGCAGGAAAATGGCACACCTTGAAAAACAAGGCAGGTGTAGATGACAGTGAGGGGTGAGGTCCGCCATATGTCTCCTTCGGAAGTACCCGGCCCCTTTGCTGAAGTAGTAGCCCGCTTCGGCGATGTGGTCGCCAAGACCGTCGCCTACACGCTACATAGCCAGGCCAGGGCTCGCTGGTATCTTTCCGCTACTTTTGACTCACGAGTCGACCGTGATGAGATTGAGGAGTTGACTCATGAGGTGCTCATGCTTCTACCCGGGGCCATCAAACGTTTTCGCGGAGAGGCCAAACCCGAGACCTATGTGAGCACCATCGCCCGCAATCATGTCATGCGCGTTCTGAAAAAACGGTCTCGGGAAATACACAGACGGCTCCACATGCCCGGGCATTTGCAAGATGAAGAGGTCACTGAGGAAGAGTGGCTTGATCGAATCCGATTGGCGAGCGCAAACGAGCAGCCGTTTGACGAAGCCCTGGCGGAAGCTGAAGCTGACCGTGAGGCCATAGAGAGTTTTCAAGAGATGGCCGCCAAGGCGAGACTGACCACAGAACAAGCAGAAGTATTCCGTCTTCGGCGCAGCGGCTGGACGGACGACGAGATCGCTCGCTACATGAACACCAGCAAGGGAACCGTGCGCAAACGTTTTTTTGATGCCAAAACAAAGCTGCGCAATGCTTATATGGCAGATCCGCGCTGGGGGAATGAAGACCATGATGCATAACGTCTGGAGGCGTTTCATCAACGCATACGCGGAGGGGCGACTCGCGCGACCGTTGACACGTTTGGTGGATATGCATACCCGTCGCTGTCAGCAATGCCGCGATGAGTTGCGAAAACAGCTGGCCTTTTGGCAGCGGATCGATGATGCGCTTTTTTCCCGTGAAGAGATGACGAAAACCGTAGCCCTGGTCGTTGAACGAAGCCTGGAGCGACCGGCGGCCAGTCTATACAAGTTCCGACCATCGGCTGCCTTGAGTGCCGCTGTCATCGTCTCTCTTTTGGCTTTCGCCCCCGCTGGTTGGCACCGGTGGTTCAGATCGACCACGCACACAGTGACAGCCTCTTCAAGTTGGGCTGAAGGCGTGGCTATTTCAGTTTCGATGCATAACGGGCTGTCGACATATTGCGGAAACACGATTTCTCATTCAGCAGGAACAGGGGAGAGCACAGGTGTGTCTGTCGAAACGTATGCGCCGAGTGAATGGGGTGGCTGATGTGAAAAGGCTTGTCACAGTGGCATTGCTGAGTGCGATACTGGCCGTATCCGCTTCGTCCTGTCTGTCTGCGACTGCGGCCCCTGTAAGCGTCATCGGCAACATACTTGCCGAATCGATCAGCTACAGTCCGAAGGGAACTCAAATCAGCAAAGTCATTGTCGGGTTCAAGGCGGGTACCCTGGCCAACTTCGACTCCTTGACACAGATCTTGATCTCGCAACCGGGATCGTATCCTCTGCGCTTGGAGATCGTCGGGCCGGACAGCCAGCTGCGGGCCTACTATGACTCGACGGTCTCCGCTTCCTCCCCGGATTGGACACACAGTCAGCTCACGCGTTGGCGAAATGTCAGCTTTGACAAGCCGGGGACCTATCAGTTTGCGGTAAAAGTCGATCGCGCGACCGTGGCCACCTTTCCCATATCCGCGAGCGAGTAGAATGACTTCAGTCTCTTTTAACCGGCAGGAAACGGACCGCGGTGACGACATCAGAGAACCGCTTTTTGGCAGCCAAACACCAGATCGAGTTATTCGGGAAAGCGGCCGATCCATATCTCGTACTACTAGGAGCCTGTCTAAGTAATTGGGCCAGACAGAGCTACGGTTTTTCGGAATCCGGCAGTTG
>LFTP01000118.1 GCA_001513395.1 Clostridia bacterium DTU080
GTAATCCGCCCGGTTCGGGCCCGTCATTGAACACATGGCCCAGATGACTGTCCGCTTTTTTGCTGCGCACTTCCGTGCGCAGCATCCCGTGACTAAGATCAATTCTTTCGACCACGTTATCCGGTTCAACCGGACGAGTGAAACTTGGCCATCCGCAACCCGAATCATACTGATCGAGGGTCGTGAACAAAGGCTCTCCCGATACGATATCTACATACAACCCCTCCCGAGTATTGTTGTAATACTCGCTTTGAAACGGCGGTTCTGTGGCATTCTCCTGCGTTACCCGGTACTGGATATCCGTGAGGCGTTTGCGAAGCTCCCGTCTGTCGTAGGGATGTCGGTCGCTGTCCATTCGATTCCCCCGCAAGAACACTAAACTGCCCTCTTATCGTTTGCGCAGTTCCTGAGCATATGCATTGAGATAGGCCTCGAAGCTTTCCAAAGTCGATTCCACCGGACGCTGTCCCGCCAAAATAGGATTCAGCCAGGTGGATGTCTGACGGTTAATCTCCAAAGGCAAATCAAAGATCGCTTCTTCGATGGAACGCCTCGAGTGGGCGACCGCTCCGCCGATGACCGATGCGAGAGCGTCCATCGGCATATCAAAGACATCGACCAAACCGGCGATATACTGTTGCGATGCCGTCCTTCGAGCAGGCATCAACCGCGTTTTTGCTACCCACAATTCCTGGCTCTGCGGACTGGTCGCAAACTTGATAAACTCCCAAGCCGCCTCAGGAGCTTTGGTGGACGAGGACATATACAGGGGGTTCGTCCACCGCGTGTTGGCTCTGTTTTCAACCAACGGCGGCGGCCCTATGCCCAAAGAAAAACTCATTCCTCCGCCTTTTCTGGTATCCTGGATGGCTCCCATACGCCAACCGCCGATCCAATCCATGGCGATCCGGCCTTCTGAAAAACCTTGCCAGGCCGCTATTCCTTTAGACGGTCCGGCTGCCGCATAATTGGCATAGAGCTCGACCAACGCGTGGTAGGCTTTGACGGTCTCCGGACGTGTAAAGGTCACTCTTTCGACCCAACCCGTCTCATAGGCTTCCGATTCGAACCAATCGCCGCCGAACATCCACGAAACGTCAGGCAGAATGGCCTCCGTCGCCTGCGTGATGGCCAGTTGCTGAGCTCTTCCCGCGGCATCGATTACCGTCAGTCGCTTGCCGTACTCGAGCAGACGATCCCAGGTCCAAGACGTCTCATCCCAACTGGCGGGCAGGAGCGGCAGGCCGTGCCTTTGCAATAAGTCTCGGTTGTAAAACACCAGTTGCGTGATGATGGTGAGCGGCACACCGTAGCGCCGGCCCTGAAATACCGGAGCCTCCCACACACCGGGGAAGAATCCGTTGATCTGCAATTCCGCCTTGTCTCGCTCAGCCAACTCAGTGATATCAGCCGCAAAACCGCGCACGATAAAGCCCAGCTTATCACCGTAACCGGTAAACACATCCGGCGGCTGACCCGCTGCGGTCATTACCGCCACCTTCTCTTGATAGGCCACTCCTGCGCCGCTGGTGACAAGAGTGACTCCCACATCGGGATACGCTTGTTGAAATCTCTCTATAACCTCTTCCGCCCACTCCATCTCCGAAGTGTGGGTGCGATGGAGAAATATGATCTCCGTATTCCTCGCCGCGAATGCCGTCACACTCAACAACGCTACAAACGTCAAGGATGCGACCAATAACCTTGAGTACCTCATAAAACACTTGTCCCTTCTCCATGTATTCTTCGTTCCCAAGCCAACAGAGCCGCCTTTAGTTGCCTTCCGCCGCGAAAACCGCCCAAAGCACCGTCTTTACGCGTCACACGATGGCACGGTACCACAATAAGGACCGGATTTGCCCCACAAGCCCGGCCCACGGCCCGGGACGCTTGCGGACAGCCGATTTGATCGGCGATCTCTCCGTAGGTACGGGTGGCTCCGGGCGGAATGCTTTGAAGGGCCATCCAGACCCGTTGTTGAAACCTAGTCCCCTTGACATCCAGGGGTATCGAGGGCGGACTTCCGCCTCCACGCAAGTAATGAAGCAACGAGCGCGCCCATCCGTCGACCCGACCCGGATCATGAACAACCGCCGCTTGCGGATAGCGCCTCTTCAACTCGGCGACCAGCGCCTGCGGATCGTCGCCTATTTCCAAGAAGCACACCCCGCGGGGAGTGGCCGCTATTATGAACTGTCCGAACGGCGATTCGTACAGACCGTATCCGATGTCAACGGACGCGCTCACGATTCGACCTCCGGCGGGTTCATTCATCATCGGCAAAAGCCGCGTTAGCGATCTCTTCCGAAACCAGAGAGAACACTGACTCGGTCAGCGAAGGATCCTGATGCACTGACCATCCCGAAAGCGTATCAAACGTCTCATGAAGAACCGTCTCGCCGTCCACCGTCACGATCAGATCATCGAGATAGACCACACCCGTAGCTCCCTGTTCCGAATACGAATTGTCGAGATGCGGATTCGGATAGGTAGGCGTGTTGTTGCCGAATCCCTTGCCCAACAAGATCTCCGCCGGTAGGGTGGCCGGAATCGGAGGTCTCAGTATCTCCTGCAAGATTACCCAATCACCCCCCCTATCCCGAGCGGACAGACTGAGAATTGTCTCCGTAAGACCGATCCTGAGATCGACCCAATCACCTGCCTCGATATCTACCGTAGTCCTTCCTATCGTCCGAAAACCCTGGGTGTTTATTCGAAATTGAGCGCTGCTTTCTTGACCCAAGCCCACAAAATGCATGGCATCCCAGTACAAAAAAACAGAGGGTGTCCAAGAACTCCCGCTGTGCGGACCGACTCTTGTACTCACTTGCACCCAGATTTCGCGTCCCGTCTCTGCCGGGAAGGGGCGATACAAATGGGCATAGACGTGCATCGGCGCTTTAACCTGTAACGCTTTTCCACCTGCCGTCGCGGCCGCCGTCAGTATCGCGACCATGAACAACGCTACGATTCCTATGCGCCGCCAACTCCGCATCTTTGTTATCCCTCCTGTTAACCGTCTTCAGTATCGTCCGTGTCACCAACCGTAGCGTTCCGGTCCCCATGAGCGTGTTACCGTCTGTTGCTGCAGCAAGACCATAGTCCTGCTGGGAACATCCTCAGAGACCAAGACTCCCGGACCCACCACACTGTAGGAGCCGATTTTCGTCCCCGGCATGAGCATCGCATTGACTCCGGTCCGACAAAAATCCCCAATGTAGGCGGCATTGGCTCCGACGTGGGGTATCTCTTTGTAGCCTTTGATGTTTTGCACCCGAGCGCCGTCGTCAAAGCGCAACGTTCCGCAGACCGTCGCCGCACCGATATCCGTGCACCGTCCCACGACCCCATATATTTCCATGTAATGATACAGATAGACTCTTTCCATCAGCACTCCGCCGAACTCGGCGCAATGGGCCACCACACAAGAATCCCCGATGGAAGAGTGAGATTCTATGAGGCAGTAATCCCGGATCCGGCAGTTGGAACCGATATAGCAAGACTCGCCGATGATCGCACCGTTGTCGATAATGGTGTTGTCTGCTACCCACAGATCACCTTTGACGACCACTCTCGGTCCTATGACTACGTTTTCCCCAAGAACCAGACGGCCTCTTATATCTGCCTCGGGAGAAATGCGGGCCGATGCCGGTATGATACTGTCGCGCAAGTTTTTTGAGGCCTGCGCCAAAAAGACCTGATTGGCTTCCAGGATGTGCCACGGTTTGTCCAAGTCGACGAAATAACCCTCTGTGACGACTGCCTCCACCGACTCACCCGCGCTGACCATGTCTTGCAGACTCTGAGCGGCTTCGGCCTCCAGAGGGGGCATTTGACCGACCTGCACCGAGGTGACCAGCCCCGGGTTGTTTGTAATCCACTTCCAGGCCTCCCGACGCAGTGTAAAGATTCCCGTCCAACGATAGCGACTCGCTCCGCGCGGATGGCCGACAATTCGGCGCAACTTGTTTCCTTCGATTTCGGCGGTGATCAACCCACCAGCAGGCTCACCGTCCGTCGGAGCAACCAATGTGGTGGCCAAGGCCTTATTGCGATTGTGAGTCTCGATCAATCGCGCCAAGTCTTCCTGAGAGACGAGCACATCGCCGTAGATCACAAGACAGTCGGCGAGTCCGTGCACCGCATGGACCTGGCTCAGGGCCTCTGCCGTACCGCCCGGCGAAGACTGCTCATGAAAGGCGACCTGCGAATGACGGCCCACTGCATGGCGGACCTGAGCAGCCAGATGTCCCACCACCACGATGATGTTTTGTACGCCCAGATTGATCAGATGCTGCACGGTATGGCCTATAAGCGGTGCGCCAACCACGGGCAGACACGCTTTCGGTTGCGTTTCGCCGTAGGGCCACATCTTGCTCCCGCGCCCCGCCGCCAGAATCACAGCCGTTTGCATGCCGCTCCTCCCCTTGAAATCTTTACGCGAATAATACTCAGACGTGAACTTGTACGCGCTTGTGCATTCTCGCCTTCACTGCACACGCACTTACCATGCTAATACGTGAGTGTGATACGGATTCCTTCCCTATCCGTCTCGACGTCAACGAGGCAAGGCCAGGGCTTGAGAATTTTTCCATCCTTACTTAAGAAACGAAAATTGAGAGCCTCGGCCGGTTACGCAGGAAAAGAATCCTTACTCTGGAATCTAATTTTAGTAACCCATACGAAGGGAGGCCCAAGACTTATGCGAAGGAATGTCCGTCGTCGGAACTCGATGTACGTATGCAGTGCGTTGTTGGTGTTGCTGCTTTTGACGTCCTCCTTAGTCAGTTTCGCTGAGGAGATCACTTTCTTGTGCGTGGGATATCCCAGCGCTCTGTTGACCTATGTGCAAGAGGAAGTCGTTCCGATTTTCAAGGCCCGCCACAACGCCGATGTCACGGTGATCGTCGCCGACTGGGATACCCGCGTCGACAGACTCGTGGTACTGACAGCGGGAGGCACACCTCCTGACATCATATGCACTGGGTTTTACTCACCCTATGAAGAGGGATCAATCGGCCTTTTGGAACCCTTGGATCGCTACCTTGCCCGATGGCCGTATACATCACGCTATCCGCGGCCACTCTGGGAGGCCATGAGCTGGCAAGGACAAGTCATGGTCATGCCTCAAAACGTGGCCCCGCGCGCCGTCGGCTATAACAAGGAATTGTTCGGCCAAGCCGGTCTGGATCCGAACAGGCCCCCCGTGTCCTGGGATGAGCTGATCCAGTACACACGCCGCCTGACCAGGATCGAAGGTGACCGGGTTGCCGTACGCGGCTTTAACGTTGTCACCACCGTTGCCGGTTCCGCTCAACAGCTGTTCTGGTTCATGCGTCAGGCCGGTCTGACGGAGATCGATCTGTCGACATTCAAAGCGAGATTGACCGATCCCAAAGCACTCTCCGCCCTGCTGACGCTGCAAGAGATCTATGAGGCGGCTCAGATGGATATGCCCATCCTCTCCGGAGGCTTCAACCAGGGCCGTATCGCCATGCAATACAGCAACCCGCAGCAAATGCCGGCCATGATGCAGGCCGATCCCGATTTGGCATTGACGCACTTCGGCCTATTTGCACCGCGTCAAACACCCTCCGCCACCCCAGTCGTCCATTTGTTTACTGACGGATTGGCCATTCCCAGAGCGAGCCGCAACAAGGACCTAGCCTGGGAGTTCATAGCGCTAATGTCCAGCGACAACATACTCCTCGACATTCAGCGCATAGCGGGCTTTTTCTGCGGCCGAACTGACATGTTGCAGCGTATGTCCGATGTCCATCCGCGCATTGATCTGTGGTACAACCTCTTTGAATACATGCAAGCATCCGTCATTCCTCCGCCGCGCAACACGTCTCAGCAGGAGCTAGGAAATCTTGTTCTGCAAGTCTATCGCAAGCAGTTGGCTCCTCTGGCTGCATTGGAACAAGCCCAAGCCATCTGGAATCGTCTCTTAGACGAGTGGAAAGTCAACGTTCAATAGTGAAACACGGAGTAAATGAGTGCGTCGATGTGATATAATCCGCATCGACGGTCAGAGCGTCTACCTAAAACTGTCTCCTATAGGAGGTATCTGAGCAATGACATCGTCAGCATGGAAGTATCGCCTGGTCGCCGTCACTTGCCTGCTCGTCATTTTAAGTCTGTGCGCCGTGACGGGCATGAGCGCTCAACGAACCATAGAATACATCTACCTGGCGGGCATCGAAGCGTCAGAACAGGCGCAAGCCGCTATCACTGCCGCATTCGAGGCTGACAACCCGGACATCAAAGTGGAGCGAATTCGAGTCCAAACCAACTACCAAGATCGGCTGGTAGCCCTCATCGCCTCCGGAACGGTTCCTGATGTCATCAGTCTCGACATGAACTACATTATGAGTTTCGGCGATGAACGTTTCCTATACGATCTCAGGCCTTTGGTCCAACAGACCCCTTCCCTTCAGATAAACCGCATTGCTCCGCCCATTCTCGACACCTATACGGTAGACGGCAAGCTGTTTGCCATCCCGAGCCTGGCCAACCCGTCCGTATACGTCTTCAATACCGATCTTTTTGAACAGGCCGGTTTGGGCTATCCTACAGAGCTGTATCGACGGGACGCCTGGACCTGGGATGCCTTCCGAGAAATGGCTAGAAAACTGACCCGCAAGGCACCCGACGGCCGCTATGAGGTCAAAGGGGCATCCATCCACTTGCCGCGCACCTGGGTTTTCTCCAACGGCGGAGTTGAATTCGACGATGTGAAGCGGCCCACGCGTTCCTTCTACGACAGCGAGGAGAGCCTGCAGGCCATTCAGTTCTTGCACAGCCTGATATGGGAAGATGATGCGGCAGCGATGTACACCGCCCTCAACGCTCAAATCGGAGCCAACGATGTCATGGGCTTTGCCCAGGGTAAAGTGGGTATGGCTACCCGCTGGTTCTCTTCGGTACCCGATTTCTGCCTCGTAGCCTCAAATGTAGGTATGGTTCCCTATCCGAAAGGACCGGGTCCCGAAGGACGCTATGCCACCGACCTGGGCACTTTCGGTCTGTCTATTAGCAAAGAAACCCGCGACCTAGAAAGCGCTTGGCGCTTCGTCTCGTACATCACCGGACCTAAGGGAGCCGAATTCTCCGCCAAGCAGCCTGGTCGCACACCGCCGCGACCCATATTGGTCACTTGGCTGCCGCAGTCGATTATCAATCCGGAGATCTATCCTGATCTGTTAGTGTCCGGTACCAGCCGTGTGGTCTCCATTAATCGCTTGGATCTGCAGCGCGTGATTGATTCCGAGCTGGGTGCCGTGTGGCGCAACGAAGTGGAGCCCAGAACCGCTGTGAGCGAGATCGTCCGCCGCATCGAGGCCTTCCTGAAAGACAATCCACAGTGATCTTCAGATCAATCAAGACACCCAAGGGCAGGGTTTACGAATCCTGCCCTTTCTCGACCTCATCTTCGGATTCGTGAGCTTTCAGCTGCGTGTCTCGTGAGAGTAACATCACCTACCATTTTCCCAGGGAGGGCATGGCGCATGAAACTTCCGCATTTCCTCCTGTTTGTCGGAGTGCTGTTCCTACTCATGTCATCATCCGTGATCTTCGCCCAAACCGAAGCATCTGCCGTCGTTTTGCGTCCCACGGCCTCGGCCGTACAACGGCACGCTCAAAGTGTGTTGGGGATACCGTTTTACCAGGCCATACCCTTTGCCCCGGGGGCGTTGCAACCGTCTGAGGCGCTCGGCTTGCGCGCTCCCGACGGCAAACCCGTTCCGGCACTGGTCACTACCGCTGCCCGATGGCCAGACGGCAGTGTACGCTGGCTGCGCGTAGAGGGTGTATGGCCCTATGAACTCGATCTTTCGCCGGTCACGCGCGTGATCATAGACGACACTCCTCCTGCCTGGTCTGCAAAACCCCGAGGGGTGGTCCGCACCCTCAACGTCAAAGACAACGAAGTCCATTTGCTCGACGAAAACGGTGCGGCGGCGCTTATTCTCAGTCCGCAGGCTTCCTATATTGAGATAACGAAGCCGAAAGAGATCCTGCCTGATTCCGTACCGGATACCGAACGTCAATACGCTTGGGCTGAGCCCCTGGAAGCACTCAATCCCGGCGGGGAGATCAAGCCTCTCAACCTGCGCATCCGAGACTGCATCGTCGAGATAACAAATGAGCTTTTTACCGTTTATCGCATCCGGGGAAACGGCGGCGATTCCAGCCCTGACTCTGAGTTGGAATGGCAACTGCGTGTGCGCATCTATCACGTCACACCGGTGGTCCGCCTTCAGATGAGCTGGTCTTTGCATTGGGATCCTAAGTCCTATGCCCTGACTTCCGCCAAGTGGGTGGCCAGATCGGCATCACCTCTGAGCGAAGTCTACATCTCCGGTATGGAATCGCCTTTCAACGCCGATCAAAGCGTCGTGCGGATCGGCAGCCTTCCCTCCGGCCACAGTGCCTTGATCTACAACAACTCGGAGCTGCAGACAAGCGAATGGCCCAACGAGCAATGGCACGCTCTGGTCGCCGGAGCACAAGACAAATACCTTGGCGTAGGTGTCGTCAATCTCACCCGTCTGGGTCCCAATCATATCGCCGTGTATGATGACAGGATCGAATTCGCCTCCTGGAGTTCGACGCACGGATACGGACTCGATCTGCGCCCAACGGCTCTTCCGGACGAATTCGGCATAGATCCTGTGGACGGCAGATCCGTCGCCGTCGGTGTGACCCGCACCTTGGAAAGCAGCCTGATCTGGACCAACGATCCCTCTCTCGCTCAGGGCTTGGCCGATTTAGAGGCCCGACGAGAGACCCTCTGGTTGCCGAGTCGGGAGGATATCACCAAGGCGCAAGCCTTGGGCCCATGGAACGAGGGCACCTTCTTTGCCAACAGCGCCTACTTCGATGGTCTGCATGCCAACCTGCGCTTTTTGTTCACCTCACGCGAGCATTGGCGTTGGAACGGCTGGGCCAACTTCGGTGACGTGCGCACCAATTTTGGCAGTGCGACCAATCCCGAGCGGGGTCTCCACGCTGAGCGTTGGTCGCTGCACGGACGTTACGGGTGGCGCAACGGTTCTTCATCGCCAAGCAACGGCCTGTGGATCGGAGGACTGGTTCTTGACGACCGTGAGTTGTGCTTGGCGGGCCTCGATTACGCCTTGCATGTAGCGGATGTCGATGTCTCTCATGCCTCTTTCTACGGACCTCCGCGGTCAACTGACGGAGGGATGCATCGTCGGAACAAAGACCACTGGAGCGGCTCCGTCCAGATGCAATACACGCCGAATGACTATCTGTATCTGAGCTATTGGCTGACCGGAGATGAACGTCTGCGGGAGACTCTCGAGGAGATCCGCTCCTATGCCGCACGACAAGGAAGAAGCGGTTCGGTCTTTGCCGCCCAAGCCTGGATACACCGCTACATGGAGACGCATGATCCCGATGATTTGGCTATGGCACAAAGACTGCTCGAGGAAAGCGCCGGAGCATGGGCGGGCCGCACGGATTCTCCTGACGAACGGTCGGGGCTATCGATTCTCTATGCTGACAACTTCCGCCTCACACTCGACGGCATCCCCGTTTTGATCCAGTTCTATGAGGCCACCGGTGATCAGGGCTATCTGGAAGCGATCCTCCAAAGCATGCAGGCCCAGGGCCTACCTGAGCGGCCCGTGCCTTCATTGGCTGAGTATCACGGGTTGGCCTATGTGCTACTGAGCGGTTACACGGAAGAGCAGATAGGAACGGATTTGGTAGTCACGGCCCGAAGACACATCTCTCAGATGCTTTACCCGCAAAATCTTCCGCCTAAGACCGAGTGGGATTATTCCACGTTAGTGGACATTGTCTTGCAGCGCCTACAGCCTGCCGCCCATGCGGCATACCGCGAGAGCTTGACCATCGGCCTTCGGGGTGCCATGGCGCCCATCGTCATTCACGCCTTCGGACTGCCTCCCAAGGAGTTGGCCCTGGAAGGACCGAAGGACATATATGTGGGTCGCGGCGGCTCCGCTGAGGTCTCTCTGACCGTCAAGCGTCTGTATGACCACGAGGCTCTGACAGGCTATTTACACATCAAGAATCTGCCCGACCACCTGCGGATCACTCCCGACCAAATCGCATATGAGATCCCGCCGGGCCAAAAACAAAGAGCGCTTCAACTGCGATTTGAAGCCCTTCCTTACCTAGCGCCGGGAGTCTACAACCTGACCGTTGAGGATCCTGAGCGCACAGAGCTGTCCGCCGCGCTCTCGGTCCGTCTTCCCGGTTGGCGTCTTGTGGATGACTTCCGCCCGCCTCTGAAAGACTCTTGGTTCGGCACCTTCAGTTTCGAGGTCGCTGAAGAAAAATCAGAAGGCTGGCAGTTTGCCACTTCCGATATCTTCGAGGATCCTGATCGACTGCAACGTATCGAGGCTACGACGGAGTATCTGATCTACGACGCTCTGGGACTTTACGATTTCTCCCTGACGTTCTACGCCCGGATGAGAGACGTGGAACAAGTAGCCGAGCGGATCACATTTGAGTTCCGCACAGGCAACGAAGACTGGACGACTCTGCCCACGAAACTCACTTGGACGCAGTGCGACGATGAACATGTCGAGGCCAGGCTGTCGGCGCAAGAAGGCCGCTTCTTGGGAGACGGCAAGCTGAGAATCACGGTCTTCGGAGGCGAAGCTGAGTATCCGCAGCTGAGCTATCTCGAGATTCAAGGTTGGCGCTAGTCTCTGCCAAAGGCGCTGATCGCCCGGTCATTTGATCGGGCGATCAGCGTTAGGAAAGGAGAGAAGATCAAGGTTCGGCGGCCAGTAACCTTTCCACGGCCGGACGTATCTCCTCCATCGCCACCTTAGCTGAGACCGATCCGGACAGGATCCTGACCAGCGCCTGACCCAAATTCTCCTGCATGATCGCTGTCCACTGCACCAGCTTGGGCAACGGACGGCTGTGATCGGAAGCCAAAAGGAGCGTCACGTCTCTTAAGCTGACCGGATCCTCTCCGGCCCTGTGGAACATGTTCCAATGATTGCGATCGCGTGTCTGCGGAGGGAAGCGCTTGTTGCTCAGATAGATCAAATAACCGGTCTCTCCGGGCACCAGCAGAAACTTGATAAACTTCCAAGCTTCTTCTTTGATGGGCGAGTCCGGGGCGATGGTCATAACATTGCCCTTCCAGATCGAGTACTGCCCACCCTCACCTCTCGGGTGTATGGTCACATCCCACTCAAAGGGCCAATCCCTTCCCGTCACCGAAGGAAAGCCCGCCGGATACATGGCGGTGATCGACGCCGTCTGATCATCAAACGAGCCCGACCCCATGATCCCATTAGCCCGCTGTTCGGCCAGCCAGTCCAAGACTTTCAAAGCCGCGGGCTCGGTCAGCAAAAAGCGCTTGTTTTCCAGATCAAAAAGCTCTCCGCCGCCGGACCACAACCAAGGCTGGAAGTGTACCGCCGTACGCCCCAAGTAGTGCGAAGTGCTCGCCCAACGCGTGATCTGTCCGTCCACACTGCGCACAAGCTTGCGGGCATATTCGTTAAAGGTGGCCAGATCCCAATGCACATCGGGTTTTGGAAGGCCCGATTCGTATATGTGGGTCAAGTTATAGACCATGTAGTTGGGAGCTGAGATATAGGGGAGTCCGTAGACCCGGCCCCTGTATTGGATATCAGGCAAGGAGGCCGGAAAATAGTCATTCAGACTGAACGAATCGTCCCGTGCGATGAGATCATCCAGTGGAGCCACCAAGCCGGCATTGACGAATTCGGCCAGGAATACACCGTCGACGGCAAAAACATCGGGAGCCAGACCGCCGGCGGCCAAAACTTTCATCTTCGGATGATGAGCGCCCGTCCCCGATGAGAAGATGTACTCGATCTTGATATCCGGGTTCTCTTTCTCAAAGGCTTCAATAAGCTCGGTATCGATCTTTTGCGGACCCCATGTGGCCCAACGCAAGGTGGTTACTTTCGCCGAGACAGCACCGCACAGCAAAAGCAGCAGACTGATTGCGACTCCCCCGGCGATCCATGTTGCTCGTCGTTTCATTGATTCGACCTCCCATTACTTTGTGCAATGCATCGATCATTCCGTTCATCAAGTCGGCAGACGGACAAGGGGTACAAAAGCCACCGCGCCGTGCTTTTCTTTTCTGAAGCCGTCGGCTTCCTTAACCACCCTCCACAGAGTCTGCACCATGCCCGAGTAGCCCACCGGTAGTACCAAGCGGCCACCCTCTTTCAGCTGGTTCAAAAGAGACTGAGGTATGCGATCGGGAGCCGCGGTGACACAGATGGCGTCAAAGTGCCCTCCTTCCGGCCATCCGTAATACCCATCGCCAATCCTGGCGTCGATGTTCTTGTAGCCAAGTCGGGCAAAGGTTTCCCGGGCTCGCAGACTCAGTGCTTCAATGATCTCAACCGAAAACACTCGATCTGCCAACATGGCCAGGATCGCTGTCTGATACCCAGAACCTGTACCGATCTCGAGCACGCGATCCGTATCGCTCAGTTCAAGCAGTTGTGTCATCAGACCGATGACCGAAGGCTGCGAGATAGTCTGCCCGTGGCCGATCGGCAAGGGCCGATCCTCGTAGGCCAGATGCCGGTAGTGTTCGGGCACGAACTCATGGCGAGGCACCGACTCCATCGCTTCGATGACCTTGGGATCGACGATGCCTCTTTTTTGCAAGAAGCTTACAAGTCTTAGGCGATAGCGGCCATAGCAATCATCTTGCATCCTTGAGAGACTCCTTCAGCGCGGGTTGAAACCCGCAAGTACCACATCCCCGATTTGCACGGCATCATGGGGCAACGTATCGGTCAAGGTCAGACTAAACCAGTGCTGATCAGCAGTTGCTTGAGAGAAATCAAGAGTGATCCTCATGCGATGCCATCCGTCGCCTTCTCCGACTAGCTCCGCGGCATAACTCACTGCCGTCCACGCCCCAAGAGATTGGGCTGTCGCCAGCTTAAGCCCGTCTTCGATACGGGTGCCGGGGCGAACATAGAGGATGATGGTCACCGTTTGCAGACGCGGTGTCTCCCAGATCAAATACTCTGTCGTCGTTGCTTGGCGAAGCAGACGATGCGGGTCCTTGAAGAAGAGGTCGCTGTCGCTCGTATCGTAGATCCAGCCGTCGGAACGATCGGCCGTCTGCAAGAAATCAATCGGGAACCACCCTTCCGTGACCGGAGGGGCCATGTTCTGCACCAGAGTCCATCGATTGGCGACGTTGAGTTTCCACGTTTGACTGACCGTGCCGAAGATCTCATGCGTCGTTTTCACGGTCAGTTGATGGTATCCGTCTTCCAATTCTTCAGTGTTTACCACCAGCTCACCGGGCCCCGGTAATCCGGATCCGGCATAAATGACCTGATGACCGTCTATGTCGATTTCTACACGGCTCACATGCCGCGCCTGTTTCGCAGGAAGCAGCTCAACATCCAAGGGCAATCTCCCGCTCACCCGCTGACCGCTCGGTTTGAGGGGCAGCCTCATCCTCACTGCCGGATACTCAGGCAGGCTTTCGAGAAAAGCCTCGAAAATGCCGTCCTCGTACACCCTTTCCAAGAGAGCTTCCGGCCATGTTCCATACCAGGCATAACCGAGTTGCCTTTCGAGTTCAATCTCAGACAGATCGCAGCGGATCACTGCGTCCCGTCCGGCAAAAATCGGGCGGTTAGTGCCCAACTGATAAAACATGGCCCAACGGCCGTCCTCCAGGCGAACCTTTTCCAGCCATTCCACGGCGCTGAGCACTGCGTATTTAACTTCCGGCGACGGATCGGGCAAAGAGAGCAAAAGCTCAACAATACCCACTGAAACCCACGGATTTATAGCCACGGGCTCAAAGGCTCGACCGGCCACGGGTTCATAGGTGATAGGGTTGTACCTTTGCGCCCACGCGGTCAGTCGACCGTCTACTTCGATTTGGGCTTTGAGGATGAATTCGATGCCTTTGTCGAAAGCCATCTGCAGACGGGGCATATAGGATTTGTCTACAAAGCCGAAGGGATACTCCTCCGCCAATATGTCCTTGATAAACTCCAGTGTTATGACCATCGCATCGTAGTAAAACGTGGCGGCGTTGTTGAACGGAGCGGCGGTAGGATCCCTACCGACTATCGGATAGTGGCGCGGCCAACCGCCTGAGGGATATTGAGCCTCAAGGATGAAGTCCAAGCCGCGGTAGAAAGCCTTACAAAAT
>LFTP01000195.1 GCA_001513395.1 Clostridia bacterium DTU080
CACCCCTTCTCTAACTTACTTGTACGATCTTTGAGTGTCCACCAAACCAGGGGAGGCTCATTTTGTGAAGCATGTCCTGAGAGCGAGATACTACATTCGGTATATGGATGACTGGGTGATTCTGGAAGGCAGCAAGAGTACCTTGTGGAGCTACCTTCGGGAGATCACTGGGTTCTTGCAGGACCGGTTACACCTGCGGCTAAACCGCAAGACGGCGATCTTCCCAGTCGCCAGAGGCATAGACTTCCTTGGCTACCGTATATGGGACGACCACCGATTGCTACGTAAATCGAGTATTAAGAGGGCTAAAAGGGGCTTTAAAAAGCTTTCAAACGACTATGCGGCTGGACTCATTGAACTGGACAAAGTGAGGGCATCTGTGGTCTCGTGGCTAGGCCATTGCCGGCACGCCGACACCTACAGAATCACCCGGAAGGTGCTTGGAGGTCTAGTGTTGACGCCAAACAAGAACGGTTATGGGGATTAGTAAAGCCCGTCTCATTCTTCGCGCCGGATCGTCTCATTTTACGCGCCGCGCTACAGTGACGATGACCACCCCGAGTACAAAGGCAAAGATCGTATTGCCCATATCCGCCGAGGGATAGACCACCGCGTTAAAGACGACATCCGTGGTAAAACCGCTGACGGCGGACGTGAAGTCCATGCCTACTCTGGCGAAGTACGATGTTAACAAAAACCCCAACAAGGCACCGAACAGACTGCCAGCGAGACCGAGTAAAAAGCCTTCGATGACAAAAAGCTGCATAATGCCTTTGTTTTCCAATCCCAAAGCCGACATCATACCGATCTCCTGGGTTCTTTCGACCACGATCATGATCATGGTATTGACAACGACGACACAAGCCAAAGCGACCAAGAAGACGTAGATCTGGTTATAGATCAGCTCACCCAGATCCATCCAAGGAATCAGATCACTGGTCTCCCGGTAGCTAAGAGCTACGTATCGCTCCTGAGCTCCCCGCCGCTCCAACAGATTCTTCACTTCGGGCAATACCTTAGCGACGGCCTTCCTACTTGAGGTGACCAGCAACAACTCAGTGGTCTGCTCCGGCATATCCAAGAGGCGTTGGGCTTGATCAAGAGGAAGGTAAAACATGCCCTCGTTGAGGAGTTTGATACCGCTTTGCAGCCGCCCAACGATCTCAAGAGTGGCACCGGTCAGTGAGTTGAAAGAATCGCTGAAGACGACGGTTACTTTGTCTCCCACGCGCTTGTCGATCTTTTTGAGTAGTTCGCTTCCCATCACCACTTCCATTTTGCCGGACTCCACCATTCTGCCCTCGGCGATGAAGTCCTCGACATTGGTGAAGGTCAACTCCTTGTCAGGATCCACGCCCCAACCGACGATGCCGACGAGTTCGTCATCAGTACTGATCATGGCTCCGAATTTGAGTCGCGGCACCACCATGGTCATTCCTTCGACTTCCTCCAACTCGGCCATCATCTCAGACAGGGTACCGTCTTCCCATCCGTCGACAGGATAGGTCAAAGGCAAAAGGCGCTCTCGCTCCCGGTATCCTCTGTCCATCAACTTGATATGACCCGAGTCATAGTAGATATGATCCATGGAGACGGCATCAGCCATCCCTGTCACGTAGCCGCGAGCAAAGACAACGAGCAATACGGAAAAGGCCACGGCGACGACAGAGACTATAGTCCTCAGTCGATGTCTGAACAGGTTTCTGAAGGCCATCCGAAAGAAGAATAACATATGGACCCACCTTCCACCCTTCCCATCAGCGCTGTTGGATCGCTTGAATCGGGTCTTTATTGGCGGCCCAATAAGCCGGCCAGATGCTGGCTAACAAAGAGACCGCCACGGCGAAGAGAAAGACTGAGACAAACGCCTCCGGGTTCCAGGCTCCGTACATCCTCCCGATCAGTGGAATGCCAAAGGAGCTCATGTCCATGTCCACGCCCAGATCCAGACCGTAACGGGCGAACAGCCAGACTCCCACCGCTCCCAGCAAGATCCCTACGACGCCGCCTAAGATACCGATACCGGTAGACTCGGCCACGAAGACGTAGACGATCTCTTTTTCCTGCAGACCCATGGCCTTCATCATGCCGATCTCCTGCAGCCTCTCCAAAGCAGCGAGGATCACTGTATTGATGATAGCAATGGCTCCGATGATGAGGATCAATCCCAACAAGAGCTCATTACCGACGTTCTTGGCCTCGGCCACCGATACTACGTCGATATCATTCCAGGGATAAACTGCAAGATCCCCGTTCTGCAAGCGATCTTCAAGAACCGGAGCCAACTGCCGAGCCGCCGATCTATCCTCCAATGTGATGATCACCTTGCTGACCAGATCCGGAACGTCCAAGGCTTGTTGAGCCAACTCCAACGGCACGTAAACCAAGTTGCTGTTTACGTTGGGATCGATGGTATGCACTAAACCGGCGATCTCAGCGTCAATTGTGTTAAAGGAACCGTTTTTGTCCCTCACTAACAACGTGATGTAATCGCCGGCCTGTAATCCGAACAGATCCGCAAGTCGTTTGCCCATCACCGCCCGATGCTCTCCCTCGGAGAACATCTCGCCTTCCACAAAGTGCCCTTCAAAGGAAAAGACATGGAGAAAATCCTCAGGGATGATCCCCTTACCCACCACGGGCAGCTCGTGTTCCCCGTCATTAAGCCGGGCCAAAAAAGCCAACTCGTAGGAAGCGGCCCGGTATCCGGGCAGATTCTCCCAACTGTCAGAGGAGATCTGACGCATGGAAATCAGGTTTTCCAGGGGCAGCTTCTCCTCTTCATCCCAATAAGCTTTGTTGACTACTTGTAAATGGCCGACCTCGTAATCGATCAGGATGTCGTAGGACATCTCGACCATGCCGGCGATCAAAGAGTCAAGGAAAATATAGAAGAAAACCGCTGCGGCGATTACCAGGCTGGTGATGACGGTACGGTTGCGGTAAGGTGGACCCCATTGTCAAGACACGATTTTGGGGTAGTTTAAGCTACTCTCTCCCTCCC
>LFTP01000016.1 GCA_001513395.1 Clostridia bacterium DTU080
CCTCTCAGGCATACAACTCGGGAGCGAACGCATTGATCCTTTCCAAGCCGCTCAGGAGATCGCACACCATGATGAGTTGGCTAACCTGATTCCCGATCGCATCGGCATCGAGTCTGAATTCACACCACAGTTCTCCAACGAGGACGTAATCCGACTCCGACAGGCCAGAAAAAAACTGGGAGAAGACATCGTATACGTGGACACCACCCTGCCAGAACCTGAATGCCTCCCTGATTCGGTGGAAATCGCAGAGATACACCGTGCTCTGGTGAAGATGAGAGAATCGGATAAAGACATAGCACAAGGAAATCTGCCCGCCATGGCTGATTTGGGCCCGGACACCTTAACCGAGGCCCAACGTGCATTGGACACTCTGGAAAACATCAAGGATCTGCAATCCGAGCTCGCCCAAAACGGCCTGGAATGGACGCAGCGCCTTGATGTCCGGCTCATGCAGTGCAGTGACAGTTTTATCGCATTGTTGGAAGAACTGCACGGAGAGCTTGAGGAAATCGAAGCTAATCAGGCCGCTTTTTTCCGCAAGCCGGTTTCGGTTCCTGTCGGTGCCGAAGATAGCAACGATTTGTATAGAGCCGTCAGTAACCTGGCCGCCGGCAAACCGCTGTTCGGCAGACTGCTCGTAAAGCCTGGCACGAAGCGACAATTGCGATCCATACGCGTACTAGACGAAGGTCCGGGCGATGCGGCTGATTGGGCACATGTTAAGCGCTTCCTGGAACACACGCGTGAGATCCGCCGTCTGGCCATCCGTTGGAATCAACTGTCACACATGTCCCCTGAGGTGATCCCACCGGTTCCTGAACAAGACTCGTCAACGGCTTTGATGACGTGGAACACCTACCGAAAGGTGAAAAAACTCGTTCGCCTCAAATCCGAGTGTGAAGCCTTTGCGCAGCACGCCTTCCCGAATCTGACCTATCGCTACAACCTCAAAGCCGATCAAGAGGCCCTCGACGTCCTCAAGAAGATCATACAGCGCTATCTTGAGCGCGCTCGTCTTGAGGTCGCCGAAAAGAAGCGACAGCAGTGGATAACACGTGTAGGCGATCATTGTGCGCCTGTCATCCAGGAGATTCGAAGCTTCCTGGCAACACAGCTGGGTGATCCAGCAAGATCTGACACGGAAGTCCATGAGCGATGGAAGAGTCTGATCGGCGAGATCGAACGCCTCATTGCACTGCGAGAGGAGTTCGTCACGGTGAAGGAAGTATGCGCTAAGATCGCGGCTTCGGGCGCGCCGCAATACGCAGAGCTTCTGAAAAAGCCNNGTCGAAGGACCGATCGACAAACTTCTGCCGGACAACTGGGATGTAGCCTGGCGCCTGCGACGGCTGGCTGTTTACTTGGAGTCCATTGACAGTTGGGACCAACTCAAACGGTTAGCTGTCCAAAGAAAAGGCGTGGAACAGAAGCTGGCCCGCTGCTATGAAGAGATCGTCGCCAAACGCGCTTGGCTCCGCATCGCCGAGAGCGCCTCACAGAAGGATCAGGCGGCATTGCAGGCCTACTTGAACGCAATCAAAAGTATCGGCAAGGGTACCGGAAAGCGCGCCGTGCGATACCGCCAAGAGGCCCGCCGGGCAGCTCAGCAGGCTTACAGTGTAGTGCCGTGCTGGATCATGACTCATCTTCGTGTGTCGGAATCGCTTCCGGCGGAACTGGGCGTGTTCGATCTGGTGATCGTAGACGAGGCATCGCAATCTGATCTGACCGCCCTGCCGGCGCTCTTGCGGGCAAAGAAAGTGCTGATCGTCGGTGACGACAAGCAAGTCTCACCTGACGCGGTGGGGGTTGAAGAAAAAGAGGTACAGAATCTCATGGCTCGTTTTCTCGGGAGCCAGGTGCCTGTCTATGCAGCTCAAATGTCGCCGGAACGCTCAATATATGATCTGTACAAGGTGGTTTTTGCGTCAACATCGATTATGCTTCGTGAGCATTTTCGTTGCGTCGGACCGATCATCGAGTACTCAAAGCGGGAGTTTTACGACCACCAATTGCTACCGTTGCGTATCCCGCGTGCATCGGAACGACTTGACCCGCCATTGGTGGACATTCTTGTCCAGGATGGTTACCGAAAAGACTACGTCAACCCACCTGAGTAGAAGTGATTGTCAATGAAATCAAGGCCCTTGTAAACGATCCTGATCTGGCCAACCGAACGATAGGCGTGGTATCGCTTTTGGGACAGGAACAGGCACGCCTCATCTGGAACCGGCTGATCGAAGAATTAGGCCCCGAGCTGATCGAGCGCCATCAAATCACCTGCGGAGATGCCCGTACGTTCCAAGGCAACGAGCGCGACATCATGTTTCTTTCCATGGTAGCCGCTCCTGGCAATGCAACGCCTTTGAGCGGCCAGCGATCTGCCCAACGTTTCAATGTAGCCGCATCACGGGCTCGCGACCGAATGTATCTTGTCCGCTCAGTAGAACTCGACGATCTCGGCAACGGCGACGGACTGCGACGGAGTCTTATTGAGCACTTCCAATCCCCATATAAACAAGATGAAGGGCGTACCGCCTCTCATCAAGGATCATTCCAATCCGAGTTCGAAAGGGACGTGTACCGTGAGCTCGTGCAACGTGGATATCGGGTAACACCTCAGGTGCGCAGTGGCGGGTACAGCATTGATCTCGTTGTCGAAGGCCATAACGACAGAAGACTGGCGATTGAGTGCGACGGTGATGCATTCCACGGTCCTGATCGGTGGGCTGACGACTTCACACGACAGCGAGCATTGGAACGCGCCGGCTGGACCT
>LFTP01000167.1 GCA_001513395.1 Clostridia bacterium DTU080
TGGCCAGAGTACTCTGACTTATCACGAGGGTTTGGGCCAATATGTACCGTCCCAAGGCCCGTGTTACCTCGATACCGGCCTTGGTGGCAGGACTTTGCCATTCTTCAGGCAAAAGATCCCGGGCGCGGCTCATCAACCAAGCCCAGTCTTTGGTGATGAAAAAGGCGGCCAGCAGGCTAATGAGTAACATGGCTGCAAAACCCGGCAAAGCTCCTATTGCCACCAGGGCAGACTGGCCCAGGGTCGTAATAACCCGTTGGCTGGCTCTGTAGACCTCTTCGACGTATTCCTGAAAGACTCTCAGTACGTCGGGCGGTATTCGAAGGAAGAAACGCCCCGCTTTTTCTATGAGTTGCTCAGTTACAACGGTAAGGGTGACTCCATACGTTGGCAGGTGCTCAATAAAGGTGGAGATACCTTGCACCAGCGCGGCAGAAGCCAGAAGAAGAATACCCCCTCCTAACACACCGCACAGGACAAAAATGATCATCGTTGCGAGTGATCTGTTGATCGGCGTCTTTTCGGTTACCCAAGTGACCAATGGATTCAGCGTCGCGGCCAGGATGATGGCGAGCAAGAAAGGAAGACAGAGTCTCCAGGCGATGCGGAAGAAAATGATCACCAGCAATAACGCAATGTACCATAGCCAGCGCTTCAAGGGCCTTCCTCCTCACACAACAAGTCTTCCTTATACACTAAAGCGTATGAGCTGGATCAGGCTATAACGAACTCCACATCAGTTCGTGACCTGTGACAAGGACCCTTCTACAGGTTGTCCATGGAGTACCGTATATCGTTGCGATCCCGCCGGATCGCTTGCGATATCATGGCGGTCTCACCCGCGATGGTCGGCGGCGAGTCTTTATCCAAACTCTTGACATTGTAGGCCCCGGTGGTGCGCGTAGGCGTCAAAATGTTGCCCGCCTCCACCGTATTCTGATCCTTTTCCCGAAGCCGTTGTTACATCACTGTCTCTTATACACATCT
>LFTP01000087.1 GCA_001513395.1 Clostridia bacterium DTU080
TGAAAGTCACTCCAAACTACCACAGCTACTCTCTAGACCATCCGGCTGTTGACGAGCTGGCGGCGTTAGCGGGCGAGATGAACGTTCCGCTGTGCATCCAGGTGCGCATGATGGATGAGCGCAGCCACCATCCGCTGATGAAGGTGCCAGGTGTGGCTCCAGCTCAAATCGTGGAGTTGGCTGCCAGACACCCCGAAACCCGCTTCCTTGTCTGTGCGGCGTATATGATCGAGCTGCGGACTCTTCGGCAGGCCGAGAATGTGTGGTGTGAGATATCCCACGTGGAATCCAGTCAAAGCCTGATCGTCGCCATGCGTCATTTTCCCTGGCAGCGCCTCGTCTTCGGCAGCCACAGCCCGTTTTTGTATTTCGAAGCAGTACGTCAGAAACTGGAAGTGAAGACCGAGGGGCCAACCGTCCAACAGATCGACGCAATCAAAAGACACAACGCCCTGACTCTGCTGAACGGTTAAGCGCTCCCGACGATGTCTTTCCCTTTTGTCAGCTGATGGAACTGCCTGCCACGGCACCGAGACTGTCAACGCTTCGCGCTTGCTTCAGTTGCCTGTATACATCGAGTGTCTGACAGCAGACTGCATGCCAGGTATATTTGCGTATTGTCTTTTCGCGAGCACGCACAACCAGGCCATTTGCCAGATCCCGATCATCCAACAAGCGTTCAATGGCATTGACAAGCCCGTGGAGATCACCCGGGTAGACTTTCAGTCCGTCCACCTCGTGTTCCACTATCTCAGCAAACCCACCGGTATCAGAGACGATTGTGGGAACTCCCGCCCCCATGGCCTCCAGAGCGACTATCCCGAACGGTTCGTAAAGACTCGGAAAGACCGCCACAGAGGCTCGGCCCAACAAGGCATTGCGGCCTTTGTCATCAACGAAGCCAGGAAATACTACACGATCGGCAATTCCCAGATCGTCGGCCATGGCTTTGAGCTCATCAAACAGCGGTCCGTTCCCCGCCAATACGAAATGGACGTCCGATCGCCTCGACAGAATAACCCCAGCAGCTCTTACAAGCAACTGAACGCCTTTTTCGCGTACAAATCGACCCAAGAAGGCTATCACATGCCCGTGCGGAGGCAAGAATGACGGCGTTGAGGAGAGCGAAGATACCAAGGAAGATACATCCACACCGTTAGGTATGATGTGTAGCTTGTCCTCGGGCACCCCAAAAACCTTATGCAACTCGTTGTGCATGGCCCGACTGCAAACGATCACCTGATCAGCATCTGCCATGAGCATGCGCTCTTGTCGGTCAATCGCCCGCTGGATCTCGTTATGTATTCCTTGATTGCGGCCATATTCGGTGGCATGTATGGTAGCAAGCAAGGGAACTCCATAGCGCTTGGCAATCATGCGCGAGGCCTCTCCGACAAGCCAATCGTGTCCATGGACAAGATCGAATCGCCGACTCAGCCAAAGCCGCCGTGCCAGTTCGTAAAGACGCAGATTGCCCTGAAAGACAGAGTCCGCAAACGAGTCGCCGGGCATATCGGGCGCAGGTACCCGATGAAGAACCACACCTTCGACGATTTCCCGTTGAGGATGTCTACCTGTGCCCAAAGTGCAGACGTGGACTTCGACGCCTTGTTTGGCCAGATTGCGCGATAGCTCATGCACGTGTCTGCCCAGTCCTCCCGCACACAACGGCGGATACTCCCAAGATAGCATGAGGACTCGCAGCGCCCCCGGAGGAAACATCAAAGCGGGTTGCGGCAGTTTCGTATCACAGAAATCACGGTAGTTGATATATGGGAATATGGCGTGGGCCTGCTCTGCATATCGAAGCTGCGCTTCATCAATCCGTTCTGATTCTATCTGTTGACAAAGCAAGAAAAACCATCGCAGATGCTCGTTCAAACGGCGGTTGGCATACTCCACGGTCGTCTGAGCACTTATGATGAACGGCCAGTCGCTGCTTTGCGCCAACATCAATTCGCGGCAGGCTTGATTGAGCGCCCGTTCTTCCAATCCTCTCGCATCGGGCCGTCCTTCGGCAAGAGCCGTCATTCTCTCTTCAGCAGCATGCAGATGCGGGTAAATCCAACAATTTGCCCCATTCAGCCATACTTCGCTGTAGCCGCGATTGCCCCAACTCGACTCAGGCAGATCAACAACAGGAGCCTCATCGCATAATGGATAATCGAGAGGCGCAATGAGTTTCAGCTTTTGTTGGTCGTAGTGCATTTTTCGGCACAAGTAGTTCAAGAAAGCGGGTCCTTCATACCACCAGTGCCCAAACAACTCCGTATCGTAGGGTGAGACAATGATCGGCGGTCGCCCGCTTTTTTCATGCAGTCTGTCTGCCTGCTCCAGACGAGCATGAAGAAAATGAGAGGCATGAGCCGCGGCTCTTTCGTCGGCCCAAGCCGGGTTGTACGGCTCCTTATGGGGGCCGTTACCGGTAATGCGGTAATACTTCAAACCCGTATTGACCCGGATACCGTCGGGGTGCACGTGTTCGCGAATGTAGTCCCAATCCAGATCAAATCCTATGTCACGGTAGTACTCGCGGTAATCATAATCCCCCGGGTATCCTTCCTTGGAACTCCACACTTGTTTGGCTGATTCCTTATCCCGTCCGAAAGCCAAAAGGCCTGCTGGTGTCCGCACAGGCGCATATACTCCCTGTGCAGGTGCAGGATCGGCATGCATGATGGCGTGACTGTCTACCAGGAAGTATTGGAGATTCTCTTCTGCCAGGATTTCATCCAACCCGGGGCGATAACCGCATTCCGGCAACCAAATGCCGCGCGGCTGATGGCCGAAATGCTCTTGATAAGCCCGAACTCCCAATCGAATTTGATTGCGAACCGCCTCTTCTGAACGCAACAAAGGCAAATAAGCGTGCGTCGCCGCACTGGTTATCAACTCCAGGTGGCCCGCCTTTTCCAGCTGTAGGAAGCCCTGCAGAAGGTCGCCTTGGTATCGCTCACAAAACACGTGGCGGGCTTCGCGCAATTTCCACAGATACATCTCCGCCACGGTGCGAAAATGCGGTTCGAACTCAAGGCGCACTACCTCCTTCTCGGCCAGACGAATGAGATTATCAAGATGACGTATGTAACGGGCCTGCAGGAGAGGATCACGGAGCATCTCCATGAGCGGTGGTGTAATCGACATGGCGAAGCGAAAAGCCACGCCGTCCTCCCGGAGTCCATGGAAGACATTGAGCAATGGGATGTAAGACTCCGTAATAGCTTCAAACAACCAGCGCTGCTCCAGTGCGTTAGGGTCATCCGCATGACGCACATAGGGCAGGTGAGTATGCAAGCAGATAGCCACATATCCCTTCATTGACTTCGGACCTCCTGCGAGTGCTCAACTTCGGAAGTGAAATGGCGAGCTGATGCTTTCGGGTTTCCAGTCACCCAGTTGTTGCCCCGCTAATGTTCGGCCGGGCCAGTTGCGCGGAGTCGTCACAAGGTTGGAACGTAACAAGCCGACGAAAACGTTGTAGACATTGCGCGTCCCTACATCAAGCACGTAGCTTTTGCCGGGCAGCAGATTATAAAAAAACCAGTTGTCGGTCAAGCGAGACGTGTTCACTTCCTGGATAACGCGCGGGCCGTCGTCTACGTTGTCAATCATGTATAGGCGAAGGACCAAAGGCAGTTCGTCCCAGTCGCACCCAAAATGACGCGCTGTCATCTCCCGGAATTCCGGAGTCAATTCCCAATATGCATACAGACTCTGGGGGTCGCGAGTCATCAGATGCACGCGTGTGACACCATGAGACGTGGGAAATGGCGGCGGTGCGAAGCTTGACGCGACCCCGGCCTCGGCACGTGCATCAGAAGACCCGGTGGTGGCACCTGCCGCGAGGTTATCAGGCACGGGGCCCCCTCCTTTCACTCAGAAAGACATCACTATCAAGTATGGCGTCGATCACTGCCCGGTATACACAATAGGACTGAGATTATTTCTCCGCAAAAAAGCGCAGAATTGCGCACTGGCAAGCAGGACTCTCCTTAAGAGAAGCAGAATGTGTTTCATATGAGGTTAGCTATACTATCTTAAGACATGTATAGGGAGGTCCACCGATGCCGAAAGACGGAGTCCTTGACCGACGATGCATCGACCACTACATGCACTATCTTTGCTCAGAAAAAGGGATGAGTCCCCTCACCGTCATCCACTATGCCCACGATGTCATGATGTTCATGCGCTTCGTCGCCAAACAACTGGGCGATCAACAGCAACTGCGTATCACGGACATAACACCGCAACATATACAGGCCTTCCTAGACTACCTCCAAGAGGACCGTCGCAACAATCGCCGAAGCGCTAAGCGCCGCTTGGCGGCCCTCCGCTCTTTTTTCGACTACGCCATAGGTATGTCCCCTACACTGCGCGGATCTTTCGGCAATCCTGCGTTAGTTATACTTACCCCAACGCCACCGGATTCGATTCCCCGGCCGCTCACGGCTGAAGAGGCCACCTCCCTGCTGCGCGCCGTACGCGCCCATGGCCCGAACCCGAGGCGAGACTATGCCATCCTGCGCCTATTCCTCCATTGCGGTGCCCGACTGTCGGAGGTCCTACACCTGGACCTTGACGACATCAACCTCGACGAGATGTATGTACGCCTTGACGCTAACGGAAAACGCGACCGTCTCGTTCCTCTCAGTGAAGAGACAGCCCGTGCCCTGCAAGACTATCTGCGCGAACGTCCCGATGTCCCCTCGCCCCGCGTCTTTATAAACCGGAGTCGCAAACCGATCAGCAAGGGTGCCGTCTACTATGCCTTAGCCAAGAGCGTCGCCTCGACCAGCCTTCCCCCCAATAGCGTCACTATCAACCGGCTTCGCCACACCTGCTTCACGCTTTTGGCCAAAGCCGGCCTCACCGTCGAAGAGCTCCAAGCTGTGGCCGGCCTGCGAGACAAGAAGGCTCCGCGCCTGTACGTACGCCTGGCTCGTGAGCAGTCAGTCGACCCCATCAGTGATCACGAGGCAATCTCTTTGAGCACCGCTTCCGAAGACACAGCTACGTATCCCCAAGCAGACGCAGGTGCGTAGATCATGAGCTGACGCTTGCCCATCAGGCGAGCGTCAGCTTAGTGACACTCCGCCCAAGAGCCCAACGGCTTCTTCGGTAACCCCGCCGCCCTTGAGGTTTGTTCTCCACTGCGTGCCGGCCGAAGGATGTTGATGAGGGCATTGATATCACGATCAAGGACCGGACCGCAGGGGCAGTGAGTCAGAAGTCATGGGGCTGACGTTCCCCTGCCTGTGTGGTATCAGAAATCTGTAATCGGTGGCATACCGCTTTAATTGAGCCGGTGGAAGAAGTGTGAAAGCCCACCTGAACCCGATCTACCCATATTCTTGGCGGGCACCTTGGTGTTTAGTGCATTCCCCATTTCGCGGCGACAGAACGCACTGCGAAGTGTACCGCGTCTTGTACGGGCAACGAGGACTTGCTATCAGGTGCAGTCCACTGCTCCAGCCGGGAGACAATCTCCAAGCTTATCCGCTTTGCGATATGAGTTTGTCCCTACTACGATAACATCCATCGATCACTTCATCTGCCGCCGTAACCCAAGCTTATTTACTCATACCCGCAGGAGAAGCAACAGCCCTGACCGATAGACCAATCCGTTCAGGGAACGGTTGCCCGCAGGAAGAGCGCGTTTGAGACGCATAGGCCGGATCAGCTCACACATATTTCTCCCAGCCTCTGCCGCTTGAGGAATAGTTGTTCACGTGCTCGCCGCTTTGCACGGATCGACTCTCTCAATCGACACTGATCAGCCCCTTGCGCTTATGTCCGACTAACGATATCGTCAAGTCAAAAGATGCTGCTCATCATCGCTAGGGAGGCTTTCACCAGTGGCTCGAATCATCATTGTCGGTGGAGTTGCAGGGGGTATGACTGCCGCCGCGCGTTTGCGCAGGCTGGACGAGGCTGCCGAGATCATTGTCTTTGAGGCGGGTCCGTATGTTTCGTTCGCTAATTGCGGATTGCCGTATTATATCAGCGGAGTCATCCCCAAACGGGAGGATCTGCTCGTTGCAAGCCCTGAACACTTGCGGAACAACCTGTTGCTTGATATTCGCACGGAGTCAAAGGTGGTTTCCATCGATCGAGCGGTCAAGACTGTCACCGTAGAAAGCGCTGGCCAACGCTATGAAGAACGCTACGATGTCTTGGTCCTTTCCCCGGGAGCCGCTCCTGTGCGTCCCCCAATCCCCGGTGTGAACGACGAGCGCGTTCACACAATCCGTTTCATCCCGGATGTCGAAGCCGTGAAAAAACGGCTTGATGCAGGTCGACTGAAAAAAGCAGTCGTCGTAGGCGGCGGGTTCATCGGAGTAGAGATGGCTGACAACCTATTGCGTGCAAACGTCGAAGTACACTTGGTGGAAATGGCCGATCAAGTCCTCTCCAGCATGCTCGATCCGGATATGGCCGCATTTGTCCATGCCCACTTGCGGCAAAAAGGTGTGCACCTGCATCTTGGTTCGCCTGTCACCGAGTTCATCCCGGATGAGGATAAACTCATCGTTGCCTTGGATAGCGGTTCACAACTGGAAGCCGACGCAGTCATCCTGGCCATCGGCGTCCGGCCGGAAGTGGAACTGGCAAAGGCCGCCGGCTTGGCCCTGGGCCCCCGAGGCGGCATCGCCGTAGATGAGTATCTGCGCACGTCTGATCCCAACATCTACGCCATAGGTGACGCGATTGAGGTCAAACATCTCGTAACCGGCCAACCGACTCTCATAGCCTTGGCCGGTCCGGCGAACAAGCAAGGGCGCATCGTGGCCAACAACATCGCCGGACGTTCTGAAACCTATGAGGCTTCCCAAGGAACGGCCATTGTTGACGTACTTGGATTGGCCGCAGCGGGGACCGGAGCCACATCGATGGCCCTGAAACGAGCGGACATCCCCCACCTTAGTTCTGTTATCCATGCTTCTTCGCACGCGTCCTACTACCCGGGCGCGACTCCGTTAACCATGAAACTGCTCTTTGACCGAACCGGTCGCATCCTGGGCGCCCAAGCAGTGGGAGAAAAAGGCGTCGACAAGCGGATAGATGTTCTTGCCACAGCATTGCGCATGAATGCCACCGTTGAAGATCTGCAACGGCTTGAGCTGGCCTACGCTCCACAATTCGGGATGGCCAGGGATCCTGTAAATGTCGCGGGTTTTGTGGCCGGCAACATTCTCGCAGGTGATGTGTCCACGGTTGAGGCCAGTCAAGTTCCTGAGTTGAAGGACATGGCCACATTCCTGGATGTTCGCGAGCCAAGAGAGCATGCTCGCGGCTGTATTCCGGGAAGTCTAAACATCCCGCTGTCTGAGTTGCGAACCCGCCTCAATGAAATCCCCCGAGGCAAACCGGTGGTTGTCTATTGCGAAGTGGGGCGAAGAGCATACATTGCCTGCTGCGCACTACGAAAACTTGGACTCGACGTCTCCAATCTGGCCGGCGGATGGCGCTCTTACGCTACAGTGAGCTCAGACTGTTAAGCAAGTATCGAGCTTGATCGACTGTCCCCGCACGAAGCCTGACCAATCACAGTCCAATATGGAGTAGGGTGACGCGCCTTAATCAGAGGCGCGTCAGCCTACTCCCACCTCTGTTTGTACGTCTAGCCGGAACTAGGGTTTCCCCGTTGCTTATGTTGTTAGTCTCACGACCACCGACGTCTGCTCATGCTATTTCTGAGCACCTGCAGATTCCCTCAGAATGGCCAAAATATGATCTGCCACTTGCCGCCGAAGGCTCTGCAACGAGCCCAGAGGATGTTCGGCGTTCATCGCGCGGACAATGGCCCCCTGAGTACCCCTTCTGCCCGCTAAAGGCTTTTCCGGCCACCAGGAAGTCTTGAGCTCCTCGAGATATCGACGGGCGGCTGCGATGGCCGAAGGAGCCGTATCCGTGTGTTCCTCCATCAGATGCTCCAACGTGGCCAGATAGCGCAAATCGTCGCCTCCTTCACGATAGGCTTCCCAATGCCGTGTGGACAACAAGCTTCCGTCCCTGGGATCAATAAAGGCCATACCCATCGATCCACGGATACCATCCGCATCGTCAAACAGATCGCCCTCAGGCTCGGAATAGGCCCAAATAGCATGCAACTCGAACGGGGAAAGCCAAAGGTATATGCCGTTGATGATGCGCATCCAGCGGGGATCCATCTCTACTTCCTCAGCGTTGTAGTACAGCCAGAGACGATCCGGTTCCTGGTTCACATACCCGGCAAGATCATCAAAGGTTCGGCCCCTTGCCAGCCAGGCGTCAGCAGCTGCTCCGTGGTAGTTACGTATGTCAACTAGCGGATCGGCCCACTCCATCAAAGTCACATCTTCATGCGGATAAAACGTGATATAAAACCGCAATCCCTCTACGTCTGCCGCCGGACGGGTCAACAACTCATACCGCTCGCGTACTTCGGTCTTGAAGATCTCATCAAGCTGTTGAAGAGCGATCTCCACGCCTAGCTCTTCCTCAAGAGCCATGATTGCCTCTCCAAGATCCACCAGTATGCTCCTGTACAGTTCCGACCGAGTCGGTTGCGGCACGCCCTCCAACTGCGCCCACAGGCCCGTAAAGCCGCTGTTCACCACATAAGGCCCTTCAAAGCCGTACTGACGCATCTCCTCAATCACGGTGCGCACCTCGGACAGGTTGGGAACAAAACGGAACACCCCATCGATGCGCCGCACCTGGTATGTTATACTCGGCCGCACGATGGCATGGCGCAGTCCGTGATTGCGCATGTCGAGAAAATCGCGGTGCCTTTGCTCCGCAGTACGTGCCTTATAGTTCCTATAATAGATGCTAAGCCGCTTTTCGCTGTCGTGAAGAGCAAAAGGCAATACCTCCACTCGGACTGGCAGAGACATTTCATCATGACCGATTGCGCTTACACGTACATATCCGACGTACTGCCCGGGCGCGGCTTCTTCTGGAACTCTCAGGGTCAGCCAAATCTGTTTCATCTGACCTTGGCCCAAATCGAAAGGCCGGTACGTCTCAAGGAAGAATGGATCCGGAACCAAGTTCTCCGGGGCCGGAGGCGCGGAATAGCGCCAACGACGGGCCATCCATCGAACGCAACGCAATTCGATGTTTTCGCTCTTGATAACATGATCTGATGAACACAAATCCGACACGCGCACCTGAACGGTACTCAGATCCTGTTGAGCGTAAATCACAAAACTCAGCGGTTCATACTCCCCTGGGGTGACAAACGTGAACAGCTCAGTAGCTGCCGATTGCGGCAAATGATCGGGGCTTACGTTCTCCAAGTAATCGATGGCTACCAGCGTATACGGCCGCTCCGGAAGGACGAAGTTGTAAGACTCAAGATGCCGATCTTCTTTCCCCATTGCGGGTAGCGAAACAAGAAGAACTGCCAATAAGCCAGCGACAACAGCGCACTGCCACGATCCGAACATCACGACACTCCTTCTTGCAAGGTTTCACACTCTCGCGGTGATCCCGAACACATCCAACAACCGGTTTTTCTAGACCGGATACCTGTCTCCGCGCAACGTAATCCACGTGAAATGAACCGGGCACCCGGTTGCAGATGCTTCATCCGGCAAGTGCAACCGAGGGATTGCCGTGCCAACCTATTCTGCTCTAGCCTGAAGAGAGGTCTGTGGCCCTCCTGACCAGGTGCAATGCGCAAGAGATGATCACAGGCGGCCCGCCAGGATGAGGCCGCCTGTGATCATTTGCCTTGCACCCTCTTTGACCCTTATGATCCTAGGATGTCCGAATACCCGAAATGCCGAGAAGAAGGATGTCGGCGTCAGCTTCCTCGCTGCCGAAGCAGACAATGCTGGCTATCTCCCGCTCCGGGTAGGGATTGACCCACTCAAATCCAAGAGCCGTGACGTCTCGTCCATCCTCAGACTTGGCCTGCATCAGAGGATCGCCCCAGTAAGTCGCAATGTAACCCTGATGGCGATAATACTGTTGAGGCAGCGGAGCGCCATATCTCCTGGTGTATACGCATATATTGCCCGCATATTCGACGGGGACACTCACCTGTGACCCGTCCGCATAGCGCACGACATACCGACCAACTTCGACAAGCGGTTTCCAGGCAATACGCGGCGCGTTATTCGCGGTTGCATGCAAGAACACGAGCTTTTGGAAGTGCCCGGATACAGGAATCTCTATCGGTGCTGAGGACAACCTCTGGGCCCCGGTGAAATCAAAAGCGCAATGACCCAGGGTTTGCGCGGAGCGTCTCAAGGCCTCCGCCACTGCAACAGGCAATCTCGGGTTGGGAGCAACCGGCAACGCGATCGCCTCTGAGCTTACCGGATGACCGACGGGTTTAGCTATACCCCGGAGCTCATCCCGCAGACGAGGCATCCGTTTGGCAATCCACGCCGTGTACACTTCCCGAGCCCGTAAATCATAGGTCTCTGACCAGAGCATCTCGGCTGAGTACATCGCATCGAAGATCTTGCCTTTTTTGGCCAATGTGTACTCATCAAAGCGACACCAGGTAGAAACCTCGCCCCCGATCATGCCCTCTTTGACGATGCGTTGCTCAAAACGCGGATAGTGGCTGGAGTACATGTTCCCCATGATGACCTTGTAGCCGTAGGGCAAGATGTGGTCTTCCATGTCGAGATCAAAATGGAAGTACCAGATGAAATCCAACATGACGATGTCGCGCGGCAGCCGCTCGATAGCCTTTTGGGTCTTATACCGACGCTCCGTAGGCTGCAGCATGTCGCACCAGATCATCATTTTCAGGCCCTTTTTCGCCAGATACTCGTACATACGCGTCACGTGAAGCGTGTACAAATCGGCATGGTCTTTGTCGCGACAGCGAGGGCAAAGGCCTATCTGATAGATCTCATCATGTCCCATGTGGACATATCGCTCCGGACGGACGACCTCCACAATCTCGTCGATGATGTCGTAAATCAGCTCGTAGCTCTTTTCATGCAGCGGACAGTACGAGTGATGATAATACGTACTGGGTGGTTGGTCAGCGCTGCGTGTGTCGAGTTTCTCGTCTGCTTCGCCTTCTGCCACCTCGGCTATGTCCGGATGAGCATAGGTGATGTACTGCACATGTCCGAAAGACTGGACCTCAGGGATGACCTCGAACCCGAACGCCTTGATGTAGTCCACAAATTCACGCACTTCTTCTTTTTCCAACAGACCCCCGCCTGCAACCATCTCACCGTGCGGGAAGGGAGGCTGCTTACCCGCCTTTGCCCCCTCATTGCCGCGCACCCACGCCTCACTGATCTCAGGATGGCGATCAAAACGCATGCCGCCGGCAAATTCGATGAATACAGTGTTATAGCGCAACGGCAGCAATACATAGCGGATAAAGCGGCGTGCGAAATCCAACTCCTCACGAGGCGGAAGACCGAAGTGAAAACCGCGCACGGGTACCCGCGGTGCATCGTTGATCTCGCAGTAGGGCAACGCGCCGTCACTGATCAACTGGATAAGAGTCTCCGCGGCGTACAATAGACTCAGTCTACGTGATGCCAACAGCTCAATGCCGTCAGAGTGCACGCACACCTTGTACCCTTCGGAATCGATGCTGTCATCTATCGCAATGGAGACGCTTCCTTCTGAAGAGGTGGAAGTGATCGGCAGATCGATACCCAAACGCTCAATAAAACGTTCCCGCAGATGCGCCGCTGCAAACTCGGTATCCGGCGATGACCCGAGCGCTGCGATAGATCTCAGTGCCGACAGGGAATACTGTCCGACACCGTATTCCACTTCAGCAGGGGTCGGATAAATCCTGGTCTCATCGGACTCCGCACCGATGAGCGCCAGTTGGCTGATCACAATGTCTTTGAGATCGGCCTGGAAACGGACGATGAATTCTTTAGCCCGAACGCCGATAGAGATCGTGAGCTCTCCGCTCACCAATCCTCCGGTCTGCGCATCAAAACGCCCCACGCAGGCAGCTTCCGCATCGACGACGGAATAGACTTCTACGGATTGGACTGCGGAACGTTCCGCAAGCTCTATGCAGACAGCGCCGAGAAAGACATCCTTGTCGAATCTGAAGCGGACGTCAACGCCGGTGTCCATGACCGAGTTCCATCTCCAGCCGACAGAAGACCCTCCGCATAGACTGCCCTTTCCAAAAGCTATTTCCCCCGTGTCGCCGCCATTCGAATCAAACACCAGATCAGGCGGAAACGGAATCTGCGTTCCTCGCCCGAAAAACTGATAACTTCCCGCGAGAGCATCATTTTTGGCATTCAATTGACCTATATACATGTCTCTGTGTCGGTCGATTTGACATCAGGCCAAACCAACCTTATCCTCCCTCGTTTTCTAGTGATGTTGTTCTCCGGTCCATGTTCGCATCATCATGGATTTGGCGACACCGCCAAACAATCCTGCGATCAACTGTGCCGCTGCGGCATCGGGTGATCTGCGGCAACACACTATCCAACATTCATTTGACGCTGTACGAAGGCTGAGCCGTCATACTCTACGGGCAAATAGGACCTGCCGCAATCCAGACGCCAGACAGTTCTTGATAAAAACGCAGACTGCAACCGCTAGTTGTAGGTGGCCTCGCACCCGATGTGGTTTCCCGCCAAGAAGCGGAGTTCAAACGCCCGGCCATGAAGGCACCGGACCCAACAGGGCGCGAGATGATCCGACAGAACGGAGCCCCCGTCCGTACGACCATCGATGAGGTATCTGGAGTGATACGCAACATCCTGGCGCGCTGAACGCGCTACGCTTATCCAGTTAAACGCTTTGTACCCGGCTATGGCGAAGCGCCCAGACGAGACTCGTCCTCCGAGTCCTAAGATTTCCGCCGCATATCCTCCGCACCGGTGTCGTGAAGCCTCGCTTGTCGCAATGACAGGCCAGGCCACGACACTGTTCGAAGATGAGCGTCTCTGGACAGAGACGTGGCGAAAGGGCTATTGTGCCCTTTGTGTCCACACCTGATCCAGATACTCTTGGTACCGCCTGTTGATGCGGTTGATGGCTTCATGCAAATCAATCCGGCCCCACAGAGCCCGAAGGAAGGTTTCCCTTTCGGCTTGCATGATCCCGGTCAGTCCCATGGGAGCACTTAGGTTGTAGTGGTTCAGCACTCGATACCAATCCGTCATATACGGTGCCGCTTTGACAAGCTCCGCGGCCACGTCATGCCTGCTCGGAAGAGTGTTGGTATAAGTATGGTAGGCCACGGTATTCTCGGGTTCAAAGAGCCACTTGATCAGTTCCCAGGCCACTGCAGGATCACGATTGGGATTTTGCACAATACCTATGTGTTTGAAATACGCCGGAGCCATTGGTTCTGAATCACGAAACCGTCTGGGGGCAAAGGCCCCTATCTCAATATCCGCTCCGCGTCGCTTGGCCTCGACACTCATGGAGGGGCCCCAAAATGACATAGCCGTAACGCCGTCAACTATACGCATCGGGAAGCCGCCCGGAGGAGTTGGTGACCCCGCCGGCTTGCGCTATCTGATATGCCGCTTGATAGAGGCGGCTCATGAACTCGAATGTCTCCATAGCCCGCTCGATGTTTAACTGAGCTATGCGATAATCCGAGGAAATCCCGACCTCATCGTTAAGCCGGAGGAAGGTCGCCACGATCTCAGGGTGCCACCACTGAGTATCAAATCCCTGCCTGATCAAACGACCACTCATTTTCAGAGACAGCTTTTCAACAGCTCTCCAGTTCCTCCCATCCCCGAGGCGGAGTCTCGGGGTCCAGTCCGGCAGCGCTGAACGCTCCCTTGATGTAGCCTATGCCAAAGGGCGAGATCTCGATCGGAAGTATATGTAGGGGATAAGGCAAGCAGCTTGCTGTCGAAAGCGTGGGAAGAAGGACTGACGCCCATCCCAACGGTTGAAATAAGGAGTCAATTCGACTAAGAGATTGGCACGCAAAAGAGTCTCCATGTTGAGGTTCCAAGTCACTAAGACATCGGGCCCCTGGCCGACCATTATCCGGGCCAGATCATCCTGGGTCATCTGAACGTTTTTATGTATCACGCGCACTCCGGTCTGTTTCTCAAACTTGGGCAGCAGCTGTTGATCTAATGTGGCGGTCACTTCGTTGCTGACCCGTGGTCCAAAACTCCACTTGATCCGGGAAACAGAGTGATGAGCACACTAGCAACATCAAGGTACATACAAGCATGGTAAAGACATGCGTCGAAACATCAGGATCCCTTCTGGTGATACTGTGCACAGGCAGATGCCACGGCATCTGAAAACGTCAACAAGCGGCTCTTGTCGGTGTAGAAAACCTTCACAGGACGGGGTTCATGGCTGTTTGCGACGGAATGAATGGATAATGCAAGAGACGACCCAACATAATGACCACAATCCGGCATCGACGTAAACTTCTAGCCCTCCTTTACTTGTATGAATACGTCAGACGTAGGCCTTTTTCGGTTCAGCCAGCAGACGAAACCCACAGACTTCTCTCTTGCTCAAGCCCTCCGCAGGGATAGCCGCAGAGCGTCAATAAAACTGCCTGGTCCGAGCCGCCTGGCGGGCAATGGCCGTAAGACGGCGGAAATCCGGTTCGCGGCGTGGGTCGATGCGTACCGCGTCACTGTCAACCTATGCGTCTTCAGTACTCTGCAGGCGTCTTTTGATGACCGTGAGCAGAGAGCGATTTGGTAAGACTCCGCGCAGCACATAGCGGCTTCTTGTCGGATCGGCGGAAATCTCGAGTGCACCAAGCCAGCGCTGTGCCTCATCACTGGATATAAGCACCTCATAGGCCACAGACTCCATGTATTGCTGTCGATCCATGGTTCCTAGCCATCCCAACACCCCGGTATGGCAGCAAGCCCACAAAGCATAAACCGGAATGGCGAATAAGACCATGAAGGGCCAAGCGATTATGCTATAAAAGAAGGCCGAATCGATAGCTCCCAGGCCGACCCAGATCACAAGACTGAAGAGCACTGGCATGGTCAGTTCGTCGACGTAGAAGCCAGCGAAAGAGTCCTCGTAGATACCGACATCAATGGTGTGCGGCCAGCGGATGCGGATGTTTTGTCGCAGTTGCCCGGCTACTGCCCCGAACACGGCGGCTATTAGTAACACACTTACTTTAACCGCTGACGCCCATTCCGCAAACTCCCCAAAACGGCAAAGGACATAGGCGTATAAAATGGAGTTGCCCCGATTTGGTGGACAGTGAACAGATACTACGCCGAGAGCAGTTGATCAACCTCCCTGGTTGTCTTGAGCCATTGCTCTTCGAAGTGCTGCGGGC
>LFTP01000196.1 GCA_001513395.1 Clostridia bacterium DTU080
CAGGGCCTGCGCTTTGCTATCCGCGAAGGCGGTCGCACCGTAGGCGCCGGGGTCATTACCAACATCATTAAGTAAGTAGTGAGGGAGAAGGCGCTGAGTCAGTGGCTGATTCGGCACTGCCAGCGCTACATGATTGCTTGTCAAACAGCGATGAGGCGGGAGGTTGCCTATTCCTATTCACTGCGTAGGAAAAGAGGGGAATTTCCGCGGAGCATGCTCGATAATCGAGCGACAAGGAGGAACGCAGCTTGGCAAAACAGAGAATCCGTATTCGACTAAAAGCTTTTGACCATCAGATTTTGGATAACTCGGCGGCAAGAATTGTCGAGACTGCAAGAAGGACAGGTGCCATGGTATCCGGTCCCATTCCATTGCCCACGGAACGTAGGTTGTACACGGTATTGCGGTCGCCACACGTGCACAAGGATTCGCGTGAGCAGTTCGAGATGCGCACACACAAGCGCCTCATCGATATTCTGGAGCCGACGGCCAAGACCGTAGATGCCTTGATGCGACTCGATCTGCCTGCCGGTGTGGACATCGAGATCAAGCTATAGGCGTTAGGGGGATCACGGATGCCAAAGGGAACACTGGGATACAAGATCGGAATGACCCAGCTTTTCACCGACAATGGCCATGTTGTACCGGTGACGGTTATTCTGGCCGGACCGGTACGCGTAGTCCAGAAGAAGACGCCCGAAACAGACGGCTACGCCGCCGTTCAGTTGGGCATCGGTGAGAAGTTGAAGAACGTGAACAAGCCTTTGCGCGGTCACTTTGCCAAAGCACAAGTGGTTCCGGCAAAAGCATTGAGAGAGTTTCGCATCGACGACTCTGAGTTCATGCAAGCTCTTGAAGTGGGTGATGAACTGAGGGTCGAAGAGGTATTCACCGAGGGTGAGTACGTGGACGTCGTGGGCATCACAAAAGGCAAGGGCTTTGCGGGAGTTATCAAACGGCACAACTTCCGGCGCGGCCCTATGGGGCACGGTTCTCATTTCCACCGCAGTGTGGGATCCTTGGGAGCTGTTGACCCGGCTCGAGTCTTCAAAGGGCGGAAAATGCCGGGCCGTATGGGTGGCGAGCGGCGCACAGTGCAAGGGTTGCAGATAGTCAAGATAGACGCAGAGCGTAATCTGCTACTGGTCAAGGGTTCCGTGCCAGGTCCCAACGGGGGCTTATTGATGGTAAAGGAGACTGTAAAACACAAGCGCTAATTCCGCTATCCACACGTACCTGTGAGAAGAGGAGGCCCGACAGTGCCTAAGGTGGCCGTATACGATATGGAAGGCCGACAGGTCGGCGAAATTGATCTAAACGAAGAGGTGTTTGGAGTCGAGGTTAACCAGGCGCTCCTTCACCAGGCAATAGTGATGTATGAAGCTAATAAGCGCCAAGGTACGTCGAGTACCAAAACTCGCGGAGAGGTCCGAGGAGGGGGTCGCAAGCCTTGGCGTCAGAAAGGAACCGGTCGCGCGCGGCACGGCAGCATCAGATCGCCGCAGTGGCGAGGCGGCGGAGTAGTGTTTGGTCCGCGTCCCCGCGAGTGGCGCCAGGCGATGCCCAAGAAAGCTCGCAGAGCGGCATTGCGCTCAGCGCTGTCAGCTAAAGTAGCATCGGGTGATCTTGTGGTTCTCGATAAGCTGGAGATACCTGAACCGAAGACCCAGCATATGGCCCAGGTTTTGAACGCTTTTCAGGCCAAGAAGCCCTTGGTGGTTACGCCTGAGGCTGATAGCAACCTGATTCTGTCTGCGCGCAACATACCGGGTGTTGTGTTGAGTCGAGCCGACGCACTCAATGCGTATACCGTGCTGCGTCACGACAAGCTGATGATCACACGTGACGCGGTAAATCAGCTCGAGGAGGCGTTAGCCCGATGAATGCGAGAGATATCATCATAAGCCCGGTTATCACGGAGAAGACCATGACCGATCTTCTCCCGCTGAACAAGTATACGTTTGAAGTTGATGTACGAGCTAATAAGTCACAGATTCGCGATGCGATTGAAGAGTTGTTTGGTGTCAAGGTAGTGGCGGTCAATACGATGCGTTGTCGCGGTAAGCTGCGGAGGATGGGCCGGTTTCAGGGTCGACGTCCGGAGCGCAAGAAGGCTATTGTCACGTTGCGTGAGGGCGACAGCATCGAGATCTTTGAAGGGCTATAGGGGGAGTTACCATGCCCGTGAAGATATATAAACCGACTACGCCCGGCCGTCGGGGTATGTCCGTCAGCACGTTTGAGGAGCTAACACGCTCCAATCCGGAGAAATCACTTACCGTCCCGCTTAGGTCGAGCGGAGGCCGCAATAACACCGGTCGCGCGACCGCTCGCCATCGCGGCGGTGGCGTAAAGCGTAAGTATCGTATTATCGATTTCCGTCGTGACAAAGATGGCATCCCCGGCCGGGTGGCCAGTATTGAATACGATCCAAATCGTTCCGCACGCATTGCTCTCATCCACTATGCAGATGGAGAGAAGCGCTACATCCTCGCGCCGCTAGGCTTAGAGGTCGGTCAAACCATCATGTCCGGTCCGGATGCTGACATTAAAGTCGGCAACGCGCTCCCATTGGCGAATATTCCGGTGGGAACCATTGTGCACAATGTCGAATTGTATCCGGGTCGCGGAGGACAACTGGCACGGTCAGCCGGAACCTCTGCGCAAGTGATGGCCCGCGAAGGTCGGTACGCAACGTTGCGTCTGCCTTCCGGAGAGTTTCGGATGGTGTTGGTTGAGTGCCGGGCGACGATTGGTCAAGTTGGTAATCCGGATCATGAGAACATCACCATAGGAAAAGCAGGAAAGACTCGCTATCGCGGCATTCGACCGCAGACACGCGGTCTGGCCATGAATCCGGTAGACCATCCGCATGGCGGCGGTGAGGGCAAGGCTCCTGTGGGACTTCCCGGTCCTGTTACGCCGTGGGGCAAGCCGACATTGGGTGCGCGCACGCGGAAGAAGGGGAAGAAGTCAGATCGTTTGATCGTCCGTCGGCGCAAGCAGAAATAGGCACTCATTACTATCTGAGTAAAGGAGGAGTGGTCTTTGGGACGTTCGCTTAAGAAGGGGCCCTATGTTCATCCAAGCCTGATGAAGAAGATCGAGCAGATGAATGAATCGGGTAACAAGCGGGTGATAAGAACATGGTCCCGGGATTCGACGATATTCCCGGCGATGGTCGGGCATACCATTGCCGTTCATGATGGACGAAGACATGTGCCGATCTACATCTCCGAAGAGATGGTCGGGCACAAGTTGGGTGAGTTTGCTCCTACTCGGACATTTCGGGGGCATGGTGCGCACACGGTCCGTTCTACGGCCCTGAAGTAGGTATTGAGGGAGAGTCTGGCTATGGAAGTGAGAGCAGTTGGGAGGTTCCTGCGTGTCTCACCCCGCAAGGCGCGGGCCGTCGTGGATCTGATTCGGGGTAGGACGTATCGTGAAGCTTTGACCATTCTAAGTCTTACTCCCCGGCGAGTTTGTGAGGACATCGAGAAGATCGTTCGTTCCGCAGGGGCCAACGCCCAGAACAACTACAGTCTCGATCCGGAAGACATGATCGTCGCAGAGGTCTATGTGGACGAAGGGGCAACGCTAAAGAGAATCCGGCCCAGAGCCAGGGGAATGGCTAGTCGGATCCGCAAGCGCACCAGCCATGTCACGGTTGTGTTGCGCGAACAAGACTAATCGGACAGCGACGTCAACGCTGACGTCAGAAGGGGGAGCAACGCGTGGG
>LFTP01000056.1 GCA_001513395.1 Clostridia bacterium DTU080
ATCACCACGGCATCGATATCGCAGTTTTTGAGCATATCTTCCGTGGTGGCAAACACCTGAGCATCGGGGAATTCCTCGCTCGCTCTCGCGCGTCCCGCTTCCGAAGGATCAGCCACACCCGCGATGCGGGTGTCCGGATGCCTGTGAAAACGCAGGGCAAGGCTCCGCCCTCGACCGCCAAAACCTATTACGCCGACGTTGATCCGTTTCATGTTTGCTTTCCCCCTGAATTCCTGTGGATACTACTTCGTGATCTGCGACTGCAAAAAGGCGTTTAAGGCTATCTCCAAGTTTGTCAGGGCGTTGCCAACGGGCTCCTGACCGTTCACAATGCTATTCACATGAGTGTTCACTATGCGATTCAGCTGATTGTAGTACTTATTGGTCCATACGATGGCACTGGAGATCCCGGACGCGAACTCGCGGATATACGGGTCGGGTAGCCGCCGGACTACGGAGGCGCGTACCGGCAGTTGTCCGTAGCCCGCCCGGTATTCCATGCACTCAGGACTCAAAAGGTACTTCATGAACGTCCATGCAGCTTCAGGCTGCTTGGTGTCGATTTTGGCACAAACAGGAAGAATACCGCCCGTGTTAAACTGGCCCGCAGGATAATTGGTCACGGCGAAATCGAAGCGTTGGTCTTTTCTCGTGTTATTCAGGACCGACGATGAGCCGTGAGTGAAAGTCTGTCGACCTGCGGACCACAGATCACTAAGGCCTCTGGGCGGTAGGACCTGGAAACGGTTGGCCAACTCGTCGATGAACTGAAAAGCCTGCAAGCCCGCTTCCGAATTGATGGCGAAACCCGTTCCCTCCTGGTTCCAAACGCTCCCTCCATGAGAGAAGAGCACCGCACTCCAGAAGTTCCAGCTTGCAATCCTGGCATGGTCTATAGCGTACCTGGAGTTGACCTCATCCGCAGTCCCCGGTTGTGTCGTCCGTCTGGCGATCTCCACGAACTCATCCCAGGTCCAGTTGGGTTTGGGTTCAGCAATGGCGGCATCGGCCAGAATGTCATTGTTGTAAAAAATCATCGTATGTCCGGGTAAGAAGGGGATTCCCAACTGGCGTCCTTTGTATCTTGCGGCTTCCCAGGCGGCCGGAATGATGTCGGAGGCCCGCATGGCATTATAGTCACGTTCCACGAGGGGACCGATATCAAGCAGGACTCCTAGATCGGCGAACTCACCGAAGTAAGCCCAAGACAGAATAAAAACATCCGGTGCCAGATTTGAGGCAAGAAGAATCGACAGCTTCTCTTGCCATGTACCAAAGGCCTCGGTACGGTAATCCACCTTGATGTCCGGATGCGCCGCACGAAATTGATCCACGACGGACTCGTACAGTTCAGGTTGGCCGGTAAGTACGACTTCGATTGTCTGTTCAGCAGCGGTGCAAACCGCGAGGCCGGACAACACAAGCATGCCGATAAGCGTTACATATAAGAGCTTTCTGAGTGTCATCATTTCGCCCCTTCTTAGACTTCATGGTTTTCGATACCCCGACAGAACGATCCTGCCAATCTGTAGCTTTTCCTTAGATAAGTTGGATGTGAGTATCAAACGAAACCGATCTCCGCTGGTGGACTCCTCAAGCTCAACTTCGATTGTGACGCGTCTCCACTCCCCTCCGCCTTCTTCGTATTCGACCGGGTATGGTATGTCACGCCACTCGTCGGCCTCGCGGGCGACGGCCAGTCTTAACCCTGTTTCAAGGATGGTGTCACCCTGAACATAGGCCACCATAGTCACCGAAGTGAGCCGCGGCGTATCCCATATCAGGTATTCCTCGCTATCGGTGGTGCGAACAAGACGGTGCGGATCACCAAAAAAGAGCGCTTCGTGCTCTACGTCATATCCCCACCCTTGCGAGCGGGTGGACGTTTGCAGATAATCGAGCGTACCGAACCACGATTCAGAGGGCGGTCTCATATCCTGGGTCAGACTCCATACATTGTTCACCTGAATGGTGATGGCTCGTTTATGTCGTCCAAGATCGCGATGTGTGGCAGTTGCGGATAGAATGTGCTTGCCATCCTCGAGTTGTTCGGTATCAAAGGTGAGGTGTCCGTTATCGGGTACATTCG
>LFTP01000246.1 GCA_001513395.1 Clostridia bacterium DTU080
GACAGGGGGAACACCGGGTACGGCCGGGCGTATTCTACGGTCTCATACATGTACTTCGAAAGAGGTCGTCGTCTGGCAAACTCCGTGATCGTCGAGCGCCGCGGCGACAGCAGCCCGAGCTCGGCGTTCATATCCACCAGCACTTCTGGCTGAGTTACGGCTTTGATGAACTCCCACGCCAACTCCTTGTTGGTGCTCTGGGCGTGGATACCCAACCAGTCACTGAAGATGTTGGTGACCCGGTTCTTCTCGCCCGGCACGGGTACAATGGCTTTGTTGACATCCAGCAGGTCGGGCGCATACTGGTGCACCTGCGAGGAGATCCAGCCTCCGGCCAGGTTGATCACTGCCGCTCCCTTGATCAAAGCCTCTCCTCCGCCACCCGGCACCACCACCTGATACCCCGGCGGCTTGACCGCCTCTTTGAGCTGGAACAAGAACTCCATGGTGGCTATGCTTTCAGGAGAAGTAAACAGCGGCTGGTACTCATCATCGAACAGCTCTCCCCCGATCTGCCACAGATACACCGCGAAATCCTGCAGTTTGCCGAAAGGACTGGCCGTACCCGTCCACCGCGACAGATCGTAGCCTTGCCGGATAACCTGCTGTCCGTCCGTCTTGGTCAGCCTCTTGGCTGCATCGAGTAACTCGGACCACGATCTGGGAGGCTGATCGCCGCTCATGCCGGCGTCTTCGAACAGATCCGCTCTGTACCACCACACCCGCGGCGCGGTGTAGATCGGCACGCCGTAATGAACACCTTCCCAGATAGAGCTTCCGAAAGTCGGGGCCAGAAAATCCCGCCGATCCGCCCATTGGCTGAACTCCCGGTCCAACGGAGCGATCAGACCGTTTTCGACGAGTTCCAAGACATGCTCAGCACCGCTCATATAGACATCCGGGGGAACGCCGGCCGCCGTGGTGATCAACAGCTTCTCCATCCGGTTGTTCCAGTTAACCGTCTCGATATCCACACCGGTGTTGAACTCACGCTCGAATTCGGGGATGACATTGTCGTTTAAGTACTTGATGGCGCTCGCACCCAAAATGAGCTGAACCCGCAGCGAAGACTGAGCGGCGTTTACCGCTCCCCACAGAGTCAATACCAAACACAAGACAACGAACGATCCATCCTGGGTCTTTGAATCACTGTTGTTCCCCCCCTGTTATCTTTTAGCATATTCCTTTTTTATACTACTTCTTTTGATGGTCGTTATCCTTCAAGTCCATATAACCTCAAGCTCAAGCGCTCAGTTCGTATCTCGACCAAAGCGGTCTTTCCTTTTGCCTGACCACAGATCGAGCTCCACTTGCTCTTGGCGAGAGAGTGAAAACTCTCGTGCTTCAGGAAGGATGAACGCTTCCGATGCCGAAGGCAGAGCCCAGTGGCCCGCCTACGGTGTCATGATAATTCTGTTTTCAAAGCAACGGGCAAACTGCCAAGCGGTTGAGGCGTCAGCAGCTGAGCTTCGATCACGCTTGTCGAGACAGACCAAGGGAAATGAGTGATCCAGTTGACCAAGATCGTCATCATCGGTGCGGGAAGCGGTTTCGGCGGCAGGCTGTCCATCGACATCATGTCTCGCGAGGTCCTACAAGACGCTACCATCTGCCTGTGCGACTTGCATGCCGGCAGACTGGAAAAAGTAAGAAGCTATGTGCAGCGAACCGCTGAGCGCTACAATCTGCCGACCAAGATCGTGGCCGGCACCGACCGCAGAGAACTGCTACCGGGTGCGGATTTCGTGGTCACGTCCATCTCTGTAGGAGGAGGGGCCTACTACGGTCATCCCTTCAAGGCTGAGATCGAGATTCCGCGCAAATACGGTATCGACCAGTCCGTCGCAGACACAACGAGTGTGGGAGCCGTCTTTCGTTTTCTCCGGACGGGGCATGTGCAGCATCAGATCTTCCGGGACATCGAGGAGCTTTGCCCCGACGCGTTGGTGATGAACCACACCAATCCCATGGCCATGCTTACCTGGTTGCATTCGGTTGACTCAGGTGTGCGCAACGTGGGCTTGTGTCACGGCGTGCAAGGTACCGCC
>LFTP01000291.1 GCA_001513395.1 Clostridia bacterium DTU080
CTCTCAGCGGGGTGATCTATCAACCTCATGCTTTTGAGTCAGTGACCAACGGGCTCATTTGGCGCAGAACACCTGATGCTACAGCCGTCTCTGCGTCCAGACAAGCCATCAACGGATGGGATCCGACCTACGGAGCCGTTTTTTTTTGGAACCCGAGTAAGCCGGTAAGCCCGTGGATTTGGTCTCGCCAGATCGTGGTACGTATCGGACAACATGTCTTTGCGCGGTGAGTTGAAAGGGGCGGTGTATCGTGGAACGGCACTGGCGGACTGTCGTCACGGCGGCGGCGATCCTGGTGGTGTTGAGTGTGCTGTGGGGCGTCTCCCAGACGAATGCCCGCCGGACGGCGGAGCGTCAGCTGGCGGCAAGCTATCAAGAACGATTCTTTGACGCCGTGGCTCATATTGAAAACATCGAGGTCTTGCTTGGCAAGGCGATCTTGGCTTTGGCACCGGCCAAACGGAGCGATGAGTTGTCAGTCACTCTTTTCTCAGACCTTTGGCGTCAAGCCTTCGCCGCCCAGGCCAATTTGACGCAGTTGCCGCTCTTGCAGGGCGCACTGATGCACACCGGCAAGTATCTTACGCAAGTCGGTGACTTCGGATACATGCTGGCTCGCAAGATCAGTGCGGGAGAAGCCATCGACGAAGAGGATCTGGTCAAACTCGAGGAGTTCAGGCGAGATGCGGCGGTTGTGAATCAGGTTATACAGGAAGCGCAGGCCAGCGCCGCTCGCGGCACCATGCCCTGGTCGGACATCCGGCAAAAGACGAATCTTCGCCTGGCGCGGCGTTCGCCTGAGGTGAGTGAAGACCGCTTTGCCCGTCTGGAAAAACAGGCGGCCGAGTTCCCGACTATCATCTATGACGGACCTTTTTCTGACCATGTAGTCCAGCAAAAGCCTAAGGGACTGACCGGCTCTCCGGTATCAGAGGAACGAGCTAGACAGATAGCGGAGGACTTCATGGCCAAAGCGCAACAGGAATCCGTGGTTGCTGAGGTTGTGGGCCAAGTGGACGGATCATTGCCGAGCTATCAGTTGCGGATAGCTCACGCGGCGCGCAAAGGGCAGGAGATCGCCCGTCTGGATATCACTCGCACGCATGGGCATGTGGTCTGGATGCTCAATGCCCGGCATCCGCAAGAAAGTACTCTGACCATGGATGAAGCAGCTCGAAAAGCGAAAGACTTCTTGGTGGCGCTGGGTTTTGAGCACATTGTCCCCACGTATGCAAACCAAGCCGACGGCTGGGCGATCATTCCCTTTGCTCCGTTGCAAGACGGTGCCATCATCTATCCTGATCTGATCAAGGTGACGGTGGCTCTGGACAACGGGGAGATCGTGGGCTTTGAGGGCATCGGCTACATAATGAATCACCATGATCGGGATCTGCCCGAGCCGAAGATCACCGCTGAACAGGCGTTGCAAAGCGTCAGCCCGAACCTGGAAATCGTATCTGAACCGCAACTGGCCCTAATTCCTTTGGAGACCTTGGAAGAAGTGCTCACCTATGAGATCAAGGGCCGCATCAACGGGCAAAACTACGTCAACTACGTCGATGCTCTTTCGGGTGAGCTGATACGCATTCTCCAAATCATCGATACACCCGAGGGCCCGCAGGCCATCTAAAAGAGCGGTATCCTCACGCATAGAGCTCTTTCACAGGCATAGCAAACAGGGGAGGCAACTGCCTCTGTTTGCTATGCCTGTTTCATTGTCTAGCAGGAAGATGATGTGTGAAGAGGAAAACTTAAGAAACAGGTCATCAAGGACCGCTCGGGGGAATGGCGTTGAATTTGTTCCAAGGATTTTTACTAGGCGTTATCCAAGGGATTACGGAGTTCCTGCCGGTATCCAGCTCGGGGCATCTGGTGATCGCTCAGCATTTGTTCGGCGTTTCCGGAGATGTGCTGGCCTTCGACGTTGCGGTTCATGTAGGGACCCTGTTGGCGGTCCTGATCGCTCTGCGTGACGATGTCGCCGTTTTGTTTTCAGGTCTCAGACCGGGGCGTGATTCGCAAGCTCGATCCGGCCGGCGACTGATCGCTCTGCTTATCGTGGGGACGATTCCCGCAGTTGTGGTAGGGTTACTCTGGCGTGACATCATAGCCGGCTTCTTTTCATCACTGGCGATCACTGGCTTTATGCTTCTTGTGACGGGAACGCTGCTATATGGAGCGGATCGGACCAAGACCGAGGGTCTCCGTCTGGAGACGTTGCGTGCATCCGATGCCTTTCTGATTGGCTGCGGCCAGGCCCTAGCGGTGATGCCGGGGCTTTCGCGCTCGGGAACCACCATCAGCGTCGCACTCAGGCGGGGAGTGATCGGGGATGATGCAGCCAGATTCTCGTTTCTTCTATCGATTCCGGTCATTTTGGGGGCAGCTGTTCTTGAGTTGCCCGAGGCTTTGAAAGCGGGAACGGGTCTCCGGACGTCTGTGCTCATTGTGGGTCTTTTGACTGCTGCCGTAACGGGCTATGCGGCCATATCGATGTTGAAATACCTCATTCGGGAGGGACGATTGCGCCTTTTTGCCTACTACACGTGGGTGGTCGGCGTGCTGGTCTTGCTGGCGGCCTATCTCGGTGTCTAGGAGGAAACAGGATACGGAATGGGGCAGCTAACTCGAGCGACACGTCGGAAACGACGGCGTATTACGCCCGGAGCGGTTGCACTCCTCGGGCTGATCATCGTCATCGCTTGGTATAGCTTGACCAGACTGAGCGGACTGATCTTGCCGTTGGTGATGCGCACTGCGGTCGCTCGCTGGGATGTGGTTGCCCAGCAGTGGACCGGAACGGCATTTGCCGTGCGCAAGGAGAGTGTGGTCCGGGCTCCTGCGAGGGGAGTCGTGAGGATACTGGTCCCCGAAGGCGCTCGCGTGCGAGCCGGAGCGGCAGTGTGTCAGGTCGGTGACTCGACCGTAAGGGCCCCTGCCCCCGGTCTGGTCAGCTTCTCTTTGGACGGCTTAGAGCAGGCAATCTCGCCGGATTCCTCGGTTCTGCATGATATCGCCGTTCCTCGACAAGAGAGCGCATGGCGGTTCCTGTCCGACGGAGATCCGGTGGATGAGGGCGCACCCTTGTTTCGCCTTGTTGACGATCTGTCCTGGTACCTATACGTGGCGGTGCGCGGATCCCGGCCCCTTCAGTCGGGTCGAACTGTGGTCGTCCGATATGCCACGGGTGAGGTGAAGATGCGGGTCGATCGGGTTGAGGTGCGTGAAGACAAGATGATGGCCTTACTGTCAGGTGATCACCTTCCGATCGAATGCCTGCACATGCGTTCGTTCGATGTAAAACTGGAGGCGGACGGGCGCGAAGGCGTGGTCATTCCCGTTTCGTGTATAGTTGAAGATGACGGACGACACGGAGTCTATGTGTTGGTCGGAAGAACCCCGCATTATCGGCGGGTGGAGCTATTGGCGTCAAATGAGGAGTCGGCATTGGTGAGCGGTGTGCCTTTGGGTGCACGGGTGGTCGTCAATCCAGACGTTGTGAGGAGACAGCGCGGTTGAAACAAGGTTGCATTATTTCGGGGGAAGATGCATGGTTCAGCTAGTGGCGGAGAACGTACAGGCAGTCAGGGAACGTGTAGCCCGAGCTTGCGAAAAAGCAGGCCGTTCTCCGGAAGAGGTAACGATAGTGGCGGTAACGAAGACGGTCCCTGTGGAGTTGGTGAAGGCGGCAGCCGAATGCGGGATCACTGATTTCGGGGAAAACTGGGTGCAAGAGGCCGAAGCCAAGATTCCGCAACTGTCTCAGGTGGGGCGATGGCACTTCATAGGCACTCTCCAGACCAACAAGGTGAAAAAGGCGTTGTCGTTGTTTGATTGGCTTCATTCCGTTGACCGACCGCGGTTAGTCAACGCGTTGGCCAAACAAGAGCCGGCCGGAAAGACGTTCCTGATGCAGGTCAACGTGGCCGGCGAGGCTACCAAGCACGGAGTAAGTGTGGAGGAAGCTCCGGAACTTGCCCGTCAGATGAGTGCCAAGGGGCTGAGATTGGCTGGCTTGATGACCATCGCTCCTTTTGTAGATGATCCTGAGGAAGTGCGGCCGGTGTTTCGCCAATTGCGACTGTTGGCGGCTCGTATCCGGGACATGGATCTCCCCGGTGTTGATCCCAAGTATCTGTCTATGGGTATGACAGGTGATTTTGAGGTGGCGGTAGAAGAAGGCGCCAATCTGATACGGATAGGCTCGGCTATTTTTGGACCACGACGGACCTAGATGACGGCCGGGGGAGGCGGAATGCATGAGCGACAGCTTCTTGGACAGAGTCTTGGATTTCATGGGCATACAAGAGGAGGAAGAGGTCGAACAGGATACGCCGTCCGATGTCAAGGAGGAATCGGAGCCGACGGGACGCCAGCGGCGCGGCAGGTTGGTGACCTTTCCGAACAGATCGACACAGGCCGAGACAGAAACGGGAGTCTCTTTGACCGCTGTTCCGTCAGGCAAATGGCGAATGGCTGTCTTGGAGCCTCACTCATTCGAGGACGTTCAAGTCATTTGTGACCATCTGAAACAGCGTCGGCCGGTCATTGTCTCAGTAGAAGACCTTGACAAGGAGCTATCGAGACGGGTCATCGACTTCGTCAGCGGAACCA
>LFTP01000233.1 GCA_001513395.1 Clostridia bacterium DTU080
GCTATATAATAGATGTATAGCAACATTAACACGAATACTTGCTTAAGATTCGTGTCACGGCGAATCATTCTTACCAATGGGCCGCACGAGAGGATCATTACGATCATAGCTATATCCTGAACCCTGATTTCAAGAAATATTCTGGAATAAATAAATAAATCCGCAAGTAGTCCTACAAACGATAACTGTAACAATTTGTGCGAAATCACACTACCATTCATTCCGGAACCTCATCTTCCTTCGCATATCTGCATAAGCAAGTTTATTATCGCAGCATATGTGTGCTTTCGGTCAAACATCTCTTCTGCCAGTAGTCTGTGATTGTTGCCCATTTCCTTCCTCAATTCCCCGCGTTGGTATAGAGTCAATATTTTATCTGCCAGGTCATAGGCATTGCCCGTTTCGCAATTAAAGCCTATGTAGTGTTGCTCTACCAGTTTTCTGTACTCTGGGCTTTCCTGAGTATTAACTACTGGCAGACCTGCAGCCGCGTAATCCGCGTGTTTGTTTAGTATGCTTCCGCCTGAACCTCTTACTATCGGATTTACAGCAATATCACAGGCAGATAATAGACCAACCATCTCTCCATAAGAAAGCCGTCCCGTAAACTCTACCCACACGTCCCTCGTATCAGCATAGGCTTCAAACTTCGTTCTTAAGGGCCCTTCGCCCATGACGATAAACTTGATATCGGTGATGCCTTGTTTCTTTAGCAGAGATAAAGCATCTATAACACAAGGAACATCATAGCTGTGGCTCAACGTTCCGACATAGGCAAGCCACAGTTCTTTTTTGCCGCTCGTATCAATAGCATATTCGATTGCTAGTCTATCAAACTTATCTAGCTCTGTGCCTAAAAACACTACAGTTGCGTCGTTACACTTCTTGCTCGCTCGCAAACCTCTCTCGGCATACGTTTGTGAGACAGCTATAATGTGATCTGCCGATGCATAAACATAGTCTACCTCTCTTCTGACCGGATAAAAAAGGACGTCGCTTACCAACGGTTTATCAAAGAACATTTTAAAAGCATCGGGCCATATGTCCTGAATATCGATTACAAAAGGTACGTCATGCGCTCGAGCATATTTTGCAGCAACTTTTGCAACGTTAGGTGGCGGAACCGCACAGTACACTACATCGGGACGTTGTCTCGTCCGGAGGTACTTGTTTAGGTTTCTTCCCAATACATGATGACTGACGTATCGACTAACAGAGATATTCTTCTTGTATCCAGGCTCATGAATAAGAGTGACTCTGTAGCCGGCCCGAGCCAAGTCTTCGGCAGAGACACTTCTGTGGGTTTTGATCCCATGGGAAAAATCTGTTGTGACTATCTCAACCTCCGCTTTTGAACGATTAATCTGCTGCGCTAGGTAATGAAATCTTCCATTTTTCGGTTCACCCGGCAAATGAGTAAAAGGTACTATCATCAAGATATCTATCTTCACAAGCCACTCCCCCTACTTATTACCCTCAAAAACTGATCGCGCTAGTCGTTGTAGTGAAAACAGGCTCTGTTTTAACAGCGCTTGCGTGAATAGTACCAGATTGAAAGCGTTACGAGGCCAAAGACACTAGAAGACCGTTTGTAATCCCAAGATGTCTTGTTGGCGCGGTTTTCTGCTCGCACCAGTATGGTAGCAAGAGCCACAACAAATAGTAGCTTCGTGCTAGGATTCGACAGAGAAGCCATGTTATACAATTGATAACACTGGGAGCATGTTCCACAAGCACCCCGCTTCTAATGAACAGACCATTCACCTTGCTAAAAGCGTTGGCAAGCGACCCACCCAAATTGCCGGAAGATGGAGATTTGAGCCCACCGACCACACAAGGACCGCTTACGAGGCCAAAAGGACCTCCCCATTTTGACCCAAGCGTTGCGGTCCATACTCAGGAATGCTTCCAATTTATCCACTAAATCGTCAACACTTCTGGGCTCAACAACAAAGCCGTTTACCCCATCTTCTATGACTTCTCTGCACCCAGCAATATTTGAAGCTATCAGAGGCTTGCCCATAGCTGCTC
>LFTP01000192.1 GCA_001513395.1 Clostridia bacterium DTU080
ACATATCGTTTATTCCCCTGGCACCCGCTCAGCCGTGGCGTCAGTCTGGCGTCCTACCGGACGCGTGATCGAGGCGCCCTTGCCCAGTGCATCAGCTTCCGGAAGCCCGCATGGAATGCGTGTGACGAGGCAATCTCCGAATCGCCGCTTCATCCCTTATGGATCTTGCGGAGGATTCTTGGCTCTAGTAGGCTGTATCCATGGAGCTGAGCGGATCGCTACCAGATCCACACGGTCCGCCGAGTATGTACGGAATTCTACTGAACAAGAAGATGAGGTGCGCCATACACATGAAGTCAAGCGTCGACGAGATTCGCGAACGGTTTGATAAAGACGTTGAACGTTTTTCCAATTTGGAGACGGGACAGACGTCGACGGTGGATGCGGCCTTGGCTATGGAACTTGTAGCTGAAGCCGCCGCTTCGGTCACTCCTCACGCTCGCCGCTTGCTCGACGTTGGTTGTGGAGCGGGGAACTACTCACTCAAGGTGTTGCAACGACTACCCGGACTAGAGGTTACATTAATCGACCTCAGCCGCCCGATGCTGGAGCGGGCCCAACAACGGTTGCAGAACAGTACGGCTAAGGCAGTGCATCCGATACAGGGGGATATCCGAGAGATCGACCTCGGCGAGGGGGACATTCGACATTATCGTTGCCGCGGCCGTCCTGCATCACCTGCGCGCGGGGGATGAATGGGAAGCCGTATTTGGTAAGTTGTACGGCGCACTTGCGCCCGGAGGTTCTCTTTGGATTTTCGATTTGGTGGAGGGCAGCATACCCGGAGTCCATAGCATGTTGTGGCGTCGCTACGGTGAATACCTGGAGTCCCTGGGCGGCCCTGAGTATCGCGCCAAAGTCTTTGCCTACATCGACCGGGAGGATTCGCCTCGTTCACTGATGTTTCAACTGGATCTGATGAGGGAAGTGGGTTTCACTTCTGTGGAAGTCTTGCACAAGAATGGTTGTTTTGCGGCCTTCGGTGGGGTGAAGGAGTAGAGCAGATGATCTCGGTGGTTGGCCAACGTGGCCGTAAGATATGCCGATCTGGTTTCATTGGAGACCCGATAGCAAGTGTCTCGAGTTGAGTGGCAGTCAGTCCGGGCTTTGTACATCATGGTGAGAGAAACACGTTTGAGCAACTGCTCAAAAGGCCATCTGCCTTCAGCCATAGGCTTCGGAAGCGTTGGGTGAGCCTTGTTCTCACCAGCGTTCGTCGTGGCAGTTAGGACCGGGCAGTGTGGCGTGTTCTCGCTCAACTATGTATGGCGCCTGGCCGGCAGGTGCCGTACATCGATGTGAGAGCGCTTTCACCGGATGCCTTGTGTCTGTGCCGGTTACTGCAGATCAAATGCTCACACGGGCTGCTGGGCCCATCGCGTTTGAAACACTACGCAGCTGTGTCAGTGGCAGGATTGAGAGCCTCCCGACTTGAACAACTGTTGCTTAGTAGCTGTTGGGCTTTCGTCTTGTGACATCGGGACAGAGAAAGGGTGAGACGCCATCTCTGTTTTTGACAGCATCAGAGAAGCCTATTTTGATGACCTGTCCGCCAAATGGGACGGTATGGTGAAGGTTCCGGACCAGAGACTTGTTGACCGAGTCATTGGCGCTTTGGCTATAAGGCGCGGAGACAAGGTGCTTGATGTAGGAAGCGGCACTGGTTTCATGATCAAGTTCTTGCTGGATGCCGACCCGGAAGTGGTATACGCCTGTGATTTGTCGCAAAAGATGTTGGGCATCATTGCTGAAAAATACCCGAATGAATCTCGATTGCAGTTGATGCAGGCTGATGCACGACATCTGCCGATGGCCGATAAGACCGTCGATGCTGTGCTTTGTAACGGGGTCTACCCTCATTTCGAATCCAAGCCTGTTGCATTGAGCGAGCTTCACAGAGTGACTACACCAGGCGGTCGGCTAGTTATATCTCATTTCGGCGGGCGGCATTTCGTAAACAGCATTCACGCCAACTCATCAGATCCGGTTATCAGGCAAGATCTTATCGAGCCGGCCTCTGAAGTGGCCGCTCTTTTGGTCACCGTCGGCTACGAAGTGACGGTGTGCGCCGATGAGCCCGATTTGTTTATCGTTGCGGGTGTCAAGAAGTGACTTGTGGTAAGGCCGTGGAAATCCGCGGACTGAGTGTCGGCTACGACAAAAGACCGATCTTCCACGCGGCGGATCTCTCAATGGGCTGCGGCGAATTTGTCGGCTTAGTGGGGCCTAACGGTGTAGGCAAGACAACATTGTTTAAGGTTATTTTGGGCCTACTCCGCCCTTGGGCCGGGTCCGTGGAAGTATTGGGTGTGCCGATGAAAACGCCGCGACAGATCAACCAAGCTCGCCGGCAAATCGGATATCTCCCACAGCAAAACCAAGCCGGAAAACTGCCGATAACCGTTTACGATTCCGTGCTCATAGGCCGTTGGGGCAGTTCGTTCTCTGCGTTTCGCCGGCCGAGCGCCGCGGACAAAGCAGCGGTCAATGACGTTTTGCAGAGATTTGGGTTGTCTCCGTACCGCCACTACGACTGGCGTGCACTCTCAGGTGGCCTGCAGCAGAGAGTGGCTCTGGCGAGAGCCATCGTCCGCCAGCCGCGTTTGATTCTGATGGATGAACCCACCACCTATTTGGATCGGGAGACGCAAAAGGAGATCTATCCGATCGCCTCTGAGCTGAATCGATCGTCAGGCATCACTTTTGTGATCATCAGCCACGATCAAGGGACGTTGGAGCGCTATGCCTCTCGCATGATGATGGTAACCGGTAGCAAGATAGAGGAGATCTCATGTCGCAGTTCTCCGTGTTGACTCTTCCTTTCATGCAAAGGGCTGTCGTTGCCTTGGTCTTTTCTTCGATGACCCTGTCGCTTCTGGGGATAGTAGTCTTGGTGTTCAACCTGGCAGCCGTTCGCTTCGCCTTGATGCACATGGGGCTGCTGGGAGCCACCGTCGGATTGGCTACCGGTACCGATCCGACCATGGCGGGATTGGCCGCTATCACTGGCGGGGCCTTCTTGCTCGGCCCGGTTTCGGACAGAACAAGACTGGATACTGGCGCAGCCAGTGCGTTTTTCATGACCGGAAGTCTGGCCATAGCCTTCATTTTGTTGTACAAAGCCAATATACCGGCCATGGATGCTTTTTCAGTTTTTACCGGCAGCGTCTTAATGCTCACTCCTACGGACATGTGGACTCTACTGCTTTTAGGAACCTGCGTTGTTTTGGCCATGGTCATTTGGTACTGGGAGATAAACCTGGTCTTGTACAATCGTGATCTGGCGGCGGCACTGGGTGTAAACACCAGACTGATCTACTACGTCTTGCTTGTCTTTTTGGGGTTGGCCATAGGTATCGCCATGAAGTTGGTCGGTGCCCTCATGGTCGATGCCATTGTTTTGTTGCCTGCCATGGTTGCACTGCCACTGTCGCGCAGTCTACGCCAAGCCTTGCTACTGACGTCTTTGATCGGCGGG
>LFTP01000293.1 GCA_001513395.1 Clostridia bacterium DTU080
TTGGACCTACGGGTTGGCCGCTTTACACTACCGGGATCCGAAATACGCCGCTCTGTGGAAGGCCTCGATGAGCAGCGGAGGATCCATCCCTTCGGTGTTTTATATGCAGGCTTTGCAGGAGCTTGATCCGGAGATTCTCAGCCACGGAACAGGACGTTTTGCACCCGCCGGATTTGAGCTGGCCGGCAGCAGTCATTTTGCCGATACGGGTATGGTCGTACTGCGCGGCGGCGGTCTTGATGCAGCTATCCTTTACAAGCCCCATGGGACCACCATCGGACACCAAGCAGCCGACAATTTGACCATCATGCTGGAGAGCCAAAGCGGACGCTGGCTGCCCGGTACCGGTTCCTTCGATTACAACCGGGATGAGCAAGGCACCTGGTATAAACAGACAGTGGCCAGAAACGGCGTTGTCGTTGATGAAACCTCGCAGTATCCGCAAGGTACTGACACCGCCATCTTCGCTTCTGACGGAAGTCGCTCCTCGGCGGGTTCACTGCTCCACTTCGTGGCCTTACCCTCGGCGAGCATAGCCGTTGCGACCACGGACAACGTCTATTCCGGAGTCAGCATGGAGCGCACCGTCTTGCTCAGTGCGCCCTATGTGATCGATCGTTACCGAGTCAGTTCAGCTGAAAGGCACCAATACGATTGGGTGGCGCACTTTGATGCCCGTCCCGGTGTCATCAGTGTTGAACAGCAAGCACAAGAACAGCCTCTGGGAACTCGCGCCGGATACCAGCACATCACGCAAGTGGAAAGCGGAGAGACTGCAGACACCTGGTACGGCGTTTGGGAGAAAAACGATGATAAGTTGCGCCTTTCCATGCTCGGCGGAGAGCCGACGCAGATCATCAGAGCCTACGGATACGGACCGGGTCTGTCCCCCCGCCCGTTGGTTATGGCCCGTCGCCACGGCACAAGTACGGAGTTCATAACCGTCATGGAGTGCTACCGGCAAGATCCTAGCGTCACAGCCGTGGAATCTTTCCAAATAAATAACGAAAAGAGTGGTCTGCGACTGTTGCGTAGAGTGTCAGAGGATCTCACCGTGACCGACGAGCTTGTCTGGCGCACGACGGAGGAAACAAGAGATGAAACCATCGAACTAGAAAGAGGAAGAAGAGCCATAGGCCAACTCGCCTTCTTCCGCTCGGGCGCCGACGGCGAAACGGAATCGCTCCTGTTGCTGGCCGGTACCATGGCGGAGACGGCTGAGTTGCGTATCACCTCGGCTCTACCGACTGATCTGGTCGTGGAGAAGCTGCCTCTGGGAGGATATGCGGTAACTCATAACAGCGAGATAGTGCGGGCTTTGACCCTGCACAGCGAAGAGAGCGCCGCGTGGCGTCTGTTTACGTGGGAAAATGACGCTTTGGCTCCCTATGAGCAAGCCTATACCCGTGAGAGCGACAGCATTAGCTGGGAGGCAGAACCCGGAGTGATCTACTTGTTGAGCTCCGATGAACCCGCCCCTGAATGCCTAGCTCGCTTCATCGTGAAGATAGAACCCTGAGAATCCATGGAAAGGAAATCGAGCTTCGCGTCGAACAAGACAAAGAAATAAGACAAAGCGTGTAGACGCCTGGGAAAGTGAGGATCACAGTCTTGGATGAAGTACGCTTAGCCATTATTGGTGCCGGTGGAATCTCCCAAACCCACGCACGGGCCATGGAGCTAGTCAAAGGAGCACGAGTGACCGCGGTTGTCGACATCATTCGCAGCCGCGCCGAGGCTCTCGCCGAGAAGCTGAACGCAGAGCATGTCTATGAAGACATCGATACGGCTCTAGAGGCCGGAGGGTTTGACGCCGTGGACATCTGTCTGCCGACTTACCTCCATGCTCCGGCCACCGTGGCTGCAGCCAAACGGGGTTATCACGTATTGTGCGAAAAGCCGATGGCGATGACCCTCGATCAAGCGGATTCCATGACCGCAGCAGCTCGTGAAAACAACATCGTGCTGATGATTGCCCATTGCCGTCGATTTGACAACTACTGGGGTGCCTTCCGCAAAGCCATATTGGACGGCGTCATCGGCCGACCAGTCTTGTGGCGCTCAATGGCGGCTCGCTTGGGCCCGCATCAGCCTTGGTATCTTGAGCGCGACGAAGGCGGCGGTCCTTTGATCGACGGTGCCATCCACAACTACGACTTCGCCAGAGCCATATTCGGCGAGGCGCGCACCGTCTATGCCGCCGGACAGCAATTCGATCTGGACAACACGGCCATCGACACCGGCAGCACGACCGTCCGCTTCGCCAGCGGAGACGTCCTGGTCCTTTCATGGTCTTGGGCCGTGCCCGAAAAAGTGACCAGCTCCTTCCAGGATGTATTGGGACCGGAAGGCGTGCTCTATTTGAGCCAGCCTCCTCATGCACCTAAGCCGGAAGAGGTACCGCCGAACCACGGTTACCTCGTAGTGCAGCGCAAGGGCGGTACCTTCGACTACATCTTCTATGAAAAGAACGATATGTACGCCGCTGAGATCCAGGCCTTTGTCGACGCCGTTCGGGAAGGGCGCCCAAGCCCGTTGGATCCCGAAGACACCAAGCGCAGCCTGGCTATCGCCACGGCCGTGTTGGAGTCAGCGGCGACGCGTCGGCTCATCAGCCTCTAATTCCGGTGATCACAAGTACATGTGTAGGGGTATGTCAACAGGGCATATCCCTACATATGTTTTCCTCACCCGCGTCTGTTTGCGCCCCTCAGACTTTTTCCCAGAGAGGATTGCCATGAACGAACTTTTTTCCGCCATGATAAACGCCCCGCGGGCCTACGGCATGATCCCCTTTTGGTTTTGGAACGATGCTCTTGACGAAGGGGAGATTGTGCGCCAACTGCATGCCTTCCATGCGAGCGGCCTGGCCGGGGTGGTCATCCACGCCCGGGTCGGATTGTCTTCAGATGTCGGGTATTTGAGTGAAAGCCATTTTCGCTTCGTCCGCCTGGCAGTCGATACCTGCGCTCGCCTGGGGATGAAGGTCATCCTCTACGATGAGGGCAGCTATCCGTCCGGATCGGCCTGTGGAGCCGTAGTCCGTTCGAATCCGGAGTTTGTGGCCCGCGGACTAACGATGACCAAACGGGAAATCGAGGGGCCTGTACGCACTTACTGGCGGCCCTCGGTAGGACGTTCTCTTTTGAACCGCCTGCTATGCGTTGTGCTGGCTCGTCAGACGGAAAACGGTGCCGTCGATCCCCAAACCCTGCAACTGTTGGATATCGAAGAGCGGGGTCTGGTCCGCCTGGAGGTCGGTGAAGGCCGTTGGCTGGCCATGGCCGTCTTCGATGTCCCCAGCGGAGGAACCATACGCGGAGTGTTGCCGGAACACGAAGACGGTACCGCCACGGCACCTCCCGCCGGAGACATACTCAATCCCGAGGCCGTATCCGTTTTTATCCGCCTGACCCATGATCAATACGCCAGGCACCTAGGCGACCATCTGGGCACTACTGTGATAGGCATGTTCACCGATGAACCCAACCCCTTGGGGCGCGGTGCACGCCGGGGGCTTTATCCCTATACGCCCGGCCTGGAGGCTTGGATGGCCTTTTTTATGGGTGTGACCGATATTCGCCCCTGGTTGCCTGCTCTGTGGATCGACTACGGCCCACAAACTCCGGCGTTCAGAGAACGTTACGCGTTGGGCATTAAGCGACGGCTGCGGGAGGTTTTCTACAACGCCCAATCCGACTGGTGCGAACAACACGGTCTGGCCCTCACGGGACATCCCAGTGAAAGCAATGACATGACATCACTGCAAGCTTTTCATTGGCCGGGCCAGGATATCGTCTGGCGTTGGGTAGTCCCCGGCGACGAAACCCGTCTGGTTGGAGAACACAGTGTCACCGCCAAAGCGGCGACCAGCGCCGCCCGGGTCAAAGGAGCCAAGCGCATAGCGACCGAGCTTCTCGGAGCCTACGGTTGGCGTCTTTCGATTGACGAGGCCAAGTGGTTGATCGACTGGCATCTGGCGCGCGGCAACAACCTGTTTATCCCCCATGCCTTCTTTTACTCGGTAGCCGACGGTCGCGCCTATGAAAGCGAACCCGATCTAGGCATACACAACCCGTGGTGGCCTCATTTCCGACCTCTAGCCGAGTACACCCGGCGCATGTCCTGGGTGCTGAGCGATTGTGAACATATCTGCTGCATCGCCATAGCCGGAGCGGACTATGATCTTCCCTGGAAGGCGGCCAAAGAACTGTACGAGAATCAGATTGACTTTTTGTACCTCGATGACGAAGCCGTTCTTTCCGCCTCAATCACTCCCGAAGGCCTGCGCGTCGGCACTCAGACGTATAGACTTGTCATCGTGGACAGCAAGATCGGGCCGCAGGCCGAAGAGCGACTGCAACGGTTTACGCGTCAGGGCGGGCACGTACTTTACGCCGATGCGGAGAACGATCTTGTGGGTCGTATCCGCTCCCTTTTGCCCCCTGACATAAAGATGAATCCCAAAGCGCCGGATCTGAGGGTGATCCACGTTCGCAAAGGGAAGTATCACTTGTATGCCTTGTTCAACGAAGGAGAAGAGACGATCAAAGGTACCTTGGACATCGCCTTGGTCGGTTCAGCCGAATGGTGGGATCCCTGGCGGCAAGTCCGAACGACGGCCCCGGTACATGTGGGGCCAGAGCGCATGCAAGTGCCCGTCACGCTCGATCGACGCGAGAGTCGCCTGTTGGTTGTCGATCCGTCGTCTTCGCCTCAACGTCCGGATCCTGTCCCGTCATGGTCCGAAAAGAGCGTACTCCAAATACCGGCATCATCATGGTCGATCAGCGATGTCAAGGGAAATCCCATCGAGGGCCTGACGCTCGGAGACTGGACCGCCCTCAGAGAGCTGGAGCGATTCAGTGGAACTCTCATCTATCGAGCCACAGTCATTCTCCCGCGACGTCCCGATCGCCTACGGATCGATCTCGGCCGCGTAGGCGAAGCCGCCGAGGTGACCGTCAACGGAAACCTGGCTGGACACAGCCTGTGGGCTCCCTATTTGGTTGACACACCGGGCTCCCTGTGGCAAAGCGGCCCCAATGAGCTTCAAGTGACGGTGAGCAATTCCGCGGCCAACTACTACGAAGGAGCCATGCTTCCCTCGGGCTTGATGGGACCCGTGAGTTTGCATCTGCTTTTCGCCCACGTGTATACTGAGTAGCAGTCATTTAGGGGGGCACAGCCCGGCCCCCCCCATCGTAGGTGAGATGAACTGTGGGAAAAGAGTTCCTGATCGGTTTTACCACCGCCTTGTTGGTCGTCCTTTTTGCGGCGACACTTGCGGTGGGGTTTTTTTGGCATCAGCAGACGCTGCAGATTGTCCGCCTTTCCCTGTCCGTTGACGGATTGCCTCCGGCCTGGGACGGTGTCCGCATCGGATTGATCTCAGACCTGCACATCGGCACTTATATGAACGCTTCCCGCGTCCAACGCGTGGTGCGCAGACTAAATGCGCAAAGACCTGACTTCATCGTCATCGCCGGCGATACCGTCGACGTCAGAGTGACTGAAGCGCAAGAAGCAGAACCGGCGCTGCGAGCGCTGTACGAGCTGGAGGCTCCCTACGGGGTGTATCTCGTTTTCGGCAATCACGATACTCCTCGTGCCCATCTGTGGCGCCCTCTGATCCAACAAGGAGGCATACGGATCCTCGAAAACGAGCATGTCGCCTTGCAAAAAGGCGATGACACGCTGTATCTGGTCGGCCTGGCTGACGCTTTGTACGGTCGTATCGACTTGAGACGCTCCTGGCAAGGCATACCCGAGGATGCTTGTGTCATCCTTGCCGTGCACGAACCGGATGTCGCGGATGAGTTTGCGGATTGGCCCGTGGCCCTGCAGCTTTCGGGACATAGCCATGGCGGTCAAATCGTCTTGCCCTTCAGCCGGCCCCGCTATCTGCCTCCTTTGGCGCACAAGTATTATTCGGGCCTCTACACAAGCGAGGCGGGCCATCCGGTCTATACGACCCGGGGTGTCGGTACTTCCCAGGTTCCGTTCCGCTTCCTTGCCCGTCCCGAAATTACGATCATAACTCTGCGAGACAGCGAAGCCTGCTAAGCTATGTCATAGCAAGCCACCCAACGCCGTCGCAGATGGCAACGGATGCGTAGCTGCAAAGTGCCGGAGGGCTTGAACTCCAAGAAGGCGGAATGGCTGCCCGGACTGCGTCGCGACTCCAGCGCCGAAACATTGTACTGCTTTATGTTCTGTCCGGACACATAGTGCCGACGCTCCCACGGACAGGCCCTGTTCCACACGAAATCACCGATGTGTGCATGTCCGTAAAAGTGACAACGCACGGTATCGGGCAGAGGCAAAAGCTTTTCAAGTATTGAACTGGGACGTTGGCCGCCCGGAAAGGAATAATGGCTAACAGTGATCACCGGTTGCGACGATGAAGCCATTTGCCGACGTACGGACTCCCAAAGCTCTTCTTCGTTCGGATACCCTTCGGGCCAATCTTTGGCCGGTCTGTGATGCGCAGCAATCCATTTACCTTCCGGATCCGCTTGATCGCTGAAGAAAAACACCTGATGCCCGCACCAGCTTTCGGTGAAGCAAAAATCGCTCGGACTGCGTGTGGTGAGCCATCCAGGACGACCGCTTATCTGTTCATGCAAGGGAAACCGTCCTTCACGGTAACGGCGGCAGTAGTCCTTTTCATGGTTGCCCATCACATAGCGGATCGGTATGTCCAGTCGCTCATACCAGGCCACGACGCTTTCGGCCGTCTCTTCCAAGCCGGCCAGGTTAGAGCCCTCAACAACATCCCCCAAGCACCAACCTCCCACGAGCGGCAGGTCAAGCTCCCGGATATCCTCAATGACCGGCAACAAGAGTGAATGAGCCGTCTCAGGGTCCCTAAGCTGCAGATCAGAACTTATCCAGACAACACTCAATATAAGCCCCGCTTCCTGTTCCCTGATCTTGCTCAAGCTCTTCTACAGAGCGTGTTTGACACCTGCCCACTTTTTTCTTCCCTATGTATTGACAGCTACCATCACGCCTACTACAATAGAGATCGTTAGCTGACTAATCAATTTGCGGGAGGACATTCTTGGCTCGTGAAGATGCACCGCTCGGCTTTTTGCTCAGTTTGGCTGTACGCCTTTTTCATCAGCGCAGCCATGAGCTGATGGGCGACACCCAGCTCCATCCCGGACAGATGCCCATCATGTTCGCCCTGTGGCGCGATGACGGACAAGCGCAAAAGGATCTGGCCCGCCGACTCAATCTGGCTCCCGCCACGGTCACCGTAACCGTGAACAGGCTGGAGAGAGCCGGTATTTTAGAGCGTCGAAAAGATCCCGAGGATCAACGTGTTTCCAGAGTCTATCTGACCGAGCGCGGCCGCGACCTTCATGACACCGTCGTGGCCTGTTTGCGTGCTACGAACGAAGAGGCCCTGACAGGCTTCACGCCCGAAGAGACGGATCAACTGAAAGAGTATCTCTCTCGAATAATCGATAATCTGGAAGGAGCCATGCAGCACCGGGCACGAAAACCGGACACCCATGTCGATGATGCTGGGAGTGAATAGACAACCATGGCAAAGATCTCCTCTTACCTAAAACCGTATTGGAAGGCGGCTCTGGCCGCTCCGCTGCTGATGATGGTGGAAGTCCTTATGGATCTGATGCAACCCACTTTGATGGCCACTGTGGTAGACCAAGGTGTTATGACCGGGGATATCGCTCTAATACTCCGTATGGGTGCTCTGATGATCGGCGTTGCTTTGATAGGCGCCCTCGGCGGCATCGGCTGTACCTATTTCTCAAGTCACGCCAGTGTCGGTTTTGCCACGGATCTGCGCCAGGATCTTTTCGAGAAGGTCCAGTCGTTTTCGTTTTCCAATATTGACGAGTTTGCTCCGGCGTCGTTGATCACCCGCCTGACCAACGACGTAACACAAGTGCAACAGCTCGTGTTGGCCATGATGCGCATGTTGGTGCGCTCGCCTCTCACCTTTCTCGGAGGCACGATCATGGCCATCAGCATTAATCCCAGACTTGCTCTTGTCATCCTGGCTGCGTTGCCTGTTCTTAGTGTCTCTTTGTACTTCATATTGAGCAAGGCATTTCCGCTGTTCAGCGTGGTTCAGACCAAGCTCGATCGCGTCAACGAAGTCATGCAGGAGAATCTTGCCGGGGTGCGTGTCATCAAGGCCTTCGTGCGGGCTGCCTACGAAAAAAGCCGCTTTGCCAAAGCGAATGAAGACCTCATGCAACACAGCATAAAGGCCGGTCGCCTCATGGGTATCATGCATCCCATCATGATCTTGGTCATGAACTGTAGCATCGCCGCGGTCTTGTGGTTTGGCGGTAAGCATGTCAACGCCAATCAAATGCAGGTCGGACAGGTCATGGCCTTTGTCACCTATATGAACCGCATCTTATTCTCGCTGACCATGGCTGCCTTTTTCCTGATGAACATCTCCCGGGCCAAGGCTTCCGCGGATCGCATCCGCGAGGTGCTCAATACCGAAGTCGATATCGAGGATAAGCCCGGTGCCATAAATGAACCGATCAAGCGCGGGCGTGTCGAGTTCGAA
>LFTP01000262.1 GCA_001513395.1 Clostridia bacterium DTU080
TCCCCACACTGCAGGGGTATATGACTAAACCGGCCACCTGCTGAACCACCACGGTCACCCAGTTGGACCAAGTGGTATATATCTTGTTCTGCCAAGGATAGACCGCCATGGCTCGGTTCGTGATGGGCGTCAGGGCGGGAGTGGCGGCCTGCGTTACACCGCCGACAATGACAGTGACTGACACTAATAAGCCCAAAGCGAAGATCCAGCAACGGATGTCTTGGTGCCGGTGACTCAGCACGGCTATATCCCTCCCGGTGCATTGCTCTTGCAGAACCTTGACAGGTGACAAAGGGTCTTAGGCAAGCGAAGCACGCGGGATTGGCATCAAGAGGTTCCCGAATGCGCTCAAGAGGCCGATCAAAGCAGATATGTAGGATTGAGCCGAGTCTTCCCGCGATGAGTTTTATCGGTCTTGGTGCAGACTGTCTCCCTGAGATGCCCGGTCTGCGCGCTAGGAGGTTTCGATCCGCATGCTGTCTATGACTGTTCTCGTATCCCAGTCTCCACAACTTCGTGAGGGAATGAAGGTCGAAGGACGGCGTTGCCGGAGACGGGGTTCGGAGATGTGAATCGGTCCGTGGCTCTACCGAAGGAACTGCATCACGTGTCGGGCGTGAGAGGACTGGCATTCCGGGATCCTGTCCGGAGCCGACGGCTTAGCCCTAAAACCTCTGTCTCACATGTCAAGATTCATTTGTCAAGCTTCATACCTGTGACCGACAACCCCCTTGATGGTACACATTTCGCTCAATTGACAAAATGACAAGACGCATACGGTTGTTTGAGCTTGATGAACGCATAGGATGACGGGCGCGACGGCCTAAGATGTGATCGAGTTAGTCGATGGCGAGCGTTGCCCAACCTGTGCAGAGGACGGCAACTCGGAGGTCGGTGCTCAACCCATGGTCGGTGAAGATCAAGAAGGTGCGCAGGTTTGGTCGAATCCAGCGAAAAGCCTTGTCGCATGCTTTTCGGGTCTGGATAGCCCCGTGAGTCTTCTTGGCATCTTTTGACCTCGGTGAAATGTTCTTGCAATACCGAGCTCTTCGTTCGTCCGGGATCCTCAGCAAACCATGGGAGCAGCAGACCCAGTCGGCGTCTAAGGTCCTGTTGAGGGAAAAGGCCTGCTATCGTTGGCTTATAGCATAGGTCTGGTCTGGGACCTTAGAACCACGTAGGTAGGACCTAAGGCCTACAACTAAGCGGATTATACCAGGGCCGGATAAGGACATCAAGGTTTTTTTCTTGTGCAAACTGATCAGATTGATTTTTTTGTCACATATACTCCAGGGCTGTAGGCGGTTGTTTGACTCTTGCCCTTTGTGGAAGACGGCCATTAGTGAGTGGCCATGGGGAAATCGTCGCCGTGTCTATGCCGTGGTCGCCTCCGGTTTAGCGTACTTGTGCAACGGACGCCGAAAGATGCAGTTGCCCGGCGATAAAGGGCCTTGTAGCAGATGGATCTGCACAAACGACGACTGTCAATGCTCACCAGATATCAGGGTAGGGACCGAGTTGAACGGAAAGATCGTCGTGGAGTGCAACCATCCG
>LFTP01000041.1 GCA_001513395.1 Clostridia bacterium DTU080
ACGGAATACCGTGCCAGTGGTCAGTATAATGGACCCAAAAAACTGGACACGAAAACGGGGCTCCTTAAGCTACACTTGAGACATGGGACGAATACGTAAGAGTTACTCGCCGAGCTTCAAGGCCAAAGTAGTCCTCCAGATGCTCCGGGAGGAAAAGACCATCGCCGAGCTGTCAGCCGAGCACGGCGTTCACTCGACCATGCTTCACCGCTGGCGGCGTGAATTCCTGGATAACGTGCCGCAGGTCTTTGCCCGGGGTGACTCGTGGGCGAGCGAGAAGGCTCAGTACGAGGCGCGTATCGAAGCGCTCTACACCGAGATTGGCCGGCTGAGCACGCAGATCAGCTGGCTCAAAAAAAAAGGCATCGACGTTGACCCGGAGTGAGCGCTTGGCGCTGCTGGAGTGGGAGGACCGCGAGCTGCCGATCAAGACGCAGGCTGAGCTACTCAAGCTTAACAGATCCGGCTTGTACTACCGGCCGCGGCCGCCGTCCGCCTACGAGGTCGAGCTGAAGCGCCGTATCGATGAGTTGTTCACAGAATGCCCATTTTACGGCTCGGGGGCTGTCCCAAAAGCAAGGTTGGGACAGCCCCGGCTTTTGTCTATCAGACGTGTAATG
>LFTP01000230.1 GCA_001513395.1 Clostridia bacterium DTU080
TACGGTTCTGTGAGAGGGCTGACGCTCGCCTGATCAGCGAGCGTCACCCTACTCGATGTTAACGACCTGCCACAGAACCCGGAGTCGGAGAAGCACCGGGGGTGTCGCTACTATGTCCTCGCTTGTGACGTAGCTCGTCGCGGGGCGAACCGAAGCTGTTTGAGCCTGTGACTGCTGCCGCACATGATCGAGCCCTGCAGGCCCTGGACTGTCGAGGATAGAAGACGGAGACAGGATCGACCCTCGCAGACCATCCGTGGTCCGTGAGGGTCGATCGATCAAAAGCCTAAAGCGCTAAGAATCTATGCTCCTCGGCGTCGGATCAGTCGGCGATCTTGACCTCGCCGGATCCGTCACCGCGGAAGATGAGCGAAGTGAACTCCTCAGGCTTTGAGTACCAGTTTGAAACCGGATTCCAGGAGGTGCGGGTGTTTTGCAAGACGGTCTTTCTGGTTGATCCGTCGTCGCAGTCGGTGAGGATGAGAGCGAAGAAGACGGAACGATCGGCAACCGGATCAAGGGTCTTGCCGTCCCTGGTCAGATCCGAGAACGGAATGGCCGCCTCCAGATAATATCCGGAACCGTCGGCCTTTTTCTGCGCCCGGACTACTGTGTTGGATGACAGCACTTGCCAGATCGTGGCATAGCGGAAGTAGACGGCTTTGCTCCAATCGCCATTCGGCGGATAGGGAGTCATTTCGATCAGGAACGGATGCAGGTCAGGCCGGCTTCCGTTGAAGATATCGATGGTGATCCCCACGCTGTCTCCGTTGTCGATGCGGCCGGGGGACAAAGCACCGATGTCGTCGGTGACGTCAGCGGCCAGCAACAGATAATCCTTGTTCCAGCGCATGTATACCGTTGCCGAGGCATCTTTGGCATCTTTCCATTCCGTACCGCGCACGACCTGGGCCTGGTCGGTTCCGAGACGAATCCCGGGAGCGCCTCTCCATTCGCTCAAATCGCCGTCAATTGTCACAGTGTTGCCTTTGCCCACGGACTGTGCGACGTACGGGCCCCATGAGGCCGAGGCGCTAAGGGCAAGACCCAAAATAAGTGCCATGCTCAACGTTAACATAAAAAGCTTGCGTCTCATTATCAACTATCCCTCCGTCATATTTGTTGTAGACCACTGTATCTATTCGTCCGTGACCGATAAATCCCTGCAAAGTCTGATCATGCCAGTCTAGAGAGGTAGGAGTCTTCGTTGTCACTCTCCGGTTCGATATAGGTGTTACAACGCCCCTTTGAGGAAGGACAAATCAACACTGAAAAAGAAAATTCTCTATAAGCAAAGGAAACGACAGTCAATGGCAGTTGCCCGCGCAATGGGCGTGAGACTATGTCACTGGGAGCGTGGTGCGCATTGGCAAGACATATGAGTCTTTATGGCTCTGTGATCATGGCAGTGCTTGTACTTGTTTCCGGAACGGGGTTGAGTGCCGTGATGATGCCAAATGCCAGTTTCGAGGAATCGCCGGTAGACGGAGTGCTTCCAGGCTGGCCTTCGCCTTATGGGGGTGTTCCGTTCGGAGGTCCGGAAGTCAGGTTATCGAATGAGAAGGCCGTGGACGGTGACTACAGCGTCCGCATTGAGGACCGCAATCCCAACGGCGGATACGGATTGCGCATTATGCACATTCCGGTGGTTCCCGGCCGCGAGTACGAGGCCTCCGTACGGGCTTTCCGAGAAGAGGGAGCGGCTCAGCTCTATCTCGAGTTCTGGAATGAGAAAGGCCAACGCATCTATGTCGAAATCGGCAGTGCCGGGGCGATGTGGACCTGGGATCGGATCACTCTCAGGGGAAAAGCACCGCCTGATGCCGCAACGCTCACGTTGCTGTTGTACTCGCACGTGGCCAATGTGGGCGTAGCCTACTACGACGCCGTGGAGCTGCGGGAGTTGGAGCCCGAGGAACTTCCTGCGAGACGTGAAGGTGTCTTGTGGGATGTTCCGGCCTGGATTGAGCCGGACATGGATCTAGCGCATCCTCGTGTGCAGTACACGCGCGAGAGTTTGGAGAAGGCAAAAGCCAAACTGGCCGCCAACGTCCGGTGGGCGCGGCTGGTCTATGACGATCTGATTCGCCAGGCGGACGGTTTTCAGTTTACCCCGGAACAGATTCACGAGTATATGCCGCCTCAGTATGCCTACTTCAAGTATACGGACACCATGATGCCCTGTCCGGACGGCTCGCCGATGACCGCCAGCTGGCACAATCCGGGGGAAGTCAGTTGCGGTCTTGAGCTTTTCCCCAATGAAACACATCCCGATGACGGACGCGGCTGGACGGACGAAAAGGGGCAGACTCACTATTTCGTCGCTCGCTGGAACGGCTTCGTGGTCGAGCAGTTTTCGAGAAGTCTGCTGCCTTTGGCCTTCGCTTACGCTTTGAGTGATGATGAGGCCTACGCGGAGAAAGCCGCGGCCATTTTGGACGGTCTGGCGACGATCTATCCGACGACCATCGAGGGACCCTTGGATTATCCCGGGTTGCGACCGGGCTATGAGGGAGGCCGGCTTGAACGGCCCTACTATCAGACGGCTCGGCTGTTGCTCAACTACACCACTGCCGCTGACTTGATCTGGAACAGTCCGGTCATGGATGAGCGGTCTCCCACCAATCCAGCCCTGACGGTGCGGGAGAACATCACCTACAATCTCTTGCTGAACGGAGCGGATTACTGCTATCGGGAGGCTAATCGCACGGGATATATCAACGCCCTTCACAACGGCACCGCCGACTACAACAAAGCAATTCTGGCCGTCGGCTCGATGTTCGGCATCGAGCGCTACATCGAATGGGCTCTCAACGGACCGACGTCGTTTGACAAGATGATCTCCAACAACATCGATCGAGACGGTCTGTATTACGAGACCACCACGGGCTACACGGACGTGGTGCGGACCCTGTATTTGCAGATTGCGGAGATGTTCTACAGCCTGCGCACACCGAAATATCCACAAGGGATCAATTACTACGACGATCCGCGCTTTCAGGCTCTCTATGTGGATTCCCGCGAAAGGCTCTTTGTCGCCGGTCGTCTTCCTTTGTACGGAGACTCTTCCGTCGATTCCGGAGGTCCGGGCAAAGTGATGAGCGATCGGGCCCTGCCGGAGCTGCTGCAGTTTGCCGTACGCAGCAGTGATCCGCAGGATCGCCTGCGGTTTTGGGCCCTCATCAACGATGCGACGAATCGAATGCCCATCTTCGCCTACAACAACACTTGGGGGCTTTTCAACGTTGATGAAGTGCCCACTGATATCCCCGAGGTGGTCTGGGAGTGGCCGGCCACCGAGGTGCTCGGGGGCAATGGCATAGCCCTGTTGAGATCGGGAGACGACCGCGGAGTCTTCATGCGCTACGGAGCCACGCTAAACCACGGTCAGCGCGATGAGTTGGCCATAAACCTGTATGCCGGAGGACGCGAACTCGGATATGATCCCGGCTACGGTATGGCTCACTATCGACGAGGGTGGACTCACGAGACCGTGTCACATTTGGCAGCGGTGGTCAATGAAACAGGGCAGCAAGGATCCGGCGGCTCGTTGATCTTTGCTACCGGTGCCCCGGGTTTTGCGGCCGTGGAGGCCTCTGACCCCGGAGCTTATGCGCATCAGGGAGTCAGTGTCTATCGGCGTTTGGTGGCCTTGGTTGATTCGGACCCGAAGACGTCCTACGTCGTCGATCTTTTCCGTGTTCTGGGCGGAAACGTACGTGACTATTCCTTCCACTCATGGAGCACGGAATTCAGCACCGAAGGACTGGAATTCGGTCCTAAGGAGCCCGGATCGCTCGGAAACCCGGATTACAGCTGGCACAATCAAATCGGAGTGGATGAGAAGATCATTCCCTATCGTCACCAGGGCTTTTACTGGTCACCTCCGCCGGGCAACGGATATGGCTTTTTGGGCAATCCGCGGCGGGCCTCCGGTGATACGGCCTGGAGCGCCACGTGGCGAGCCGCGGATCGCAGAGTGAAACTGATGATGCTGCCCGAGAAGGACCGGGAGATCATCGTGGCCGATGGTCCGTCGCTTATGAACTTCACACCGTATTTGCTGGCCCGCGAACGCGGAGACAAACCCAGTCAGTTCGTCAGTGTCATCGACATCGGCCCCGGCGAGTTTCGAGTGAAAAGGATCGAGGCTTTACCGATCGTCAGGCAACCGGACGGTGCTTTCAAGCCCGTGGCCATGGCGGTCACGCTGGATGAGGAAAATGGGGTGCAAGACATCTTCCTTTCGGGCATCAGCGGTCCTTTTGAAGCTCGTCGCGATGATGCTTCCTACGCTACCGACGCTCAGCTGGCCTTTGTGCGTTGGTCCGGTGATGAACTGACCGGGATTCACGTCACCCTCGGAAGCTTCGTCAGAGGCGGTCGTTTCAGCCTGGACGGTTTCCCGGCCGCCTATCAAGGCCAGGTCGTGGACATCGACTATGACCAAGGCAGTCTGTTGATCGCCCCCGAGGGAGAGTGGTCTTTTGCCCTGGCCGATCAGTACGTGCTGATCACCGCTCCCGAATACCCGGTTAACTCTGCGTATCGCATCCGGCAGGCGGAAAAAGAGGGCGATTACGTTCGCCTGCAGCTGTTCCCGACCTCCTTGGAGCTCGGCAGAGGCTATGTCCCGACCGAGCCAAAAGACGATCTCATTCCCAACATGACCAACCTGCCCTACACCGGTTTGATCTACCGGGTTACTCCTAATGACCGCTTTCAGGGCAAAGAAGTGGTCAATGAAAAAGGTGCCCGCACAGTCATCAAACAGGTGGAAGGAGCAGCGGCGCTTCGCGTAGATGACACCACGGGCTTTGCCGCCGAAGATAACATCACGATCTATGACATCAAGATCGGAGATACGGTGAGCATACCGGTATCCGTGCATCTGATTAAGGTTGACGATCTGTCCTATCAGCTGGAGAGCCCGACATCCGTTTGGCTCTCGATCGAAGGCCAAGACGACGCCGAGATCTACGTGGAAAAAGACGGGCGCTACGTCCCGGCCGTCACTGAAAAACGAGGCTCAAGCACCTGGTTCCACATACCGCCGGGCCGTGTGCTCTTGCAAAGAACCGCTCGAGTGGTCGGACCTCTTGAGATGAAGGTGGATGAAGCCAATCCGCAAATCATTGTCCGCCTTGAGGAATTGGCGGTCGCTCCGCCGGTATCCGGGGCGACGGTTTACGGCTATTTGGAAGAGGCGCGGTTGGAGTTCGACGAGATCGAGGCGGGAATCTACGCGGTCGGAGTGCCCGCAGGTACGCCGGCCGGAGTCTACGATTTCCGGGTTGAGGCGGCTGATGAGCGCCTGAGCTTCTATCCATTGGAGGCCAGATTGGAAGTGGACACTACTTGGAGGGTCACGTATCCGGATCGGACCCAAGTCCCGCTGGGCGTGCCCTTCCGGTTGGAGCTGCCTGTACAGGGAGTCGACAAGGACCGATTAAGGATACAGGGCGCGACGGAGAGCGATCCGGTGAGCATAGAGTGGCTGGCTGATGATCTGGTTGGCATCAATCTCCCCGTAATCAACAGGGAACAGGATTTGCGTCTGCAGCTGGCCCACGTTGACGGGTTTACCCGCGAAATCGAGATTCGCCTCTATCCGGGCGGCGGACGGATCATGCCGCTCGTTTCGGAAATGCGGGTCAAGGCAGGACAAGAAGTAGAGATACAGGTGCGTTTCATGGTCGGCGACACGGTCCTCAAAGGAGATGCCATCCCTTCGGGTCAGGCCTTCTACGGTCTGATGTCCTGGTCTGAATTCAGCGATCCGGACGGTGACGGTATTGCCACGGCCACGGTCAGATTGGGACCAGGCGAGCACACCGTTCATCTGCTGGCAGATGGATGCACTGAAGCGCAGGTGAAGATCATAGCCGAACCGTAGAGTTGTCGTGGGATCGGCTTTTGCGGGGCCGAAACGCCTTCGAAACATGATAAGATGATCTTCGTGAGGCTGAGGCCCAAATCCGATCCATCGAAAGGTGGCACACGAATGGCTGAATCTTCCGTTTGCACCGTGAACGCGCAGCTGACATCGCAGGAGTTGAACATACCTTATTGGCGGATCGACTCAGGGGTTCCGGGACCGACGTTGCTCATTATGGCTTCCCAACACGGAAACGAGGTCCAGGGAGCGGAAGTGATACGCCGGCTGCTTCCCGTCTTTGAAAGGGAGCTCAAAGCAGGGTGCGTGCTCATGGTACCGTTTGCCAATCTGCTCGCACTCCAGAATCGGCGTCCCCATGCGAACTCAGGTCCTGAAACCCCCTATGGCGATCCGAGCGTTGAAAACATCAACAGAACATGGCCCGGCAGTGCCGACGGCACCGACGGCGAACGGATCACTTATGCCTTGAGCCAAAACGTATTGGCTGAGGCCACTCATGTCATCGACCTGCATTGCTGGCCGCGCACTCGGGGGACCACGGTGCTGGTTCATGAAGGGCATGAAGAGGCTATGGAGATGGCGCGCTGCACGGCCGTGAGATTTGTTCAGCCCGGAGCGCTTCGCCCGTTGTCCGATAAGAGTCCGCAGGGGACGTCGCTGAGGAACTGGTCTATACATACCGGGCGCCCGGCGATCTGTATCGAGCTGTCCGGGCAGTATATGGTGGTTCCCAAAGAGGTGCGGCGGACGGTGCGCGCCGTCTCGAACTGCGCGAAGCTCCTGGGCCTGATGGTCGGAGAGCCCGAGGGGCTGGATGAGCCTCAACTGTGGATCAATGAACGGGAGCAGACCAACATCGTCGCTCCCGAAAGCGGCTTGTTTGCCGTTTTGGATTTTGAGCCCTCCGATAGAGTCGAGGAAGGCGAGCTTCTTGGACATCTGATCTCCGACAAAACCCTGAAGATCACTGAGGTCAAAGCCCCTGTCTCAGGATATCTGTGGCGTTACGGGTGTTTTCGCCAGCACTGCGACGTGTCGTTGGCGGCTCAGCACCCCTATGCCGACGAGGGCAACAGCTTGGCCGTCATCGTGCATTGATCGGTGATTTTTGGCCTTCGTTCCTCTCATATCCCTTGAAAGACGATGGCCTTCATCTGCCACGACAGGCCCTTTCTGCGGAAAATCATAGCGATGCTTTGCGGAGCGTTTTCATAATCAGACAGGATGACTGCAAAACGGTTAAGGCCTTGGTAACGCATAGTGATCAAGGCCTTATCCTTAATGAGCACGTCAGGCTCGGGCACTGCGCCGAAATCGGGGGCCCGGCCGCTGAGCATGGCCGCAACCGCACTGGGGGAGGCCATCTGCTGGGCTACCGGATAGACATAGAGTCCCAAGACCGCGGTATCCAATTCCGACAGGGTGTGCTCGGCGATCCCCATCTCTTGCAGAGCCATGCTCACCAAAGCTTTCTCCACACTGGTTTGCACCGCGGAATAATCAACATAGTGAGCAAGAGCCTCGGTGTCTCCGTTTTCTGCGGCTTGCCTTGCTTTGCGGATCACGATATAGGGGGAAACAAGGAAGGCTGCTGCTGCAACAAGGATGAGCAGACAGGCGATGGAGATGATAGTCTTTTGCCGATGCATCGGGGCACCCACCTTTCATGACGCCTCATTCGTCATCGCTTGCCCCCACTCCTGGCGGAAAGGAAATCCGGCTTGGATGGCCAAGAGGCAAAAAGAGCCGACTTTGGAGAATTGCTGTTGGCCTGTGTGACCATTCCGGAAAGGTGGATGACGGACGTGATGGAGCGGAGATTCCCCGATGCACCCATCGTTTTTCGTGCTATCGGGTATGTGGAGAACTCTTTTACTCAACCAGCGCCTCCGGAGGCCATTCGTTCGGTTGAGTCACGGATCATTTTGCGACCGGACTTGGTCGAAGGACTTGAGGGCTTAGGCCCCGGAGATTCGTTGTTGGTGCTGTTTTATTTTCACCTTTCTGAGGGCTATTCACTGCTGCAGCATCCGCGGGGTGATCGCTCAAGACCCAAACGGGGTGTTTTTGCTCTGCGCAGCCCGCGGCGGCCAAATGGGATCGGAGCGACGGTCGTGGAGCTTGTCGCCGTGCAGGATAATGTCTTGCTGGTGCGGAACCTCGATGCGATTGATGGCACGCCTGTGTTGGATATCAAGCCTGCGTAGGAACAAGCGGGGGGGCTTTTATGGATGCCGGTCTGCTTGCTCATTGGCCGTTTGAAGATGGGAGTTCGGTGAAGATTGAGGAGCGGATTCGCCTCGGAGGCACGGAGGATTTCACCATTGCCCTTTGGGCGAAGACGGATGCGATCTTGGATGATGTGCTCGGTGATCTGGCCGCCTGGTATGATCCCCGGACGCGTCAAGGATTCAACTTGGGAATCATGACCGCACATGGCGTCACTTCTCATCAGTCCAATTACCGTCACTTGTACTTCGGCATTGACGCAGGATGCAAACCTGTCTGGCGGGATTGCGGACGTCCCGGTCGGGCTGTGCGCGTCATGGCCCTGGCCACCTACGAAGGCAGTCTTTACGCCGCCACGTTTGAGACGGGAGACGACGAAAGAGGGCATGTCTATCGCTATCTGGGCGGGCAATCATGGGAGGATTGCGGCAGTCCCGATGCCTGCAATTCCGTGGCTTCCTTGGCGGTCTATAACGGTGAATTGTATGCCGGTGTCACCCGCTACAGAGCCGAAGGCTCAAGCCTGCCTCCCTCGGAAAACAAAAACCCCGGCGGAGCGATATACCGCTATGCGGGCGGGCAGGAGTGGGTCTATTGCGGACGGCTGCCCGATGCGGACTCCGTGATCTGTCTGACAGTCTTTCGGGGACAGTTGTATGCCATTCCGTGGTACAGTCAGGGGGTGTTTCGCTATGACGGCCATGCCTGGCGTTACTGCGGAACACCCGGCCGCCGCTTGATGTCGTTGGCGGTCTTTGCCGGAGATCTTTACGCCGCGGGCAACGAAGGAGGCGGAGTCTTCCGCTATGCAGGAGAGAGAGCCTGGGAGTCATGCGGCTTTCAAGAAGGCATGACCCAGATCTATTCTTTTGTCATCCATCGCGGCATGCTGCTGATCGGGGCGTGGCCTGAGGCCAGGGTTTTTGAGTATGCGGGCGGCGAGCGCTGGATAGATCGGGGTCGGTTGGACAACGAACTGGAAGTAATGGGCATGATGGTCTACAACGGCAAGCTGTATGCCGGAACCCTTCCCTTGGCAGAAGTCTACCGATATGACGGCCCAAAGCAATGGAGCAGATTACAGCAGCTCGATATGACTCCTGACGTCCGCTATAGGCGGGTCTGGTCGATGGCCGTCTACGGTGGCCGGCTCTACTGCGGAACCTTGCCTTCCGGCCGGGTGTTTTCTATGGAGGCCGGCAAGTGCGTGACCCATGATCATGAGCTTTCTCCCGGATGGCACCATATCGCCGCCCGCAGGAGCGCTACGTCACTGGCCCTTTTTGTTGATGGCCGCATGGTAGCCTCTGCCGAAGATGCGGGATTGCGCTCGATGAACATCGACAACGACGCTCCGTTTCTCATCGGTTCCGGACCCGTGGATGATTTCCACGGTCAGCTGCGCGATGTCCGTCTGTATGATCGTGCGCTAACGAATGAACAGATCAAGGCTTTGGCTTCGATGTAGCCGTCGACTATGATCACTGTTGCGTTAAAGAAGGAAGGGCTGCCCTTTGAAAGACCTTTTACTGGCGATTGACATCGGCGGAACGCAATTCCGCCTGGCTTTGATATCCGATCGGGAGATGGTGGCCAGAGTACGCCGGGCCACGGAGCGTGAGGGAGGCGCCTCGTGGATGATCCGGCAGATCATTGACGAGGGAAGGCGCCTTTTAACGGAGGCTTCCGCCCCGGTCAAGGCTTGCGGGATCGGTTTCGGAGGTCCGGTGGATTTCCACAACCAGCGCATCGTGCGTTCACATCACGTGTCCGGATGGGAGGACGTGGCCTTGCCTGATGTTCTGCGCGAGGCCTTTGGGATCCCTTGTATCGTGGACAATGACGCCAATGCGGCCGCTTTGGGGGAGTTCCACTATGGGGCGGGGCAGGGTGCAACGCACATGGTCTACTACACCGTGAGTACCGGTATCGGCGGAGGCATTGTTTTGGACGGCCGTCTTTATCGGGGAAAACGGGGACGCGCCGGTGAGGTTGGCCACACTCCGATCTTCGCCGACAGTGATGTCATATGTAGCTGCGGTAACAAAGGCTGTCTTGAGGCCTACTGTTCAGGTCTCTCTATCGCCAGACGGGCCCGGGAGGCCCTCAAAGAGGCCAACCGTTTGTCTGCGGCAGAGAATGTGACGACGGCCCGGGACGTCTTTAGTGCCGCTGGCTCCGATCCGCTGATGAAAAGGATCGTCGACGACACGGCCAAATACTTGGGAGCGTCTATAGGCGGGTTGCACAACCTTTTGGATTTGGATGTCGTGGTCATCGGAGGCGGGGTCTCGCAAGCCGGTGAGTGGTTTATCGAGGCCGTTGAGCGGTCCGCTCGATCTTTCATGTTGGATCCCGACGAGCACGGCCCCCAAATCGTAGCCAGTTCCCTTGGGGATGACTCGGTGCTGTGGGGCGCCGCCCGACTGACGCAGGAGCTGAGGAGGGAATAAAACGGTGGCTACCGAGATCATGGGTTTCATTGAATCGTATCTCGAGCAGCTTGAAAACGTCCTTCGGTCGTTGCCCAAAGAGCCAATAGCCAAATTGGTCACATGGATGGCCGAAGCCCGGACAAGACAACGCACAGTCTTTGTCATCGGCAACGGCGGCAGCGCGGCCACGGCGGCGCATTTTGCCACAGATGTCGGTAAGGGTGCATCGCTGGGCAGACCTCAACGGTTTCGTGTTCTTTCTCTCACTGATAACGCACCTTGGATCACCGCTTTGGGCAACGATCTTGAGTATGAGGACATCTTTGTGGAGCAGCTGAAGAATTTCGCTCAACCGGAGGATTTAGTCATTGCCATCAGCGTCAGCGGCAGCTCACCGAATGTGGTCAAGGCCGTGGAGTGGGCCAAAGAACACGGGTGTCGTACCGTGGGACTGGTGGGGGGCAAAGGCGGACGGCTCAAAGAACTGGCGGATCTGTCCATTGTCGTACCCACAGAGCACTTCGGCCGGGCGGAAGATGCCCACTTGGTGATCTGTCATATCGCCAGTTATTTCTTTATGGAGCAAGCGGGTTGATCGTTGCCTATACAGTCGGCAAGGCCTTCCGGCGGAGGTGTCGGTGTCAATGGTCAGTGGGGTTGAGCAGGTGCGTGAATACGCGAAAAAGGTTCTGCCGACGGTGGGAGAATCCGTGGTTTTTGCGATCGGAGGATCACTCAGCTGCGGTTTTGCCTATGAGTGTTCCGACGTCGATATTTACGCCATTGCCCCCGACTACTGCTATGATCAAATCCGAAACCTCACCTCACCTCGCTTCGACTTTCGTGTACTCGGCAGGGAAGCGCACTTCATCGCTGAACGAGAATGGAAGGGTACTTCACCAGTGTTCACAAGACGACGGTGGAAAGACTCTACGAACAGTTGCACTTGATGCCCGTCATCGACGCGCGTGACATTGTGTCGGCCAGAAAAGCCGTCATATCTGAGTTGCCGGAGGATTGGGGGGTGTCAAGACGGCTTCAGATCGCGCCAGGGCGGCGGTGAAGAGACAGCACTTCCTCGTCGCTGAAGTCTTGTCGGGAGAGATATTGGCGGATGTCATGCGCCTGTTCCGCCTGGCCACCCGGCGATTGTACCCGGAGGTCCACTGGCTGGGGAGAGTCTTTCGGGACTGCCGCGCAACGGGTAACGGCATGGCTTGTTTGCTTAGCGATGCAGCACGGATGCGTTGGCCGTCTCGGATGGCAAAAGTGGATGAGATGATGAATTGGTTGGCCGGAAATCTTCGTCAGGAAGCGCTTATTCCGGCCGACCGGATATAGTCGGTGGGGCAGGTTAGGGGTGACAGATGGCTAGGTCCTGTAACGTTGAGCACTTGACTTGATCTCATACTCCGCGGCAGGTGGCGGTGTTGTTGGTGATGCGCAGCAACGTCAGCAAGGAGGCCAGATCATGGACTGGCGACCGGGATATCTTGACCTCTACGAAGATGGGGAGCTCGCCAGGCGGGCTGAGACAGCCATGGAAGGACTGGGACAGTGTGTGATGTGTGCCCATGCTTGCCGGAGTGATCGCCTGCATGGGGAGCTGGGCCTTTGTCGCACGGGCCGCCGTGCTGTGGTGGCCAGTCTTGGTCGGCACTTCGGCGAAGAGGAAGTCCTCGTAGGGACGGGTGGATCAGGGACGATCTTTTTTGCCAACTGCAACCTGGCGTGTGTCTTTTGCCAGAATTACGACATCAGCGCCGGCGGGTTGGGCTCAGAGGTGGGTGCCGCACAGTTGGCGAACATGATGCTGCAGTTGCAGAGCATGGGCTGTCACAACATCAACTTCGTATCTCCGAGCCATGTTGTGCCACAGATACTTGAGGCCTTGGTCATCGCTGTCGAACAGGGTTTGCGACTGCCTCTGGTGTATAACACGGGCGGCTATGATGCGCTGCCTACGCTGAAACTGCTGGATGGCGTCATTGACATCTACATGCCGGACTTCAAGTTTGCCAACGAAGAGGATGCCCAGCGTTTTTGCGGGACCAAGCACTATCCGACCGTGGCCAAGACGGCTTTGCGGGAGATGCATCGGCAAGTGGGAGACTTGATCACCGATTCCCGTGGCATTGCTCGCCGAGGGCTCATCGTTCGGCATTTGGTGATGCCCGGAGCGCTCGATCAGACCCGTGAGATCATGCGTTTCATCGCTCGGGAGTTGTCTGGCGACACGTACGTCAATGTGATGGGACAGTATCGTCCGGCACACCGGGCGTTGGAGCATCCGCAGTTGCGAAGGCCACTGCGCAGGAGCGAATTCCTGGAGGCTATATCCATCGCTCGTCAGGAGGGACTCCGTCGGTTGGCCTAGTGACAAGCGGTTATAACCTGTCAGAGGGAGGTGTAGCATGCGCTGTCAAGGCGTCTTCATCCGGGCAGTGGCAGTATTGTCCGCCGTTTTCATGGTGCTTGTTCCATCAGCATTAGCCCACGTGGTCGAAGTGCTGATCGTCGATCCGTTGGGCAATAGCGTCTCGGGACTGCAGGGATTGCGGGTGGAGCTGGATGCCGCGGCAGGCACTGTCGGAGTCGATGGAAGATTTGTCTTCACCGATGTAGTTCAGGGAAACCATACCTTGACCGTTTCAGTGGGCGATGAGACCGTTCACTCTCGCAGTTTATACATAGAGCGGGAAGAGATCGCCCTGACCGTATCGCTTCCCTGGACGGCGCTGTCCGATCCGGAGTGGTCCGAGGACATGATTGCTTTGCCCAATTCGAGTTTTGAGGAGCCGATGGCAGACGGCCGGATTCCGGCATGGTCTCCGAGTCAGGCTTACTATCTGGGCACGGTGCTTCAAACCTCCGCCGCCCACGCTTCGCACGGTGAGTACAGTCTGCGGATCGACGGAGAACAGGCAGACAAGAGCATTTGGATACGCAGCGAGAAAATGCCTGCTGCGGCGGGGATGTACATGGCATCGGCAGATGTGTATTGCGAGAAAAAGGAAGGACCGAATCCCCAGCTGTATCTGGAGTTTTGGAACGAAGCCAATACCCGTATCGATCTTCAATATGTACGCACCTCGGGGCGCGTCGGGGAGTGGGAGACAGTTGTGCTGAGGGCGAATGCCCCGGCACAGACGGCCTATGTCACGGTCTGGTTCTATTGTAACACCAACTACACCGGTGTCACCTATTGGGACAACGTCAAGCTGGCCCGCCTTGATCATTGATTCGCCGTCTGCCCTGCAGGCGGAAACGTTCCTGGGGGTCAAACGGCATTTGGTTAATTAGGGTGAGATGTATTGCCAGGCTGACACTTCTCTTTGGTGAGAAGCCCGACGGAACGGTTCGCTATGGCGCACACCTTTCCAATGCCGTCAACCGTGGGCCTTCTTAGGTTCACAACGCGGGCGGCTTAGTATTCGATCGCTATATCGATTCGTTGGAGATTCGCCTCACGACGGAGCCTGTCCGTACGGCTTTGCAGTATCTGCGTGATGTGTATCAGATACATCGAATCGCTTCGTCGCAGAGTTCGGTTCTCAGAGGCTACGAACAGGGCTTCATACCTATTGGCTTCAAAGCCGGGCCGTCCCGAACTGTCCTGGATGTGCAGGTCGGGGCAACCAAAGCCGGTTCGGGGTGGCAGTCAGGTGCAGATCCTGGGCTGGGTGCTCAGCACGGAGTTGGGCCATCCGGAAAGAGCCTGGCAATGGATCAAGTACCTGGCCATGGACGTTTCGGGGGATCGTATTCGTATTGCGGGGTGCCCATCGGCGTCGCGGCAGACTGCGATTCGCCATTCCTTCCTTGTTCCCCGCCGTTCCAAGTGGGAACAAGTGTGGATCGAGCTGATCAGTCATCCTGATACATATGTCCCTCGGACGCTGCGGGATGCGATGCAGGGCTTTATCGGAGGCATATTGGGTGGGCAATTGGAGGTGGGTGTCGGTCTCGAACGGATGCATCGGACAGTGTCGGCGGTTTTTGCAGGAAAGAGCTGTGAGATAGAAGTAAACACTGCGCCTGAAGCCTTGGCTGCAGTGATTCCGGTCGATTTCGCTCGAGGAAAAGGCCGGGACGTGGCGTACTAAGAAGGATATAGGGTTTCGTGACGGTGGAGGACTGTCAAGAACCGAGCCAGATGCGTTGAAAGAGGTGCATTAGTCTTGTTGAAGAGTCGACTGATGATTGCGACTGCCGTTGTTGTCTTGCTCTGTGCGATGGGCGTCGCAAGCGGCGAAGAGTATACGATTACCCACTTGTCTACCAGTGCGCATAGCGAGTCGTGGCAGGAATTCCTATATGAAATGGCCGAGTTGTTTGAGGAGGCTTATCCGCAGTACAAGGTTGACATTCAAATCGGGGCCTATGAGAAGTTCTTGGTCATGATCGCCGGCGGCGTTTCGCCGGATGTGCTGGACCTGCCCACCCATGGTGCTGGATCGGCAGTGGCTGACGGTCTGTTCCTCGACTTGAGGCCGTATCTTAATCGGGAACGCAGGTTGGCCGATAAATTCCCAAAGCCGATGCTCGATGCTTTGACAGCTCCCGACGGTACGCTCTTTATGCTGCCGATTGAAGCGTATTCAATCGTCACTTGGTATAACCTTGACATGCTGAACGCGGCCGGCTTGACGCCTCCGGCAGAGCTGGGGCAGAAGTGGAACTGGGATACCATGAGGGAGTACGGCCGTAAACTGACGAAAAGATCGGCCGACGGCAACGTGCAGGTATGGGGTCTCGATCGCGTGAGGAGCCGTCCGTATATCCAGACGGTCCAGGCCGGGGGCAACTTCTTTGACCGGGACATATTCCCGACGAAGAGCATGATTCTGAGCGATCCAGTCATAACCGGTGTTGAGTTCATCGAAAAGCTGATCTGGGAAGACGGTACGACTCAGCCGCACGGCAAAGGTGGCGCATTGTATACCGGTCAAGCAGCCATTGACACGGTAGACGGACCTGGGATTCTCGGTACCCGTATGAGAAACGTCGGATTTGAATGGGACGTCGCACCCCAGCCCTACGGTCCGGATAACAACGCAACCAACGTGTCTCTGAACGGTTTTGAGATCAGTGCCCACAGTGCCAACAAGGATGCCGCTTGGGAATGGGTCAAATTCATCGGCACAACCGAGGACGCGCATCGGCGGTTTGTGAAACACACCGGCAGACTGTCGGTGTTCCGGGAAGTGGCCTTGAGATGGAACACCTTGATGCCGGTGGATCTGCCGAAGAACTGGTCTGTCTTCTTTGAGCAATCGGTCCATCCGAAAAACGTCTATCTCAAAGAGGGTATCGTCCAGGATGATCGGATCATGACCATTCTCCAGCAGCAGCTCGTTCGCATCTGGAATGGCGAGACATCCACGCGGATCGCGCTGGAAGAGGCTGATCGTCTGATTCGTCCGCTTCTGGCCGGTAACTAACGACTGATTCGTACGCTGGCGCTGATGGTCCCGCGTGTGGCACAAGGGTCCATCGGCCGGACTATGGCCGAATGAAAGAGGCGATGTGAAAGGGGTGATGCTCGCCCGTCAGGCGAACATCACCCCTTCTTGCGTCGCAATCGGTTATGAATTCACGTCAGCGCGTTTTCCCAAAGGTGCGACATAGGCGACAAAGGCGTTTTCTCCGTCGAGACCCAACACTTCGTTGAGCCTATCGTCGTGGAAGGCGGCCACGGCGCAGCAGCCGCATTGGATGGCTTGAGCGGCCAGATAGAGATTCTGGCAGATGTGACCGGCATCCAGATGGATGTAACGGTAACCTCGACTTCCATACCTCCAGGTGGTCCGTGCGGGTACGGCCACCCAGAAGAACGTCACCCCGCTTTTGGCGATAAACCTCTGGTTCGCACAGGCGGCCACTACTCTTTCCGTCAGACTTGAGTCGAGTTGCAGAACCACCAATTCATGAGACAAAGCTAAGTACCGATACAGACCCGGTTGCAGTCCATCCACCCGATTGATGAGCAAGAATGTCTCGAAAGGATGGCGCGCGCCGGCGGACGGAACGGAGCGCAGAGTGGCGGCCCGTCTGCTATGATGCACTCCTTGGGTACACCACAAAAGATAAGTTAGCTCTTCGATGCTGAGCGGCGTCTCGGCATACTCCCGAACGCTTCTGCGTTGGCCTATCGCCGCAGTAAGATCGCAAGGAAAATCAGGCAGCTGTTCCACAGGTGGCAAGGCAATCCGCTCAGCGCCCGCGGGTACGGGCATTTCCGGCGAAGGTGGGGGAAGGCCCCTTTGTTGAGCCGTAGCCTCTTGCCTGTTCAGTTGCGTGTTCAACATAAACTCGATGCCGACCTTTGTGGACATAGACGAACCTCCTGTTCAGCAGAACCTGTTTTTCGCTGACTTCCGCCATGGACCATTGAACACCTTTCTCCATGACAGAGGGCTCGGTGCTGTTGTGTGGAATACAGAAATGACAGATAATGCGGGAGTGAGTCCTATGTCTTTACGCTTCCCCTTCGTTGTCTTGTTTACCGCAACAATCTTCGTGATCCTGTTCTTCGGTTGTCTGTCCAGTGCGTACGGCATGGAGATCATACCCGATCTTACTCGACGTACACAACAGGTGTTGGGTGAGACAGCTGAAGAAGGAGCAATTCTGGGCAGTGAAGCCGTGGACGGTCCCGTAACCGTGATCAGCAAGGTTGTTTTCGGAAGCGATTGGGATTTTGATACGGAGACGCAGGTGTGGTTGGTCGGCCTTTCTCGCCTGCCCGGCGAGCCGAGCTTGGGGATGGCAGTGACCTGGTCTCAGATGCCGTCAGGCTGGTTCCCGATCTGGAAGATCCAGTTGAGGAGCCAACGAGAAGATTATGTTGATCACATCGATCTGCTGGTTGCCATACCTGAGGTCGGACACACCTACACATCGACCATAAGCTACGATCCCCGATCAGGCGGCTGTGCCGTGCATATCTTCGATGAGACCGCCGATAAGCTCATTTACGCTGATGCCTTTGTCTTGACCATGTCCTCCTCCCGGTTCTTCCTTGCGGCTGGAGCGTTCGGAGATTCGGATGATGCGAGGGTACGTGTCAGCTGTTTGGATGTCTATCCTCTGTACGTACCTGTCGGTGTCAAATTGCAGGCCACTCCTGAGTCGAGGCCCATGGCACCTTTGATCGGCTCCTTTGAGCGGACGGAGCCTCTGCTGATCCATATTGACACTCCGGGTTCTCCCGCCGAGGGCGAGTATCTTCTGCGGATCGTTCACCATGATACCGGCGAGACAAGGGAGTTGGGGCCCGTTCAAGCCACTGAACCCAGAATTAGCTTTGTCTATCCCTTGACTCAATGGCCCGGTCAGGCCACCGTCGCTTTGGAGTATTACAGTCAAGGCCATCTTTGGCTCACTTCCGCCAAGGAGTTGTCCATAGGTTGGCTCCATGTGGATTTTGCCGACGCCGAAGTCAGCGAGCGGAAGGACAAGCTGAGCCTTCGGATGAGGGTAAAAGGTGATGCGCCAGTCCGAAACGTGCCGCTGAAGGTTACAGCCTCTTTGGCACGAGCGGTGCGTGATCTGCAAACCGGGCAGATTCAAATCCGGGACCTGCCGCCGGTCGTTATCCTCGATGAAGACCTGGATATTGATTCGCAAGTCCGTGAACTATCATTGAGCGTTGATCTTCCCGTGCCCGGCAGCGTTGGCGTTTGGCGGATGGTGTTGCGCGTCGAATGCGGCTTATCCATTGATTTACGGCGCTTCGGTACGGAGATCAGCTTTGGCGTTGCGCCGTCTACAACGGAGGTGTTGGCGAGTCTCGAACAACGTGTGAATGACGCTCCTCTCCGGATCAGTCTCGATGAGGAAGCCCGACTGAGGTCGATAGCAAGAGACCGTCCTCGCAGAATCATTTTCAACAATGACGGAGACGACGCGCGAGCCCCGTCTTCGCCGCGCACGATGGAGAACTTCCTAGATCCGCGTATCAGACCCCTTGTCGGTTCACAGGTCGATACCATCATCTACGATACTACGGCGGGAACCTTTGGCGGTTTTTCGCATGCCACCCGGATCGGTGAGATTTTCACAACTCGAGAAGGTGTCTATCGAAACAATATCACTCCAGAGCTGATTCTGCGCGGGACCGATCCACTGCAGATGGTCATCGATTTTGCTCGGGAAAACGGTTTCGAGATCTTTTGGGCCATGCGCATGAACGATACGCACGATGCCTACACCGAGCCCATGTTTTCGCAGTTCAAAAAGGAGAATCCGGATCAGCTCTTTGGCTCGGCAAGCAGACGGCCACCATATGGAGCGTGGTCAGGGGTGGACTACGCCGAGCCACTGGTGCGCGAGTTGGCCTTTCGTTACATCGAGGAAGTGGCGGAGAACTACGATGTAGACGGTATTTTCCTTGACTTCTTCCGTCACCCTGTCTTCTTTAAACGAGTGGCATGGGGCGAATCCATAACTGAAGGCGAACTAGATGCCATGACGGAGCTCATACGGCGGATCAGGAATCGTCTGCGAGAGCTGGGAGCCGTAAGAGGTCGGCCCTTTCTGCTTGCCGTGCGCGTGCCGGACACGCTGGAGTACTGTCGAGCCATCGGGCTTGATCTGGAGCGCTGGCTGGCAGAAGGATTGGTGGACATGTTTATGCCCGGCGGATACTTCCGTTTGAACCGGTGGGAAGAAAGCGTTGAGCTCGGGCGTCGCTACGGCGTACCGGTATACCCCAGTCTGGATGAGTCACGCGTGGCAAGTCTTGCCGACCCGGGTGCCATGGATGCGACGCGTCGCAGTCTGGAGGCCTATCGCGCACGGGCGATGAACGTCTGGCATGCCGGAGCAGCGGGCATACACTTGTTTAACATGTTCGCGGCCAATCATCCTATGTTGCGGGAGATCGGCAGTCCTGAGACCCTGATCGGCAAGGAAAAGGTCTATCTCGTAAGCATCCGGGGAGATTCCGGAACGGCCAATCCGAACACGAGAGTGGGGGAGGCCAAGAACTTCTTCCGCATTCCTATCGTGACTCCCGATTCACCATTGGTACTGTGGGAGAACACAACTGCAGAGTTGACCGTGGATGTGGGCGAAGACATCGAGGCGGCTCGTGAGATGGGGTTGACACCCGTGTTCACATTGCAGCTCCATACGGCAGGTGCGCCGCCGAACAGGGAGTTGGAGGTCCGACTCAACGGGCACCTGTTGAGTCAACCGCAGGCGGGAAGTTCCTATCTGGAATACATCATCGATCCGAGCTGGATACGCCGGGGCGTCAATCAGCTGGAAATCAGGGCGCCTCGGGAAAGTGAACAGGCATTGCACCTCAAGTGGGCAGGACCGGCCGTCACGGCCAACGCTTTGGGGATCACGGAACTCGGTGTGATGACCCCCGATCCTCACAGTCTGCGCCTGCGGATCGGTGCAGAAGCCTCAGGTGAAGCGATCGTCGGCAGCGTCCTCATACGTCTGCCCAACAAAGGCGATGTGGATCCCATTCCACCCGGATTTGATGTCATTTACGGGGGCTATCGACATCCGAAGGGTTGGACGGCGCCGGGCTTCCGGTTTAACGGACCATTCGATGAGGAACCTGATGATGAGAATGTGTTTGTCATCACCTTGCCTATGATCGGGGCTAAGCCGGACGAATACACACTGCGGATCCATGTCACCAACCGGCCGGCTCCCGGAGACTATTACGACGACAGCCGATTGGTGCGCTTCCGTGTCGATGAGCAGGGAGTGGTGCGCCTGCCGGCGTGGTACTTGTATGATGTGCAGCTGTGGGTGCGTTACGATTAGCTTGGGTCAAGGAGGTCCCGTTGGATATAGATATACCGCAGCAGAGTCTCAACCTGTACGTAAACGAAGCGTCAGGGCCGTGTTACGCGGCGGCGATTCCGCCCCTCGTGCCGTATACGGATACAAAGACGATCAGCTTCGGTTTCCGAAGCGAGTCCGGCGATAGCAATACCGGCCCAATGTGCCTCGACGATGCGGTTCCGGCGGGAGGTAGGACGCGATGCAGCTTGGGTTGAAGCAGGGCCTTGGGGCGAGGTAGGTGATAAGGACGCGGGCCGCTGGCATGGAAATCGTCCGTACGACGATTCTCATGCCAGCTTTTGCTATCACCCAGGTATATCACTACGGATCAGTACCGGGTCACTTCCCGGATAGGGCCTGACATCCGGTGTGTGAGTCGCATCGCGCCGACGCCCCTTGACGATAATCCGGCTTACCGATGGCTGTAGCCGTGATGGCGGTCTCCAGATGGACCACCTCTTCGGCTTTGTCGATGGACAGGTGAATATCCACATCGGAAGCACCCGCGGCCCGGGCACGCTCTTTGGCCAGTTGCACTGCCTGCTCCCGGGCCGCCTGTATGGCTTTCTCCAACTCCGTGTAACACGCGCCGTTCGGTAAGCCCGTGATCCGATAGCCCGTGATCCCGGCCGTGTCATAGATGGGCACCACGGCGCATTTCACGGTGCAGACCACGTTGCCGGTTACGGCTCCTACGGCATTGGCCACTGCGTTGCGAGGCGGCACTATACAACGTGTGCCCAGAAGGTCGGCCGTGCGGCGGAGATAGATGTCACCGGGCGCTCCTAAAGCGATCAGGGGATAGTCCAAAGCGAACCTGACATGCAGACCGCCTTTGCTCTCGGGAGAAATCTGCTTAAGCCCCAGTCTGACGAGTTGATCGCATGAGGAACAACCCGGCAGCTCAAACGAGTACGGTTCTCCCGTGCCTAACAAGTGAGAGAGGATTTCCAAAGCCAGCCGTTCACTGATCAGCTCATACACATAGGTGAGAAATTCGGCTGTCGTTTTACCCAGGACGGCGGCGATCGACTCAACTACTATCCGGGGGACCTCCGTGTCGAACCGCTTGAAAAGCCCTTTCACGTGTAACAAATCGGTGGGCGTAAGTCCGATGCGACCTACAACTCCACTGTTTTCCACAAGGCGCATATCGAGTAACGCGGGATGCGAGATGTTCAACTCTCGCGCCAATTGGGGCAGAGACAGCGGCCCCTGGGCCAAAGCATCGGCAATGCGTTTATCGGTACCGTTTAGTCTGGCGACAGCTTCCGGCCGGAGCAGACAGAGGAAGTCGAAGGGCTGATAAAGGGTCGGAACGCCGTTCTGTTCGGCGGCCAGACGTTTGACCTCCGTGCTAATCTCAGGCCATTGGTGCGCCGCCACGCAAAAAGGTATCACCCGGTGCGGCCCCACCTCGACGGTTTGCTTCTTAGTGAGACGGATGTGACTGTCGCCGCCGAATCCCGTAGTCCGCCCCTTAACGGCCGCGATGCTGGTACGCCACCGGCCCACTTCGGCGCCGGCGGGGCTGAGTTCGGGTCTACCATTGCGCAACAGGACGATATCCGTCGTAGTACCGCCGGTGTTGACGACAATCCCGTTT
>LFTP01000019.1 GCA_001513395.1 Clostridia bacterium DTU080
CTCTAAGCCGAGACGCGAGCTAAAAGAGACGAGGGGCCGACCTTTTGGGACAGCCCCTTTTTGCTTTGCGAAGACTCAATCGGGCCAAATATGCTGAAGTCCGTATGTCATCCGTTGCCCAAGGGCTTATTCATATGTCCACTTATGCAACCAGGGATCCTTTGTCTGTTCCTGGAAAACCCGGAGTTTATCGGCGAACTCCCGTACCAATTGTCGGTACTCGGCATGATCGGCAAGATTGTTGATTTCATTGGGGTCGGCTTCCAGATCGTAGAGCTCAAACCGCGGTCGGTGGATGTAGTCCTTTATGCTGCGGGCTCCGAAATCCTTGAGTTGACGGCGAAGCGCACCTTGCCAAGAGGCTGATTGCCACAGATCTTTAGCGAAGGGATAATCCAGTTTCCAGGCTATGTTCCAGATGAATTTGTATTTCTTGGTGCGCAAGACGCGCATGGGATAGTAGTTGGTTATCTCGTGGAAGGTGTGCGCCGCGTAGATCTCTTCCCGCCAATTCTCGGGTTCTTCTTGATCGATGATGTCTTTGAATGAACGGCCGTGGAAGCTTTCGGGGTCTTGGTAGGCTCCTGCGAAATGAAGTACGGTGGGCGTGATATCAGCCCAGGTGATGAGGCCGTCACACGTCGTGTTGCGCTTCCGGTGCAAAGGACTGCGGACTATGCAGGGCAAACGCATGCCGGGATCGTACAGCGTAGTCTTAGCCTCGGGAAAGGCCGCTCCGTTGTCGGAGATATAGATGATCACCGTGTTATCATACTTGCCTTCGTCTTTGAGAATCTGTACCAGACGTCCTATGCCACGATCCAGGCGACTGATGGCTTGGTAGTATTGAGCCAACTCAGCGCGGACTTCGGGTATGTCAGGCAGAAACGGGGGGACCACGACATCTTCCGGTGCGTACTGCCGCTCCGTATCTCCGGGAAAAGGCTGCTTCGGATTGCCGAAACCGTTGGGTCGCAGCGGATGATCTTCGATCACTCCCGCCCGGTGCGGGCTATGGGAGCACCAGTACAAGAAAAACGGCTCCGAGCCGCTGATGAACTCACGGCAATACTCCGCCATGCGCACATCATCCCGTCCGAACTTCCCCGGAGGGGCTCCCCAGTCAAAGGGAAAGATGTCTTCAGGGGCATAGTGGGTCTTTCCGACGCGTCCGGTGCGGTATCCGGCTTCTTTGATCAAAGCGGGAAGTGTGCGTACACCATTGAAGCAAGAAAAATGATGGACGCCGTGCGTGTGTCCGTAGGTGCCGTTAGCGTGGTTATACAGGCCGGTCAATATTACGGACCGGCTGGCGGCGCAGGAGGCGCTGGTGCAAAAAGCATTGGTGAAACGCACGCCGTCGGCGGCCAGAGCATCGAGGTTGGGAGTGTCTACGACAGGATTGCCGTAACAACCCAGTGCTTCGCGGCCATGATCGTCAGAGACAATGAGCACGATATTAGGACGGTTCATGAGGCCACTTCCTCATCCTTTTCTCGTTTTTCTGTTGTTTCCGCTAGGTGTTCGTTTTCTGTCCGGCGCCTTCCTTCGGTATTGACGGCGGGAATGAAGAGGCATATAGTAGGAATTAATGACTGACCGGCCAGTCAGTTCGGTCTGTCTCAGGATGGCTGCTTACCATGAGGGTAACAAAGGAGTGTGGCAGATAGTGGGAGAGTTGGTTCCAAAGGCGATCCGGCGTTATCCGGGATGGATCGTGGCTTTGTTTGTTCTCGTTACTCTGGTCTTTGGCTACGGTGCCCTGCGCATCAACATGGTTACCGACTTGGCTAATTTTTTCTCTGAGACCGATCCTCGCTCGATCATCTTCAAAGAGACTCAAGAGACCTTCGGCAGTTCTGATTACATCATGTTGGCGGTAGAGGCCGAGGAAGTCTTCTCGGTGGACGGCATCGCCGATCTGGATCGTTTGACTGAGGCCCTCAGCATCGTTGACGGCGTTGATACCGTTCGCAGCCTGACCAGTATTGAGAACATCAAAGGTTCAGACTGGGGAATCGAAGTGAGCCCCATGCTGACTGAGCTTCCGACGACTCAAGACGAGGTAGAAGACTTCCGTCGGCAGGTCATGGAAGACAATCAGTTGGCAGGGAAGTTGGTATCGAAAGACGGAGCTCTCACTCTCATTCTGCTTACACTCGAAGAATGGGCGGACAATGATGAAACTGTCAAAGCCATCCGGGCAGCGATCGACGAGGCCGCCGGGGATATGAAGGTTCACCTCACGGGAGGTCCGGTTCTCACCGAGGTGATGAACGACACTCTGCGCAAAGACCTGGCGCTCCTGTCGCCGATTGTGGTCCTGTTGATCTTGTTGATGCTGTTTCTCAGTTTCCGCAATTGGCAGGGAGTGTTGTTGCCGCTTTTGACCATGGTAGTGAGCATAATATGGACCCTCGGCCTGATGGGCTTTCTCGGCGTGCCTTTGACGCAGCTGAGTGCCATTTTGCCCGCTGTGTTTACCAGCGTTGGCAGTGCCTACGGCATCCACGTCCTCCATCGCTATCGGGGAGAGCTGTTGCAATCCGACGATAACTCAGTGCGCGTTGAAAGTGTGGTTCGACAGGTGGGCCCGGCGGTCTTCATGGCCGGTGCCACGACTGCCGCCGGATTCTTGTCCAATGCGTTTAGCAACATTATTCGCATCCGTGAATTCGGTTTGTTCACTGCCTTTGGAGTGCTCGTTGCTTTGATGGTCTCTACCGTGATGATACCCGCCATTCTTCAATTGCTTGGCGCTCGCGGTACCCGAGGCTGGTCCCGGAGTGTCGAACAGGGTGAATCAGCCGCTTTGGCCCGACTCGGCCGCTGGGTGGCACACAATCCCCGTGTGGTGGCAACGATTGCCGTCGTCGTGGTGGGATTTGCCGCCATCGGTCTGCCTCGTTTGACCGTGGAGACCGACTTCATCAATTTTCTCCCGAAAGGAAGCCCCACCCGCAAGGCCTTTGACTTGGTTCAAGAGCATTTCGGGGGCACCAATACCATTCAAATAGTGGTAGACGGTACCATTACCGAACCGGAGGTTCTGCGGGGCATGGAAAGGGCGCAAGAGCGGCTGAACGGGATTCCACACCTGTCGACTCCCCTGTCGGTTGTCGATGTGGTGAAGCGGGTTTCGCGGGTCTTGCATGCCGATGATTCGGCTTACGAACGCGTTCCTGACACACGTGAAGCCGTTGCTCAGTATCTCTTGCTGTTGTCAATGAGCGGGGACGTCGGATTGTCGCAACTTCTGACTCTTGATGAACAGCAAGCCAAGATTGAGGTTATCATAGGGGCGACGACAACGAAGGAGCAACGCATGATTCTGGACCAAGTGGAAGAGGTCTGCGAAGAGTTGCGTGCCGTTTCGGGAGTGCGCCACGTTCAAGTTACGGGAACCCCTATTTTGGGCCGGGCCATGGCTGACTTGATCACGGAGGGCCAGGTGCAAAGCCTTGTATTGTCGTTGGTTGCGGTCTTTTTCTTGGTCTGGATCATCGTCGGATCCGTCAGGATCAGTGCTCTGTGTCTGGTCCCGACAGTCATCACCATCACAGTCAACTTCGGAGTGATGAGTTGGCTCGGACTGCACTTCAACGTGGTCACCGCTTTGGTCTCCAGTATCGCCGTGGGAATGGGGATCGACTACAGCATTCATATGTATACGAGATACAGAGAAGAGCGAAAAGGTGGGGCCGTGCCTGCGCAGGAGGCTGTCGTTAAAGCCACAGCCACTACGGGTTATGCGGTGTTGCTTAACGCGGCCGCCGTGGCTGTAGGATTTGTGATTCTTGTCTTCTCCTCTTTCCAACCGATACGTGAATTTGGCAGTCTCATCGCGGCTACCATGGTGGTGTCAGGTGGCAGTGCCATTACCGTTTTGCCGGTGTTGCTCTTGCGGAATGTCTCTGCAGGTAAAAAGCAATCGATCGGGCATATCGGTGGACGGAAGAAGGAGGTGTGACCGTGAATGACTCAGTGATCCCCGATCGCAGCGAACGACGATCGGCCATATTGGCCGCCGCACAAGCAGTCTTCGCCGAGTACGGGTTCCATAAGGCCAAGGTAGAGACCATAGCCGAGAGAGCCTCGATCGCCAAAGGCACGGTCTATCTTTATTTCTCGAGCAAGAAGGATCTTTTGCAGGCTCTGGTTGAGGAGCGCATGGATCGGCTTAATCAATTAGTTGAAATGCAAATATCCGAGAAGTGTGACCTGATGGCCACGATCAAAGGGCTCATAAAGGCTCACTTCCTGTTCTACCTGGAGGAAAGAGAGTTTATCGCCATTCTCTACGGGCAACTCGGACAGATCGCCGAAGGAATGGAGGAACCCGCAAAACGCGCCTCGGAGCGCATGACTGCAGTCATAACCAGTCTGCTTGAGCCCGGTATACAGCAGGGACTGCTGCGGGCGATGCCCTCCCGTAGGCTAGCTCAGGTACTTCAGGGCATGATTCACGCAGTGGCCTTTGATTGGGTGGTCAGAAACGGCGATGAATCACCGGAGGAGTTGTCTCAAGAAGTGTATCAGTTGTTCTGCCGCGGGGCACTGGTCCCGGCGGCGGTAGCTCAGGATTAGGAGGTGCTTGCATTGCGCGAAAGGCTCGGTGTGTTCGACATCCTGTTTTTGTTGATTGTACTGTTCGGCGCGGTGGCGGCAACGGCGGCTGAACCTACGGCTCAGGAGATTCTTGACAGTGTTACGGATTCAGGTGTATTTGCTGGCAGCGGTGAAGCCAGGATCACGATGACGGTTATCAACAGGCGGGGGCAGTCAAAGACACAGGAGGTAGATTTGTACCGCTCGGATGATGGGAAGGGCACGACGAAACAGTTAGTGGTCTTTGTAGCTCCGGCCGATGTCAAGGGAACAAAGTTTCTCAGTATCGATTCCCCGGCTCAAGGCACGCAAATGTGGCTTTACTTGCCGGCCGTTGGTCGTGAGCGGGTTATAGCCGGCAGTGCGGTTAAAGGGAAGTTCATGGGTACTGACTTCACCTATGAGGAAATCAGCGGAAGCTCTTCGTTCTCCGAGGAATACACTCCGATCCGCGAAAAAGACAAGACTGTTGACGGACGGGACTGCTATGTATTGAAGCTAACGCCTAAGAGCTCAAATGCCACCTACGGCCAGCTCATCATGGCGATCGATAAACAGTCGCGAATACCGCTCTCCGTAGAGTTCTATGACCGGCGTCAGCGCCGGACGAAAGAGTTGATCGCCTCGGATCTGCGCCGTAACGATAAAGGCGAGTGGCAGCCCTATCAGATCACTCTTTCGGATCTGAGTGCAGGCAGCAAGACGGTCTTGCAGATTGTCAGCGTAAGCGAAAAGGCTGTCTCCGATGACATCTTTACGTTGCGTTACTTAAGACGGTAGTTGTCATGGGGGGCTGTCCCAAAAGGTCGGCCCCTCGTCTCTTTTAGCTCGCGTCTCGGCTTAGAGACTG
>LFTP01000242.1 GCA_001513395.1 Clostridia bacterium DTU080
ACGTTGTCGAGGGTTAGGTCGTTAACGTAGGCAAGGGTGAGGTAGGCGGGCTGACGAGCAAAGAGTGTGTCTCGCTCGTCTGAAGTAGTGCGCACGCCGCCGCCTCGTTTTTTGCGTTGACTGAAATCCTGCCATTGCTCGACCCGGTGCGACAGATCGCGGATGGTCAGGTTTTCGATATGCGACTCCGGGGTCCCCTGGATCAAAGAGGGAAACCGGCTGTGGATTTGGATGCCATTCAAGACGACATCCCGGATATGCCCTAAAGGAGAGTCCGCATGGCGGCGCTCAATGTCCATGAAGATGGGCGCGGCACCGCTGGCGACGCTTTCGTTCTCTCGGTCGGTAATCGAGATGTTGGAAAAAGTTAGCCGCTCCATGCAGGCGCCATCCTTCACGAACAGGCCGATACCGCCTGATGAGCGATCGATGGTGCAGTTGCTGTAATGCACGTCGCGAAACGCGGCGTGAGACTCCGTGCCCAGTTTGATGGCGGTAGCACCGCTTTCGAGGGTGCAGTTGGTAACCACAACGTTTTCGCATGGATGGGCCGTCGTGCACTTCAGGACAATACAATCGTCGCCGGCGACGATGTGGCAGTTTGAGATGCGTACATTTCGGCAGGAGTCGGGGTCGATGCCGTCTGAGTTGATGCGGTCGATGTTGTTGAAAATGGTGATGCCGTCGATCACTACGTCGGAACATCTCTTCAGGTGGAGAGTCCAAGAGTCGGAGTACAACATGCGGATATTGCGCACCTGCACGTTACGGCAGTTTGTAAAAAGAACGAGACGCGTTCGGAAATCCGGCCTCTGTTTTGCGCCGCGCAACAGCTCCTCCGGCGCCTGTCCGTGGAGGGCACCCGCGCCTTCAACAGTGACGTTCTCGGCATCATCGGCGGCCAAAAAGACACCTTTGCTCTGTGCATCGTAATCCTCACGCCGACGAGAAGCATACAGGGTGGCGCCCGCGGTCAAATGCAGCGTGATATGGCTCTTCAACCGGATGGGTCCGCAGAGATACTCCCCCGGGGGCACCAAGACCGTACCGCCGCCTTGGGCCGCAAGGTGGTCGATTGCTGCTTGGATTGCCGGGGCGTCGTTGGCGATACGGTTGCCTATGGCTCCAAAGTCCTTGATGTTGACAATCGATGGCTTCACACTCGTTCCTCCTTGGCTGCAGATAGAAAAAGAAGGTACCCGATTTGTAGCGCGGCGCGTGAAATGAGACGAATCGGCGCGTGAAATGAGACAGGCGGCGCGCGCCGAACTTCGGCCGCACCGCCCACCTTGGCACTGTATTTACTCACCCTTGAAGGTCCCTGAAACGACGTTTGTAGGCTCCTGCGTGGCTCGAATAGCTCCCGCATAGAATACCCCTGCGTCGGCAAGAAACCGGCTCAGATTACCTCCGTACCGCTCCTGTGCAACTTCCTTCAGCAGACGGTGAACCTCAGCCGGCAGCGTGATGTTCACCCGTTGGGCGTTCACTCTGCTTTGAGTTCTGGCCATACCGGGTCCACCTCGCCTTCCCAGTCCTTTTCGAATAACCCTTGCTTCACACCTAGCCTAAACTGCAGATCCGTGGCCACCTCATACAGCGGTGTCCGGGTTGGTTGCGGGCCATTACGCCGCTTATCTAACACCGGGCTGCTGGGGCCAAGTATGCGCTGCACGAAGTGCTCGTAGTCGATGTTGTGGCAATACCACAAGTACGCCTTCTCTATCCACCGTACATGCTCAGCGGGCCACTCGTCCATGTGGTAGGTATCGCCAAAGCGTGTTCTGTAGGTCGCCACGTTCTCCCTCCTCCTCCATAGTTGGCCCGGAGGGGAGGGAGCGGGGGGGTTGTATCTCTCCGGGCCTCAGTGTTATACTAGCTTTGATTCAGTTTCCGAGACCTCCAGCCACATGGCCTGTTGGCGTAGGAGGTCTCGCACCTTTTCGAGCCACTTTACCAGCTTGTCGATCCCCTCCTCTTCCATCACTATGGTGAACTGCCAGGATTCGTCGTGGTAGGTCTTTCCGTCGTCCCCTAGCCAGGCTCCCCGTACATCCTGGACCGTGTACCCTCCGAACTGTTCGAGCAGTTCCCTCTGCAGCTCGGCGATCAACCTGGTGGGGAACGGCCGACCGTCGTTGTCGGCCTTGGGGATTACGAAGGTGGTGCGTTTCATTTGGTAACCTCCTCATCCCCCGCTCCACACCTATATTATACACACTATAGCGTACATAGTCAACCTTAAATAACCGTTAAATCTCGTTTTTGGGCTCGTTTATTCCCTGTTCAGAACCTGTTTTCGCCGTCCTCACAAGGATCAATTCCCCCAGTACCTTCTCTCGAATCCGGTAGGTGTTCGCGTGCTGGCAGTGACCAAGCCACGACATGATGGATGCTTTGACTCGATCCAGCGGGATCTTCGCTTCGGCGTAGTCCCGAGCCAGCTTCTTGAAGCCCCGCCGAGCCCGTTTTATGCTACCCTTCCTTAGCAACCTATGGGTGGGCCAGATCCGGTAACCAAGGAAATCGATTCCTTGGCTGATCGGGAACACCCCGGTCTTGTGGTTCAACTTCAGAGAGAGTTTGTCTTCCAAGAACCCTTCGATCTCGCGCTTCGTGTCCCACAGCAGCCGCTTATCGTGATGCAAGATCACAAAGTCGTCCATGTAGCGTACGTAATATCGCATCCGCAGCGTATGCTTCACAAATTGGTCCAGCTCGTTCAAATACACGTTTGCAAAGAGTTGACTCGTCAGATTCCCAACAGGAAGCCCTCTGGGGTTTGGATCGCCCTCATCGTCCGTGCTGTCGATAATCGTATCAATCAGCCAGAGAGTGGAGCTACACGCAATAGTTCTTCTGACAAGGTGTTTCAGTATCCCGTGGTGGATCGAGGGGAAATACTGGCTCACGTCGGCTTTGAGACAATAGACCCGTTTCCACTGCCGTTGTGCGAGCTTCAGGAATTCCGTCACCCGGTCGGCCCCGGCGTGCGTGCCTTTACCCACTCGGCAGGCGTAGGAATCGGTTATGAACTTCCGCTCAAACAAAGGTTCGATCACGGCCACCAGTGCATGATGTACCACTCGGTCCCTGAATGGCGGGGCCATGATCAGCCTGGTCTTCGGATCGTGAATCCAGAACTCCCGATGACGACCAGGCTTGAAGGTGTGGTGAATCAACTCATTTTGCAGGGTTATCAGTTCTTCTTCGAGCCTAGCCGAAAATCGCAGAACTTCAGCCCGGTACCGCTTACAGCGTCTAGCTCTCAGGTATGCGTTGTATAAACTCTCGAAGTCGTAAACGTACGGGTAGAGGTGTTTTACAGTCCAAGCCAACCGAAGATCCACTCCTAAGCCTTCTTGGGGAAGAGGGAGGTGTAGAGCCTTCGGACCGAGCCTACAAGCACCACACCTCCATTCTTAGGTGTTTTGCCGGCCGCACGAAACGGCGCGACAGGGATCTAGACTCCTTTGCACTGTGGCACTGGATGCCGTCCCGTGGGGCGACACCTTCGGGCCAAAAAACTTGTGCAGAGCGGCGCGGAAGCCACGGTTCGCATTCACGTTCGACGGGACATTGTTCACGTTCAGGTTGAAACCAGCACGGGAGTTCGACCCGTTGTCCCAATTGCCGCCGCGATTGGCTGCTCGCGCAGATACAGCCTAGACCCCGAAAACTCAATGGATTACTGCTTCACTGACCGCATCCAACCGCCTACCATACGGCCAATCTCATTGAGCTGACCCGCCCAGATCTCGTATTTGCGGAAGGGCAGGAAGCCCAGGGTCATCGCAAGGCGGACATAGGAACGGAGCACGTCAAGCTCGATGTCCAGATCCTGCAATGTGGATTTCTTGTAATAGCGCTTGTTCGTTGTGATGATCAGCGCCAGAAGCCGGAACATCGACCGCTTGATGTCCGCTGCCAAGGTATGTCTCTCGCTGCGCGGAAACTGCCGCAGCGCCTCGTAGGCGTAGGCGATCATATCCTCTGCCTTCTGCCTAATGACCAGATCCTGACTCAACCCTAATCCGATCTCCTTACTAGATTTTCAGGGAGAGGGCCTCGCTATCGCTCGGCCCTCAGATTCTCACACTTCAGAACCCAGATTAGGGCAAGTGCAAAGCGGCGCGGAAGCCACGGGACGCATCCACGTACGACGGGACATAGTACACGTACAGGTAGAAACCAGCACGGGCGTTCGACCCGCTGTCCCAATAGCCGCCGCGATTGGCTGCTGGCGCACGGTAGTTCCGCCAGTAGAACCGATCCATCCACTCTCCCGCAGAGCTCCCCACTGTCTTGGGCCATGCGAGAGGAACTAGGTCAGGTTCGGTCCTCAAAGACTGGATCATGCCATACTGGTACGCTCCGTGTTCCGACGTGGACGCCGGGTCATGGTTGCCGGCCTGCGGCGACAACTTAGCCACTGGACGGCCGGCGGGGTGGGACAACACAGAGCTTCCGTTCGCTCCGCGAGCCTCCACAGTGATCGTGTTTCCATCAACGGACGCCACAACCACCTGTTCAAGGTCGATCTGCAGCGTGTCCCCGGGCTCGAAACCAGAGCTTCCAGGAGCATCAACCCGGTCTCTCACGGTGAAGGTAAGCGTTTGGTCGTCAATGTCCTCGGCCAGATAGGCAGCCGAACCTCCAGGGATCATGCAGTACCGCTTCTCCAGTCGAACAGCCGTGCCGGCAGCATAGCCGCCCGCATTGTCGATGATGCCGTCAAAGCGAACGTCATACCGCCCGTCACCAAGCGCTGTGATACTCGTTATCCTGTATGACACCTCCGCCCCGCCATGGTCGAGCACAATCGCTGTCTCTTATACACATCT
>LFTP01000363.1 GCA_001513395.1 Clostridia bacterium DTU080
CGATCGAGCTTAACTGCGGGACATCCTCCCCGTCGGGACCGGGCAAAAGCCAGCGGACGCCCACATAGCGCTCCAAGAAGTCATAGACACCGTGGAGCGTGCCCCATACGGAAGGACCGACGATGAGAATGTGATCATCTTGACTGCGGATCAAGAAGCCTTGCTCATCGAGGCCGGCCAACTCATCGACTACGTCGGGTTCTACCTCCAGGGCGCTTTCTCCGACAAAGACCCTAATGCTTCCGTCCGCCTCTTGCCCGTCGCCGCTAATCAAAGGTAGCTCCGCCCCTGTGGATTTTTTTACGTATTCCGCGAGAACACGGGCGGCCTTCCGAGTCTGCATGTCAGCGTCCGGACGGATAACTATCACGGCCCGGGCTTGGCCTTCATCAACGACCGTCAATCCTGAGCCCATGGCCGACACCCCCACGGCTAAGATCAGGATCGCCAGCGCCATCAATACCTTCAGTTTCATCATCAACTCCTCCGCACATGAGCTTATTTCAGTTTGCCGACATCGACCAAGATCTGGTCCATGAGACGTGTAATCTCATCGAGTGCCGCCGTCGGGGCCATTGTACCGTTGGCCACCTGGGTGAGCAACGGATTGGCCACTTGACTCGTCTCGTTGTAGCGAATGTAAGGATACGGCCCGGCGTTAGCCAGAATGTCAGGCGTGTTGGTCAGATACGGTCTTTGGCGGAACACCTCTCTGGCCACAGAGGAACCGAAGGCCTGACGATAGGGCGACATGGGCTCATGCATCTCCGTCAGTGCAGCCTGCATCGGCGGGCTGACCATGGTCTCGATCCAGGCCCAAGCCAGATCGGGATTCTTGGCTGCATTGGGGATGACATACATATTACTCCAGCCGACGGTGGAACGTCTGGTTCCTGAGGGACCCGGAGGGAAGTCAGTTTGCCCGACGCGGAATGTCGCCCCATGAAGAAGAGCTCCCGCGGGCAGCTGATTGGTCATCATACCCACCTGACCGGCATGGAAAGCCGGCAGTCCGCCGAGACCGCCCAGACGATGGAGATGGAGCAGATCGCCCAGGAAGGTCAAAGTCTCAAGCCCTTGTCGGTTATTGAAAGCTACACCGTTGAACCGGTCGTTATAAAACTGCCCGCCGTTGGCATAGTGCCATGCGGCAAACATGGGCAGGTTCAACCCGGTTGTAAACCCGGCTACGGTGACCCGACCCCCGTCCGACCGATACATTTTTTTCGCCGCCGCCAACAGCTCATCCCAGCTGCCCAAAGCGGTAGGCGATGAGTCCAGGCCGGCTTGCTCCATCATCTCAGCGTTATAGACAATGGTGTGAGCTTCCATCGACCACGGTACTCCAAAGATCTCGCCGCGGAATTGGTTGTAGATCTGTGCCGATGGGAAGAACTGGTACTGCTCCAGGCTGCTGCGCTTCCAATAGTCCGTAAGCGACATGAGCAGTCCCCGGTCATAGAGGTCGAAAGCATAGGCGATCGAAGCGATCGAGGCATCAGGCGAGACCCCGCCGGCGATGGAGATGACGAGCGGATCCGCCCCCCAATCGACGTAATGATAGTGCACTTTCAGATTCGAAATTTTAGACTCCGCTTCTTCTTTGACCACCTCCAGCCATTCTCCAATGGTGCCGTGTTGTGCACCGGTCCACGCCTTCCACAGAAATACCGTGATCTGCTCACCGGCCGACGGTCGAACTCCGACGCCTAAGAGCAAAACCAGCATGATTGAAAACGCTACAGACATCTTCGATACCCTTGGCCAACGATCCATCGAACAGACCTCCTCGCTGTCTCACGACTGGTCGGAAACGGTTCTATCATTTGCCACACGGCGCTCCTTTCCGACCCTTCATTATTTAGGCGCTGAAAAGGTAGCACCTTTTCAATGTTGATCTCCTGTTTCCTGCACAACCCGCCATAATAACCGTCTCATCAGCCTACATTGGGCTTGTGCAGGATACTTATCGGATATAGGGAATTGACTGGAATGCACAGACCGACGAGATCCTTTCGCTGACAAAAATGCGTTCGGGTAATCATATGGAGTCGACGTCGGCGCAGTCTTTTTGTGTGCTGGAGTCTTATTCATGCCACGGACGAGCGAACGTCGGGTAGCGTGTTTTCACGCTTGTCTCGTTTGGTCGTTGCAAAGAACAATTCGAAAGGCGGGCCAAGTCTATGCGAAGAGTGATTCCGATCTGGCTGTTGATCGTTTTCACGGTGTCTTTTGTCACCGCGGCCGGTGAATACCGGTTTTACTGGGAGAGAGTCGACCTTTCCAATGCCGGCTTTGAAAGGCCTGAAAAAAACGGGTTGATCCCGGGATGGCCGGAGAGAATCGTCAATCGCTCCGAGCACGGCCACATCACTTTGACCGACGAAAACGCCTCAGAAGGGACACGCAGCTTCCGGCTGGTCGATGATAGCCCAACCGCTACCGTGGAGCTGCGCAGTGAGCGCATCGAGGCCGAACCGGGCGTGTTTTATACGGCAGCGGCCGATGTCTTCTTTGAAAAAAGCATCGGCACCAGCGCCTGCATCTACCTGGAGTTTTGGAACGCACAAGGCCGCCTCATCCAAAGTTACAGACAGTGCTGCGATCCTCGGGAGCCGAATATCGATCAAGGCACCTATGCGGTCAAATCCGTCATCAACGGTCGAGAGTGGCACCACATCATGGTCCAAGCGCATGCTCCCCAGGGCACGGCCGCTTTGAGCGTCAAACTGGTCTCCACTGATACCAACATCGGAGTCTCTTACTGGGACAACGTCCGGCTCTTTCGCCTGGATGAGAGCCGGCTGGATTTTGAGTTGAAGCCGGATCCGGGCTGGGCACCGCAGTTTCGGACGAGCCCTGCACTGCCGAAGCGCATTCCGATCGTCGTCGACTGGGCGGACAACGATCAGCTCAGTCACGCCCCGGTCACCTTCGGCGTGCCTTTTCCGAACAACGTAGTCCATGACACCAAGCAGCTGCTCCTGGTCACGGAAAAGGAGACAGAGCTGCCCGCACAGTTCGAAGTGACTGCCACTTGGGATCGAAAAGACGGTCCGATACGCTGGGTTCTGATCAGCGCCCGGCTGGACAAAGATCAGCGGTACTATCTGGAGTATCAAAATGAAGATGTAAAGCCTGCGCCCGTCGAGGGATTGCAGATCGAAGAAAGCGAACGGGCTTTTGTCATCAACACCGGTCCGATGGAAGTCCTGATCAGCAAAGCCACGCCTACGCTTTTGCATCAAGTGGCCCTGGATCTTGACGGCGACGGAGTGTTCTCAAGAGATGAGGTTATCGTCACCTCGGAGCAGGCCCTGCGCTATCTGCCCGTGGTGGTAGACGCAAAAGGCCGTGAATATGTGGCTCGCGGCAAAGAACATGGTTTCAAAGCTGAACTGGTCCGCAGCGGTCCGCTCGAGGCCGTCATACGCCGAGAAGGCTGGTACTCGGACGACGATGGCACCCGCTTTGCGCAGTTTATCACCTACACTCACTTTTTCGCCGGGGAAACCGGAATCCGTCATGACCACACGCTGGTCGTGGCCTTCGACAGCACCCAACACCAAATCCGGGACATCCGACTCAGCATCCCGGTCGCCGTCGATGACCAGGCAGAGGCCCGGTTCGCGGCTGACGCATCGTCAACGGGCAATCTCATCTCACTGGCCCCCGGTGCCGGAGGGAGCTTGCTCCAGGAGTCTCACAATCGCTGGAACCTGGTCTCAGATGGCGACGATCCTATCATCGGCGAACGAGCCGGGGGATGGTTCGGGCTGGCCGACCGTCGATGGGGAGCGTTTGCCGGTTGGCGCGACTTCTGGCAGCAGTATCCCGCGGAGTTGGAGATTCGTGACAAGACACTCCATCTGCATCTGTGGCCCTCGCGCGACGTAGATGTGCTCGATTTCACCCCCTCTGCCGTTATGGGAGAGGATTATCCCGGAGATCGGATCTTCCATAACGATTTCTACAAGGACGGTCTGGACAGCTGGACACAGGCCTACGGTTTGGGCAAGACGCACAACATCTGGATCGGATTCCACATAGAGCAGACGCGCGATCACGCCGCGGCCCTCACGCGCTCCTTCGTCAACAAGCCGGTGTTGGCCCTGGCGGCCCCGGAATGGAACACCGCCACCGGAGCGCTGGGTCGGGTGCATCCCGAAGACCGAGACAACTACCCCAAACTGGAGTCCGTGCTGGACGCTCCTATCCACCGCAAATTCTGGCTGCAAGAGAGGTTGGAAAACTACGGCTGGATCGACTACGGCGATGTCAACTATCGACTGGACAACCCCCTCGATCCGGAGTCCATCACTTTCAGCTTGTGGCGGCGCTGGGCGAGCATGTTCTACGGCGGTCCCAATGTCGCTCCGCTCTTGTACTTGCGCTCAGGCCGGCGGGATGCCTGGGATCTGCACCGAACTAACACCCGGCATATCACCGATATTGATATCGCCCATCTGGATCATCCGAGGTTCGGTAAACGCAAAGGCGGGCGCTACGGCGGAAACGGAGGTATAGTGCACTACGCCGCCAACCTATATGATCTCGGTCCCGACACCCATCTCAGGTTCATGCTCTTCGACTACTATATAAACGGCAATCTGCGAGTGTGGGAAGTGGCCAACTACTACTTGGATAACTACCTGGCTCTCACGTCCAGTCGGAGCAATCGCATCTATCGTCACCGCAACACTGGCGGATCACTGCGCCTATTTTCCGAAGGGTACGAGGCCACCTGGAAGCCCGAGTACCTGGCGGCGATGAGGCAGTTTGCTCACGCCCTCTACGGAGCCGCGGCCGCCTTGGGCTTCACCCGCTACGATGACGTTTACATGAATGAAGGAAAGATCAAATACTACCAGCTGACGGGCGACGAACAGATGCGAGAGCTTCTCTTGCAAGACATGAGAGTGCTCATCGAGCGCCGGGATTTCCATGTGTTCAATGACATCCGCCACACCACCATGGAGGGACTGGCGCACGCCTACTGGTTTACGGGAGATGAAAGCTTCCTGGACTTCCTCTTCTGGCAGTTGGAAGTAGCCCTGGGTCCGGACGAGAGCGGAAGCAAACCTATGATCCCCACCCAGGGTGATCCCGCTCTGATCGGGGCCACGGGACAGACTCTGGAGTATGCCTATCACTCCACGCTGGGCAATCAGCTGCCGGTGGTCATGAAGTTGCTCGATGATCTGGGAGTGCCGCTTTCGTACCTGCTCAGCAAGCCGCGTCCTGTCGAGCTGATCAAAAAAGTGGGTCCGATGGTCATTCACGCTCCCGACGGTCTCACCCCTCCGCCTCTGCCCCAGCCCGTACGGGTCTATTTTCAAGTGCCCGAACAAACGCGGCATCCCGCAGTGTACGCTGACACGCCGGTGCAGCTTTTCAACCCGGCAGGTGAGCGAGTGGGCGACGAGAGCGGAGTCTCGGGCTGGATTGATCTTTCCGAGGCGCCGGCGGGACTGTGGTGCCTGACAGTCCTATCTCCTCTGGCGAGGTATCAAGTGAAGACGCACAACCTGCCGCCCTTTTTTGCTTTGGAAGATCCGTCGCGCTACGAGGAGGCCGGTCTCTGGATCGAATGGGCATCAGCTATGCCGCCGGGTGGCTCGCCAAAAGAAGAAATAGTCCTCGACTTCCGTCTGCACGGCAAGGGCAGTGATCGGATCAGCGGCGTACGGGTCAGTCTGGACGGGGAGACACTCTATGAAGATCGGCAAGTCCCGAAGGATCTGTCTTTGTCCGTGGCCGATCTGCCCTCAGGCCATCATGTGAGCCAAGTGGAGATCATCGATGAGAACGGTGAAGTCTGGCGCTACAGCTATGAGTTCCACATTGAGCACGTTCGCCTGAGCGGCGAGAGCATCGCCTGGGGCGAGCGGCTGCGTGGCACCGTGCCGTTGGCCTTTGAAAGCATGGTCCGCCCAGATGAGGTGCAAAGCTTCTCAGTCCGCCTGAACCGGATCTCCGACGGACAGGTAACTGACTCGTTCACCGTTTGCGAAAGCGCCTTCCCGGTGGATGGGTTGTCTTTGACGACTGGCGAATTCCCCGACGGGGCCTATGATCTGGAGATCAGTCTGGTGACACGGGCACAGCTCTCCACCCAACACAGCGTACGCGTCATCTTCGACAATTGGGAGATCGTTGAGGACACGATCCTTCCGCCTCTGTCGAGCGGCTGGTTTGGAGATGTCGACCGACTCTTAGCCGTAGATCGCTCAGAGGGCTGGGAGTACACGGCTCAAGACCCAAGCGCGTTCTTTGGCGACGCCCAAAGAATACGCCTGGCTCAGGGAGTTAATGAGGGATATCTCACCTGGAGCCTGCCCGATGTGAAGGAGTACACGTTCATCCTCTACGCTCGACGAAGCGATGTGGGGGACATCGTCCGGATCGCCTGCTCGCAAGACGGCGTCTCCTGGGCCGACCTGCCTTACACGGTGAACTGTGAAGGCCCTTCATCAGGCGGGTGGTTCAGGTTGACAGTAAAAGGCGCGGTTCCGGCTGGCAACGAGTTAGTCCGCCTCAGCCTACGCGGCGGCCACAGCGACGATGAGGCAGTGGAATTGGGACATGTACAACTGAAAGCTTTGAAGAACTGAACGCTGCCCAATCAATCGGCGAGGCCGTGGACACACTGCACGGCCTCGCTGTCGTCTTCATAGGATCCGATTCGCACACTGATCACCCGTCGCCGACCTGCCCTCCGGTTTAACCCACACCCCATCAAGCCGCGATGGCGCGAAGCGCTGCATGTGCTCCAAGAAATCAGTGAGGGTTCTGCAGTTGGACATCGCTTCACTGAACTCACTGTGGATCTTCGAGTAGACCGGCGAGACCGTCCGGATACGCACATCCGGATGGGTGAGCGCTTCGATCCACACCGAGATGCTCGGCGGATGGTGTCGGTCCGTGAACAGCGTCGGCAACCGAGGAGTGGCTCTCCGATAGGCCGTCGCATGTCCGGGGGCGCATGTAGGTGATGGCGTTACCATGATCGGCCGTAAGGTATCTGATCCACTCAAGGTGACTTCGATTCGAACAGGACGACCTCGCTGCCCTGCCGCATTTTCGGTCCCCTCGGATAGGGAGCCACTTCATACTCGAAGGGATTGGGCGACGCTTCCGACAGACCGATCCACCAAGAACCGTCTTCGAAGCCGATGGCCGCTGTCTCTTCCGAACGGAATTCAGGCCTGTCAGTGGTGGCCCAACCCGGCCGATAGAGCTCCAGGTAGAATTCCGGACCTTTAGCGACCGCGACATCCTTGGTGAACGTGGCATATCTGGGCTGGATGTGCTTATCAAAGGCGTCGCCGCCGGCATTGTGGATGAAGGCCCGAGCGTTCCCATAGTGCGCCGCGTCCATCATCACGGCCCGACGATCGTTCGCCTATGTCTGGTGACATCCTCGGCGCGATCTCCATCACGGTATCCTAATCCCGATTCGGACCCGACTGTTGGGGAGTCGGCAATCCGGCCCCCGGAACAGTCGGACATTGGAGATCGTAGTCACGGCATTGATCTCGGTCGGCAAACCGAGCAGGGCGCCTTCCCATCGCAACGGCATCAAAGAGATGGGGATAAAACCGTTCTCCGGCACAGGGATTGTCACTATGGCCTGGAATAAGGGTTGCGGCAGCCTGGGTTAGAGAGGCAGATGCAATGCAACTGCGTGATGTGACCGCGACTCTGCAACTAGAGACACACCAAGAGGTATTGTCCCGAGAGTGGGAGGTCTCGCAGAGGTCGCGTCCGACTGGTGATTTGTCTTTTCTACGGCGGGATTACCTGGCCGACATCTGTCAGACGATCGGCATACCTCTCGCGGCGCTCGAGTCTCTTGAGAGT
>LFTP01000234.1 GCA_001513395.1 Clostridia bacterium DTU080
GTACGGTTCTGTGAGAGGGCTGACGCTCGCCTGATCAGCGAGCGTCACCCTACTCGATGTTCTCTCCATGGCGTTCGATCTCAGAAGTGGGCGATCTGTTCCTTCCATTCGGCGAGTAAGCGGTTCCATAGGTGGTGAACGTGCTCCAGTGCTGCCACGGGTGAGGTCTTTTTGTCATAGACGTCGCAGATGACTCGCGTCAGCTCTTGTTGGGAAATATCGCGCGGCGGGGGAACGATCTGGGGTTCCAGATAGGGATCCAAGGCATACCACTTTTCAATCCCGGGCTGCACCTCGCGCATACGATTCAGCATATCCATGCGGCCGCTGAAGAACCAACTGATGCGTTCAATCTCGTAGAGAATACCATCACTGAGGAGCAGGGCGATCCATTCCCAGGCCAAGTCCTTATTCTTGCTGGCGCTGGTAATGGCCAGACCGTTGGCGAACATATGAGCCACCGGCTTTTCGTGGGGGGAGCGCTTCGGGGCGAACAGGCCTACTCGATCCATTATGTCAGGGTCATAGGCGATCATGGAGCGGATACTGATCGGCGCCAGATAGCGCATAGCTTCACGCCCTTGGGCGAATCCGCCCGACAGGATCGGCATGGCGTTTTGACCGGCTTCCCAGAGATCCTGCAAGGTCTGCAGGGCTTCAAAGGCCCCGGGTTGCAGCAAGTTGGAAGTAAAAATCTCGTGATCAAACTCCGTCAGTCCCGCCTGGCGCAAGAACCAGAGATACTGCTGCGCCGTACCGCCGCCGCTTCCATAGGTGTTGGTAAACCCGCGTACGGTCACCCGATCACCCTCGACGCGAGTGAGACGCTGCGCGTATTGGACGAGCTCAGCCCAGCTTTGGGGAGGTTTTTCAGGGTCAAGACCGGCCTCGGCATAAAGAACCTTGTTGTAGCCGATGCCGCGCAGATCGAGATTCTGCGGCACCACGTAGACGTTTCCGCGCCAACTCAGGGCATCCCACAAGCCCTTAGAAAAGCGCGATGTTAAGGGCCAGCGTTCCAAGTAGCGATTGAGAGGCTCGAGCATTCCCGCGGCGCCTTCTTCGTAGGGAGAGTAAAACCCGGTAACCACGACATCCGGCGGCGTGCCGCCCGCGGTGAGCACAATGATTCGCTCCATACGGGTGTTCCAATTTGCGGTCAACAAAGAGACGTCCGCATTGTGCATCCTTCTGAACATCGGAATGACTTCATCTTGCAGATACTTCGTCAACTCGCCCGGATAGGCGATAGTGAGAAAGGAGATCTCTTTCGCCGTGCCATTTAAGCCGGCACTCAAAAGCAACAAGCAAACGATCAGCACGACGCAACATCTCCGCCTTGGCATATCTCCACAGACTCCTTTCCGGTCATTTTTGAGGTAAGACTATTGGTCTTGGTACACATGGGCGAAGAAGGCTGCACCCGCGAACCCCTTAGTTGAAGCGTGACCAGTGTGAGCTTATCCGGCATCGGGCAGATGATGTTGGTTGTGTGCGGCGCTGCGGAGTCAGAGGGCGAAGGGGGCTGATGAGGTCTAAGGGGTTGTCTTGCACATTAGAACAACGGGTATAATACGCTCATTATGTGCCTGGACAGACATTCCTTCTTGGAAATAGGCCTGTCTTCTGATAGCTGCGCCGGTGTCATTGCGATACGCGTTAGTTGTTTATCCCGGGGAGCCCGGAGCGTCGCTTGCTATGGCCGTATGGAAAGTCGGGTACTATGAGGCGATTCTTCAATAGCTGATCCGCTAAAGCGCAAAATGTTGGATGCGATTTTTACTACGAACCGGCCGCATTCCGCATCATCCGGATTTTCGAGCTTTCGGGTGCGGCACCGTTGCTATCAGGATCTCTTCATCGCAGTCAGAGGCCGCGACGCTAATAAAACCTTCCGCCGGCCCCAGATCCCTATAACCCCACCTTTGAGTCTCCGCCTCTTCCAAGTCGTGCGGTTTTCTGGCCACAATGCTCGATTGACCAAAAAAGGACATGTTCCACAGGGTTCCGGTCATCATCGGGTTGACGGCGTACTCAAAGCGTCCTTCTTCAAAGGTTCGATGATAGCAGCCCCTCAGCCAGTCAAGCTGCTGTTCGGGGCTCCAGTGCCCGGGATTGGCTGAGGGTTGTACGAGGATCTCGGCTCCTTGACGGGACAATTCATCAATGACCTCTTCATGGAAGGCATCAAAACAGATGGCAATACCCACCCGACCCAAGGGCGTATCAAACACTCGCAATGAATCGAGATCACCCGCGTCGAGGTGCAGACCCCCTTCTTTCTCCAGATCTATCAGAAAGACTTTGTCCTGTTTGCCGATCACTTTTCCGTCCGGTCCAAAGAAGTACGAGGTGTTGTAGACGCGGTCTTCCAGCGGACCGGCCTGCCATTGGAC
>LFTP01000173.1 GCA_001513395.1 Clostridia bacterium DTU080
ACGTACGGTTCTGTGAGAGGGCTGACGCTCGCCTGATCAGCGAGCGTCACCCTACTCGATTTAGCGGGCAAAGGAGAGTTTTCGTGCAGGGGAGGGGCTTTACATGCGTTCCGGAAAGATTATGAGCGCTGTGGCATGTTGCCTTGGGGCGTTGCTTCTGGGCTCGATGCTCGTTTGGGCGCAAGAACCGGTGAGAATCAAGGTCATGTTGCGCGGCGACAGTCCTCAGCGCGAAGCGTTTGCCAAGGAGATCATTCCTGCCTATGAGGCCGCTCATCCGGGCATAAAGGCCGAGTGGGAACCTACGGCCTCGGGTTGGCAGCAGCGAATGGTGGTCAGCTACGCGGCCGGCGTGGCTCCCGATGTGACGGAGATGTTCAGCACGTTCAGCCAAGAGTGGGCCGAGGCGGGTATGTTGCTGGATCTTCGCCCGTATGTTCAGCGTGATCTGAGCGCTGCGGACATAAGGGACTTCTTCCCGCAGATCTGGAACGCCGGAGTGCTGTTTCACGGCCCGCGCAAAGGGATCATGTACGGTGTGCCGCGGTATGTGAATCTTATCGGTTCGGTAGCTTACAACGTGAACAAGCTGGAAGCCGCCGGTCTGGTGCCCATTGAGACCCTCGACGCTCAGGGCCGATGGAATTGGGAGTCCTTCAGAGAGTATCTGATCAAACTCACCCAGCGAACGGATGACGGACGTACCGTTCAGTGGGGGTTGTGTGCGCCGCCCGCTTCTCGCTGGATGAACATCCTTTTGGCCGGTGGCGGACGTCTGTTCAACTACCCGGATGATCCCTATGAGTTCATATTGAACCGGCCGGAGTCGATCTACGCTCTTGAGTATTGGCAGACGCTGTATGCTCTGGACAAGGTGATCGCCAATGCTTGGTGGACCACCTTTGAAAGAGGCGAGGCGGCCATAGACATGAGCGGATCCGAGGTCTATGGCAGCTGGAGTTCGGAAGTGATTGGCGATCGCTTCGAGTGGAATCTGGGACCGTTGCCCATGGGTCCTGCCGGACGCGGTGCCAGCAGCGCCAAAGATCAATACGGCATTATTGCCACGACCAAGCATCCCGATGAGGCCTGGGCCTTCGTCAAGTTCTGCATCTCGCCCGAGGGACAGCGAATCATGATGAGAAGTTCGGGCGTCATGCCCATGCGTTCGTCGTTACTGCGGGAGTTCGTGAGGATGTTCCCCGGCAAAAACGTGCAGTATATGGCGGATGTGGCGCCGCAAGCCTTCATCGATCAGAAGGCGGTGGCAGTGGAGGCCAAGCGGGTGATCTCTCTCATTGACAGTGCAGTCAATATCAGCGTCATCCAGAACCTCAAACCGGTGAGACAGGCCATTGAAGAGATCGTTCCGCAAATAGAGGCCATCATGAAAGAGGCACCACGCTGAGAGGAATCAGGCGATAGCACGGAATATCACAGGCGGCCCGTGAGGGCAGGCTGAGAAGGAGACAGGACATGTTCATAGATATCCATGTGCATACGCGCCGGATACCCGGTCCTCCCCGGCGCGGTAAACAGGCCTATGCCACACCCGAACAGCTGTTGGAAAGATACGATGCCATCGGTGTGGAAAGCGCAGTGCTGCTGCCCGGAGTAAATCCGGAGTGCTCATATGTGCCTCAGTCGAATCAGGAGATCCTGGAGATCTGCCGGATGTATCCTGGGCGGTTCATCCCCTTTTGCAATATAGATCCCCGGGCGATGACCAACTCACCCGATGCGCCGCTGGATGAACTGATGCTGTTCTATAAGGAACAGGGCTATAAAGGCATCGGCGAAGTCTGCGCCAACCTTCCTTTTGAGCATCCGTTGGTCAGGAATCTTTTCAAACATGCCGAGGCGGTGGGCTTTCCGCTCACGTTTCACATCGCTCCTCAAATAGGCGGCGCGTACGGTCTGTATGACGATCCCGGTTTGCCCCAGTTGGAAAAGAGCCTGCAGGATTTTCCGAACTTGCTCTTTTTGGGGCACTCCCAACCGTTTTGGGCAGAGATGGCTCCGTTGGAAAACGTCAAAGACCGCTACGGCTATCCCAAGTATCCCATCAGACAAGAGGGCAGGGTGCCGCAGCTGATGCGGCGCTATCCGAATCTGTTGGGTGATCTGTCCGCAGGTAGCGGATACAACGCGCTGGCGCGGGATGAAGAGTATGCCGTGCAATTCCTCAACGAGTTCCAGGACCGACTCTTTTTCGGCACCGACATATGTGCCCCGGATACTCCGACACCTTTGGTGGATTTCCTGTTGCGGTTGAGAGATGAGAAAAAGATCAGTGAGACCGTCTTCGAAAAAGTGGCCAGAGGCAATGCCAAAAGGCTTTTCGGATTGGAATAGGCGGGATTGACGTAGACGGCGGCTGCCACAAAAGGCAGCCGCTGGCTGTCAGTTTATTGGACTTCGTACATACCTCGGGCGTGCATGTAGTGGAAAATACCCTCTCCGTGTTGTTGCTCTTCTTGTTGGATGTGTTGCAGCGTCTGTCTCACCACGGGATTGGCCGACTCAAAGATGGCCGTATCGTATGCTCCTGAGATGTATTTCTCCGTGGTCAGGGCATCTTGACACAGTTGAGCATCGCTTTGACCGGTCAGGCCGGAGTATCCGCTCACCTGAGAGCCCGGCATGGACTGCCACTGTTGCTGTCCTCCTTGCCGGCTTTGCCCGCCCTGTTGACCTGATGACATGCTTGGCGCCTGGCCCTGGAGAAGCTGAGTGATGCTGTCATAGTGCTGCTTTTCGTGTTGTTCATATTCGCGAAACAGCTGCTGAAGCTGGGGATCTTGAGCTTGCTCGGCGTAGTTGGCGTATTTCGTGATACACAGCTCTTCATGGGAGAGCATGTCCTGAAGATACATCTGCTCTTTTTGTGTCAGTTGGACGTCCATCGCTATCACCTCGTTTTGAGGATGTGTGGATGGGACGTATCTTATCCAAGTTTTTGCTAAGCAGTGGAAGGAAACCATCCTTCTTTCCAGAGCGGACGGCGACGGCTGAAGCAGCTTTGAGCAGACCAGTTTTGTCTGTCGTCGGGGCGGCTACAGGATCACTCTCAGCGGTGAGGAATTCATGTGTCAGAAGCAGGGGCGTCGATGTTTTCTGGGGTTTGTTGCGGTTTTCAATGTGGCGGGTTACCGGGAAACAGCTGGGACGTCGACGCCTTCGTCTGCGGACCGGTGGGCATTGGCTGAGAGGCCATCGTAGGAAATGGCATTCACGGTGGCCGATGGGGGGACGGCACCGAGGACGACGACAAACCTCACGGGGTGTAAGATCGTCGCCTCTCAAGAAAGAGAGAGCGACTCGTTTCGGACCCTGTTGGCCTTGCCTCTGGCGGGGTTCGACATGCAGACGGCCTTTGCGACGGTTGGCGGAAAGCGATGGCAAGATGATCGCTGGCGAAGAGAGATCTTGGGGCCGGCATCCGGGCCGTGGAGCCGGTGTTTCGATCACCGAAATCCGATCCCCCATACGAGCGGGGCTTAGAAAAAGGTCACCCGCTCCGGGTGGTGGAATTCGGAGCGGGTGATCTTCGCTCTTCATTGGCGAGATGGATATCGCTTGTCAGTTGTTGGGACCGAAGGTTCGGGCCACTTCCTTCAGTTGCTCTATGATCGGGATCTTTTGCGGGCACTGCGGTTCGCAGGTGCCACACTCCTGACACTCTTCGGCTTTCGCCTCTCCCAACTTGTTGTATAGGGATCGGGCGTAGTCCGTCAGGCCCCAGACCCGATGGTAGTTCATGATCTTGAAGTTCTCCGGGATGTTGACGCCGTGAGGACAGGGCATGCAATACTCGCAGCCTGTGCAGTACAGATCAGCCAGCTCCTTGGTGCGCTTCAAGGTCTCTTCGATAGCCTCTTTTTCCTGGGGAGTCAGCGGCTCGGCAAGAGAGGCCACCCTGGCGTTTTCTTCGACCATCTCTATGGTGTTCATGCCCGATAGAGCGACGTTGACGTTGGGATTGGCGAAGACAAAACGCAGGGCCGTCTCCGGAGTGCTTCTGCTTCCTGAAGCTAAGCTCGTGATCACTTCCGAGGGATAGGCCAGACGTCCGCCGCCGACCGGACCCATGACGCATACGGCCATCCCCTTGGACGCGGCGTAGGCCATCATCTCCTCGTTTCGGCGATCCAGCAGGTTGTACTGGCACAACAGTGAGGTCATGACCCCGGAATCGATGATCTCTTTCATGACTTCAGGCCGGTCATGAAACGAGAAAGAACAGTGTTTGATCAGCCCTTCCTCTTTCGCCTTAGCCGCCTCTTCAAGCAGATCCAGGCCGAGGACTTTCTCCCGCCATGCCTCCTGATTGAGAGAGTGGAAGTGATAGAAGTCAATGTAATCG
>LFTP01000225.1 GCA_001513395.1 Clostridia bacterium DTU080
GGGTCAGACGACGACCCGCCGCACGCTTAGTTGGTCAATCTACGGATGACTGAAGTGGATCTGCGATAGATGGGCGCTGTACGTGAAGAACCTGAGAAGGTCGAACGTGTTCAATAAGGATTTGAGCTTTTGAACGACCACAGGTAGCCAATATGCGTGGAGCTCTCTTCCATGAAACGACAGCTCGCCAGAAAGTGCAAAAGCCCCCGTGTTGCACTCAAAAGTGTGCAAGGCGGGGGCTCTTTTTACCGCGGAAGTTGACATCTATCTTCCACAGCAACTGACCGCCAGTCAGATCTTCGAAGCTCCGTTGGGATGGAGCCCTATGCCAAGGCGGATCAGATCGCTGAGCAGATGTCCACTACTCTATCGTCCACACCTGAAAGGCCGCAGATCACGGCACTTGCCAAAACACTTTCGCTTCACGGCTTCATGCGCCAACGTAAATACGTGTTCACTATCTCATAGAAGGCCAACTCCTGTTTTGTCTGTCTGACACTTCGTATTCGCGACTCCGTCGGCGGGTGAGTGCGGCTGAAACCGCGAGTGTTGTCGCCCAGAGCCCTTTCCAGTGAGCTGAGCTTGTTCAGCAAAGATAACATGCCTTCCATCGGATAGCCCGCCTTCATGAGATAAACCATACCGGTCGAATCCGCGTCATACTCTTGAGAGTAACTGTAACCGACATCAAGGATTTGGCCCAACAGATCCAACATGTTCGCGGCCGATTGCATCTTTCCAGTCACTGCTCCGACGACGATCGCGGTGACGGTCAAACCGATTTGCCGTTCGTAGTTGCGCACGGCATGCAAGTGGCAGATATGCACCATTTCGTGAGCCAGCACTGCGGCCAACTCGGTGTCGGCATCGAGCATCTCCAGCAGAGGCCTGGTTATGTAGACATATCCACCGGGCAATGCAAAAGCGTTATACTCCCGTGCCTCCAGTACGCCGAACGTGAAGTCTACATTGGAACGCTCGGTCACGGGCACCAGAGATCGGGCCACTCGCTTTAGACGTTCGACGTCCGGTCCTGAGTACACAACCCGATAACGCCCCTCAACGAAGGGCAAGACCTGCCGAGCCAGATGAGCCTCAGTACCCTTGACAGGGGCTTCGGCAGTACCGGCAGGCCCTCGGTCGGCATAGGTCCCCAGAGGAGATTGCAGTCTCCAAACATCTCCGTCCCTGGAAAACGGCAAGACCACGGTTGTTCGATCCTGTACGTTAAACACTTGTAAGTACCTATCCAGATGCTTGGAGACCCAGACAATATTCCTAACGCCGAGGGAGCGTCCCACACACACCAAAGCCTCGGCACCAAGATACGGGATGGCGGCTTCGAGGTTCCCTAGACCAGTTGTGCGCTGAATCTCTCGTTGCATGCTCCTCGCGTAGGCATAGGAAAAACCTCTGTCGCTTTTCAAATCAGTTTCAGCGTCGAAAACGAGAAGAAAATCGATGGTAGGAGTCTTTTCCATCCACTCGGTCGGTCTGTAGATCAAGCTGATGGTTTGAGCACCGTCACCAAGTGCCAAGGGGATCCTCGTCGGTGCACGACCGACCTCCAGAACATAAGCCGCCTCACTGTCGGCGAAAACGCCGTCCATGTGAAATCTGCCCTGGCTGTCGGTTATCGCCGCGGAGGACCCTATCAGCACCGCTACGCCCGGTACAGGCTTGCCGTCAGGATCGACCACCGTTCCCATCAGCGAGACCAGATTCTCCTCCGGCGAACAACCGGTCAAAGCCAATACACAGGCCAGGACCGACAGCAACACACAAAGCCGTTGGAAGAGGCCTCTTCTCACCATGTACACCGAACCCTTCCTGGTTGACTGCTTGCGATCAGAAAACTCTCACTTAGAGTTCCTTACCATGGTGAGCTCATTTTTTCCTCTTTCTATCGCAGCAACCAAAAAATGCCTGTCGGACGCAACTCTGCGATAAGCCACCACCGTCCAGACCACAATCAGACAGACCCCGATCCAGTACAACACAGGAAGACCTAAGGTGACACCGATTGAGTATCCGACGATCGGACCAAGAGCCGCCCCAATGTCTACCCAGTTGGAATAACCGGCTAGGGCTCGTCCGCTGTCGCCCTTATCTGAGGCCTCATCTCCGGCCAGGGTATCAAGCAGCACCTCCATGCCGACATCGGCGGCAAGGCTCAACATGATCGCTATGATCGTCGGAACCAGCGCAAATCCAAAGCCTACAGTGGTCAGAGCGGCCACATGCACGCCAATCAAGACAACAAGAGACAGACGACGGCCCCACCGATCCATCGCCGCTCCATAGAGAGGCGACAAGACGATGTTGCACGCCCAAAGCCAGGCGTTGAGCAATCCGCTCAGCGCGGCCGCGCCGATGAGTATGAGATCCCCACCGAATCTCTGTTGCAAGTAATACCCCATGGTACCGGCCAGCAACGATGACAAAAGTCGCTGCACAAAACTGCCTATGTTGATCCACAGATTATCGCGACTGCCAAGGAAGCCAACCAACCACTCTGACCAGCTGATCCCCTGCGCCCGAGAGCTCGAATCCGCAGGAGTCGTCGCTTGCCGGATACCTTTCATGGGATTTGTCCACAAGAAAAAAGGGACACCCAGTGCGCTCACAGCGGCAGTCATGGCCATCAACAGGCGAAAACCGATCTTTTCAACCAGTAGACCGGCAGCAACTGCGGCAACCAAGCTACCGACGCGAAATATACTGCGAAACAGACCAAAGGCCGTGGCTCGCCGGTCAGGGGTAACCGCTAAAGCGGAAAGATACCCGGTCAGTCGAAGAACACTCCAACAAAAACCCCAAAGCGCCCTGGCAATCAACAAGACCGCAATCGGCAGAGGAAAGGCCCAGGCCAACGACGTTACGGCTGCCAAGACCAGAGCCCATAAAAAGAGGCGGCTGGGACTGCGGTATGCCATCAGGTGAGCCGCCAAGGGGTTGCTGACCAACCGAATGAGCCGATTCATGGACAGAACCAAACCCACGGCTACCGCGCTCAGCCCCACAGTCTCGAATTGCGTGGGCAACACCGCATACAGTGTCGAATCACCCAGGATCGCCAACGCTACGCCCACTGATATCAAAGCCGTGTGCACAAGGCCCGAACGTTTTTGACTCACCTGCACGACAGGTGCCGCCTCCTATTCCTCCGCCGGTGAAATGGCATTTCCGGACAACTTGGCCATTTCCTTTTTATGCCTGCTTGGCCTCATAGAAAACGTCCTGAACGACATGTCCGCTCATCTCGTTGTCCTCCACACGCACGTTGCGGGCCTTGGCGCCCACATAGACACCATAGCGCTGCGTACGCTCAGCAGGCGAGCGAGTATCGGCAATGACATTACCGACGATGGTGATATCACAAGTCTCACCGCCAACATAAAAGCCGCTGGCGTCTTCACCGGTGCCGTTATTGATAACCCGATTCTCCTCAAAACGATTGCGGTGTGCGGCCAGCACCACCGGCTCATTTCTGAACAACACACCGTGACTCCGGTTCTCGGCTATCAGATTACGTCGGAACACATTGTCGGTATCCTTATGCCCGATGGAAATTCCGGTTGCTCCGCTGCCGACAAACTCGTTGTCTTCAAACAGACCGTGCTGCACCCGCCAGCAGACAAACATCCCGTCTCCGCCGCTGTTATGAACGACGCAGCGGCGAACTATGGTCCGCTGGCTTCCCGAACCCGGATGGAACCCATGACCCTTGCATCCTAAAATGGTGCAATCCTCGACCACCACGTCATGACTCTGCTGATAGCTGATCCCGTCTCCGTTGAACTCGGTCACTTTCACATTGCTTATCCGGGCGTTGTTTACCCGATAAAAGAACACCCCGGCGCCGCGACATCCGCCCATCGGGGGATTGTTCTCCGCGTTACCGTCAATAGCCAGGTTTTCGACGATCACATCGTTTAGGTAGTATCCGCTGATGATCGGAAAAGTGGTCTGTGCCCGCGCCTTCCTGGAGATCACGTAGTCATTGCCCAAAGGCTTGTTGATGGTGAACGTATGAGAGTCGATCTGAGCCAGTACGGTGGCTACGGTGGTATGAAATCCGTGGCAGCCCTCGTAGCCGATCGTCACTCCCTTGCCGGGCGCCAGTCCGATGTCGTCCGAGACCGTGATCTGCTCCTCGCCGTAGTCGCCGTCAGTGGCCAAAAGAGAACTCGCCCCGTCGGCCTTCTTCAACACCGTTTTCTCGCCGTTTCCGATCACGTGCACCCCGCTGTGCAGGTGCAAGGAGTCCTCCATGAGATACACACCCGGACCGATCTCGACGATCCCGCCACCCAGTTTGCCGACATAGTCGACCGCTGCCTGTAATGCTTTGTTCGTGCTACCCACGATGTCAGCGTCCGAGAGACCGACGCGTATCCTCAGCCTCTTGTTCACAGTCAGGCACTCCTTTCAGATCGTTGTCCCTGGGTATCAGCTTCATCAAGCACTTCGAGAGAACCTGCTTGAGCGGCTGACATCTGCGATTGCCGGACTCTTACCCCTGGCTGCGCTCCCTGTATATCCGCCGGATATGCTCTACGCAGCGATCGATATGCTCACGCCCTCCTTTTTCGGGGAACTCAACAATAAACGGCCCACTATACCCCACATCGGCCGTCTGTCTGAACACGCTATCCCAATCAATATTGCCCTCTCCGTAGGAAAGATGATCATCATGTTCGCCCATGTTGTCGGCCAAATGGGTGTAGATCAGCCGATGTCCTACCCGCTCCAGAAACTGATCGCAGTTTTTGGTCATGTTGGCATGTCCGTAGTCCAGACAAAAGCCCACCGCCTCAGCAGGGAGACCTTCGAGCACAGTCAAGACATCTTCAGGGATGCCACCCAATTCGTTGAGTCCTTTGTACTCGAAAGGATAGTGATTCTCCAGGCACAGCACGACATTAGCGGCCAGGAGGGTGTCCACGGCAGACTCAACGATCTTGCGCAATCTGGCCAGGCCTTCGGCACGATCGGGATACATGCCCATGTGAAGGATGAGGTGAGTGGCCTCCATCCGACGGCACGCATCGATGATATCCTCGAGAACGGAAACGGCATCCTCCGGGGTCCCAGCGAGGATATTGGTCCAGGCGTGCAGACTCAGACCCAGATCATAGCGATGCCGCAAGGTCCTGATCTGTGTATACTGCTCAGGGCGCACACTGGTCGTCGACAACTCGAGGACCTGAAAGCCGAAATCCTCGGCGCAGCGTTGAAACGCCTGCTGCACGCCCTTCCATTCAAAATGCAGACAACTGATACCGATTGTCGGTTCCATTTCACAACACCATCCGTCGTCTAGATTCACGGCTCACTGTATTTCATATCCGCATGGGTATCTCCTTCCGAGAACGGAAAAAGACTCACCGCCTGCGGATGCCGCTGGCTTTTTTGCCTGGCGTCAGTCTGTCTGAGGTGATACCATAGGGAGGCTATTTATGTCCAAACAGGGGGCACTGTATTTGGCATCATTCTTAATTGGTTTAAATTCAGCACAAAAGGAAGCCGTGCTCACTACTGACGGGCCGCTCATGGTCATTGCCGGCGCAGGCTCCGGCAAGACCCGCGTCATCACGCATCGCTTGGCCCATCTGATACACACCGCAGGGGTGGCGCCTGAGGCCATTCTCGCCGTCACATTCACCAACAAAGCCGCCCGGGAAATGAAAAGCCGGGTCATGCAGCTGGTGGGCGAAAGCGCTCAATCCGCTTGGGTGTGCACTTTCCACTCAGCCTGTGTGCGCATTCTGCGTGAGTATATCACCCATCTGGGCTACAGTGAGTCCTTCGCCATCATCGACGATAATGACCAGCGAGCGCTGTTTCGTGAGATCCTGGCCGGCACCGGACGGGACAGCAGTGACGTCAATCCGTATCTGTGGGCCACATCCAGGTTCAAGACACTGCTCATCAGTCCGCAAGAGGCCTTAACCCAGGCGGTCACCCGATCCGAACACGATTACGCCCAAGTATACGATATCTACGCTCGCCGTCTGCAGCAGATCAATGCCGTCGACTTTGATGATCTGCTCTATCTGACGGTCCGCCTCTTTCGGGAGCATCCGGCGGTGCTTGAGGAGTACCGTCAACGATTCAGCCACATCATGGTGGACGAATACCAGGATACCAACCACGCTCAATACATACTCATTCGCCTGCTTGCCGACAGGCACCGCAATCTGTGCGTGGTAGGTGACGACGGGCAGTCCATCTACGGCTTCCGCTTGGCGGATATCACGAACATCCTGAACTTCCAGCGAGACTATCCCGAGGCCAAAGTGATCAAACTGGAGCAGAACTACCGCTCCACACAGACCATCCTCAAGGCCGCCAACGCGGTGATCAGCGAAAACCGCCATCAGCTGGAAAAAAGGCTTTGGACCCACAATCCCAAGGGCGATCCCATCAGTCTGTGTTTTACACCCACCGACAAGGACGAAGCGCGGTTCGTGGCGCAAGAAGTCCAATTCCTGGCCAGTCGATACCGCTTTAACGATATGGCCGTGCTGTATCGGTCAAAGGCTCAATCGCGCCTATTGGAAGAGCAATTCGTCCGTCTGCGTATTCCCTACCGCGTTGTGGGAGGCTTTCGCTTCTATGATCGCGCGGAAGTGCGCGACACACTGGCGTATTTGCGGCTTTTGATCAACCAAGAGGACAACGTGAGCTTGCTGCGAGTGATCAATACCCCCAGAAGGGGTATAGGCGATAAGGCCCTGGCAAAACTGACGACATACGCAACGGAACAAGACATCTCATTATTCCGGGCCGTCTCGCAGGCGACAGAAGCCGGAGTCAAAGGTAAGACCGGAAAGGCCGCTGAGCAATTCGCGGCCACGATTGACGAACTGAGTGAAAAGGTGTCCGAGTTCGGAGTCGGCGAGTTGATGATCGCCATCTTTGAGCGGACGGGGTATCGAGCTATGTACAAGGAGTCGAACAAAGGTGACCTTGACCGCCTGGAGACCCTAGATGAATTCCTCAGCATGGCCAAGGAGTACGATTCACGCCACGGTCCTGGCAGACTCCAGGATTTTCTTGACTACATAGCCCTGTTGACTGATATCGACACCCTCCGTGACGAGGCCGACCAGGTAACCTTGATGACCGTACATGCGGCCAAGGGTTTGGAGTATCCGGTGGTTTTTATCACCGGGATGGAAGAAGGGATCTTCCCCCACTATCGGGCCCTCGATGACGGGGCCCTGGAGGAAGAAAGACGCCTCTTTTACGTCGGACTGACGCGGGCCAAAGAGAAGCTGTATCTCACGGCAGCTCAGGAGCGCTTACGCATGGGCGCTCCGGTCGCCTGCGAACCCTCCTGCTTCCTTGATGAAATCCCGAAGGATTGCTTGGAAAAGCTTGCCTACTACTGAAAAGGCTCGTGGTGTGATGGGACGCATTCCCATCACACCGGAACCTCATAAGGAATAAAGTGTAGCCCTTCGTAATCACGTCGCCATGCTCCGCCTGCAAGCACCCTCTCGTAGCTCCCGTCTTCATGAGAAGTGATTTCACATATGTAGAGTTTGTCTTCATCCTCATAGAAGATGATACGCTCCGGACGACCGCCCCAAGGGTAGACGCGCAAGTCACTGTTTATCTTGCTCTTAGCACGGGCGCGCACTTCGGGGATCAGCAATTCCGCCAGTCTTTTCTCAACTCGCCTTCTCTCGATCTGATGCTTATGACTGTCTTGCAGCTCAGTTAAAGTCCTGTACGCCTGTGGAGAAAGGTATAACTGACGATCGACAATCTGAGACAGCCTGTCGCGAAAAGCCCTGTGGATTAGATCGCCCGCCGCGGACAAACAAACGAGACCGTCTTGCTCGATGATCAAACTCCGGATTTCCGCCGGCACGCCGCCCCGTCCGGAGCGCCAATCGGCCAAAAACTCTCTCCACTCCCTTTGTGAGGGCATCTCATCGAGTTTCTCAAACAACTCCTCGTACTCAACGATGGAGCCGTAGTCCACGGAGATGGGCAAGGGAGGCATTTTGACTAAGCCGTCAAACAGCTCATGGACATAATAGACGGACACGTTAAACAGCGCCCCCACGATGGTAGCGTAGGCGATCTCGGCTTTAAATCCTCCCGTGGCCACCAAGATCACCCGATTGCCGTTCTTGCGATCATCGTATTCCTCGATCAGTTCCACCAGCGTATCAACTAAGGCCCTCAGTCCTTGGTTGGCGAACTCCCTATGTCTGTAGCTCAAGCCCGTGATCTCTCGACTCTCGGTTGAGTAGCCGTGTGCTCTGTAATGATAACTCAGAGCTTCACTGCACAGTCTCCCGTCCGGCGTGGCCGAGTGGAGGAAGATCAACCGATCTCCGGGTCGCAAGACTTTGTCGCTGATCAGCCTGTGAAGGGTGTTCGACTCAGCGCAGGCCTGAACGGGATCCTCCTTATTTATAAAAGCCCTTAGCTCGTCTTGCGTAGCCTCTCCGTCGCCTCCGTTACGCCTCCAATTCGACAATAACGAAGTCCCTACCGTACAGATACCGGTGCTCATCGTCATTCTCACACTCCTGACGTGTCCACAGGTTCCGCCGTGACGAACCAGTCTGTCCGGTCAAAACTGATAACACGCAACTCACGTTCGGTGCCGACCTCAACGTCATTTTCCCGACCGTACACGATGGCTCTGGTGTCCGGATCTCCCACAATCTCGTATCTCTGTCGATTCCGGCCCCTGCGACCTGACTCTTCCACGCGTCGGGCCCGAATAATCTGCCCTGGTTGGTATTCGCGTCGGGAGGACGACGAAGGAGCTTGCGCTGATGACGACGCTTCAGGGCCGGACGCAGCCGAAGTATTCACCGCCGACGACGCAGGAGAAGATGATAACGACTCAGCCTCCCTCTCCGTCGGCAACGACCTCCTCGGAGGATGCCACGTGTCCATGTCATAGAGCCTGCCGTAGCCCGCGTTGGTCTTGGCCCCTACACCCCACTCAGCCAGGGCTTCCAACAGAAGCTCCATGGCCCGCTCAACCCAGGGCATCGCCTCCGGTTGATCAACGACGGCAGATACGGCAACCAAAAAACGTCCCTTGACACTGATAAACGGTATTGGACGCGGATCCATAATCTCTATATCGTAAAGCCCCGCAGCCTGACCCCTGTAATAATACGGATAGTGGACAGTCAAGACATCCATCTGCATGGCCTCGGCCAATGAAGCGGGCTCCAGCCAGGCGTCATGGAAGACGATCAACCCTTGCCCGTCTTGAGTGCCAAACATGCACTGATAGGCGCTGCCTTCCACAGAGAACTCCCGATCTCCGCCGACTTCTTCACATCCCCATACCGAGGCCGCGTAAGCGGCCGCCAATCCCTTAAGAGAGGAACCGGGAATCACCGGTACCCCATACGTGCCGTGCAGCCTTATGCTGCTTTCATAGACCGTATCACCGCTGCCGATAAGCACTCGACCCGATCCGGTATCGACTACGGCAGTCGCGGCACCTTGGAGGCTGTGCGTCCAACGGTTAAACGCTTTCCTATAGAGCCCTATCAAATTGCGAGACGTATCTATAGCCGTGCGCATAGAGCCCGTCCGGCCCTGGGGATCATCGCCGCGCAAAACAGCGTAACGGTCCAGAACAAGGCCGGGATTGCTCGCCTGACGAAGATCAACGTTAGCCAATGCCTGCCGCCTACTCACCGTGATCCCCCTCTTCAGGTAACATCGTCAGTCCTCAGATAAGCCTGTGCGTAGCGCTTCAGCCATCCGGCAACGATCATCACATCACGTGTCAGATGCATATACTCCTCGACATTGGCCGCTAGAGCCCTCTTATGCAGGGACCGAGCATCCGTTACGCCCTCCATATTCAAAACGATGGCTATATCAGTCAGATAGTGAGGACGGTCTTCTTTGTCGATCGTGAAAAATGAGGTAGCCTGAGCCAGACCGTTGATGTGCACTAAGGAAGGAAAACCTTCGGCATTTCGGAGGTATTGTTCTTTGGCTTCTTGTCCCGCATTGACCATAGCTTGAACTCTCTCAAAGGCCCGCTCCGCCAAAATGTTATCCCTCGGTATGATACCGTTACACATGATTACACCTCCCGGCCTGCGCCAAAGACACAGCGCACCCTTCCGAGGCCGATGGTCTGATTGCCTCCCAACTGAGCCGGCCACTCGCCATGAAAGACCGTGTCGAGCAACTCCTCGGGACTCAAACCTCCGTTCTGGCGGCTCAAGACTCGATCGCACCACAAGACTCCGACCAAGATGGTCTCAGCGGGAAGGCTCTCCTGATTCCACAACGCACGGGTCGCCACCGTCTTGTTTTCATCCAATCGAATGCGGGCCACCACTTCCGTGGCATGTGTTGTCAGGTAGTCAAACACAGTCCCGGGCACTACGAGGAACCGTTGTTTAAAAAGACTACGCCATGGGGCGTTATCATCGCCGGGGAAGATCCATGCAGCCAGCCGCTCAGCCAACTCACCGATCCCTTGTGAAGCCTGAGCATTGAGATCCAGATCTTCAAGATACACCCGGCCGCCTCCTTGAAGACAACTGTCGTCAGAGACCAGAGCTTCGTTGTTTGCCATCTCCAGATCCGGTAACGTCAACTCCTCGGGGGCGGCAAACTTACTGTCGCGCTGAATACGCCGCAGGACCAATGGAGTGGTCACATAGGCAAAGGTGCCGTACAGACTGCGCACAGGGAAAAAGGCTATGTTGGCATCTCCGATGACCACGGAACCGGCATGCCCTTCGCTTTCTCCGGGGACGCCGAAAATCGTGTTCTCCAGCTCGTTGTGCTTGCCCGCAGCCACCAACGCTCTCCAAGCCCCTTTGACGCTGCTGCCCGGCACTAAAGGCCACGAGGTCGCCTTTTCACGCATGATGGGAAGGTCTATAAATCCTAATCCTTGCCCGGAACCCACGTGCAAAGGAGTCAGCGCATGAATCCAGTACAACTTGGCGTAACTCACTTCTTCTCCACCCTTTCGTTATTGACTTGTCCCCACAGGCCCCAACAGACCAGTCCGAACCCGTCTCGGGCATCTTCCTCATCATCCGACAGCGGTTGTAGCCACAATTCCTCCAGGTCGCTCGGATCTCCGTATAGCACGTCAAAGAAGTAGACGCTGCCTGCCGGAACGAGTCTTCGGATCGGTTTGGGACCCGGCAACTCATAGCTCCAGCCCGACACCGGCTGCCAACGCCCCACTGCAGCTCCCCTCAGGCGTAGCTTAAGGCTCGTGCCGTGAATCTCTCCTTCCAGACTCTCGGGATCCAACCAACCGGGTCGCCATCCACCGGCAAAGACGGCAGGGGTGGCCAAATACATGAAGACGCGACTGGCTCCTTTCAGGCGCGCAGCCAGTTCCTTCGGCATCGTCCAGTTCCCGGCCCAACCCGGGTCCCACATCGCCAGTCGTCTGGCCCCGCCGACCGGATGTACCCAGGTTTGGCTGGCCAGTCTCTTTTCCCACTCCGAATCGGGAAGGTCAACTTGAACGGCCAGGGCCTGCTCCTCACCCCAAACGAAATCAAGCCCTTGCGTAACAAACAAGGCACCGTCGACGCCTATGCGCCTGTCATCGTCAATTCGAACGTGTACCCTCTCTTCCACGGAAGGATAGCGAACGGTTTTCTTGCAGTCATAGACAAAGGACTGGTCTCCCAGAAGCCACTTGGTCAACATATCAGCGTGCCAAAGACCTTCTCCTAAGTCCGGCTTTTGGCGCAGTTTTGGTATCAAAGGCCACAACCCGGACAGATTCATACCCCAGCCGTCGGGCATTTCTGCCGGTTCGAGCCTTTCCACTACGTATTCCGAGTCCTCATCCTTTAGAAACCGCGACGCTTCAGAGTCCCGGTCGGTTTTTGCCCGCAGGAAGTTCTGCGGTCGGGGAAAATAAAGCTCGTTGTTATATAAAGCAAGGGGCCCGCGCACTCGAATCAGTTTCAGTTGGTCAACAAAACCCGGGTCCGAAAATGCATCGCGGCGTCCTTTTATCGCCTTGCCTAACATGGTCCGCAATGAACCGGCCACTACGGACGGATAAGGCCAGGGTAGACAATACATCCGGCTGCCCGCCTCACGGCCGAAGGGCCGTCCGTCACGGGCCACAAGAGGATCCCGGGGATATATAGCCATCGATAACACCCTACTCACCTCACATGCTGTCTGAAGCGCGACTCACCTGAAGCAACTGAACCGCCAGCAGCATCATCCGCACACGGCGTTGGAAACCCTCCGTCCATTCCCGATCTCGCTTCCTCTTGTCTGAACCATCCTCCGGTTCTTCCAGCCCTTCAAACAGAAGCTCCAAAGCCGTCTGCAGACTGCCCTTGTCCTTGATCTCCTTGCGTTTTAGCAACCGCTCGGCGTCGGCTCGCAGCGCCTCTCGGATCCAGCCGTTGACGTCTTCCGATGCGCGATCATCCTCGCGATTGGCCCGTTGGCCATCGTCTTCCGGCGCGCCCCTATCTTGAGGCAGATAGCGACCGATGAGCATATTCAGTTCATAGGCTGCCTGCATGGGCACACTGTCCGAACCCAGAAGCCTCAGCCAGGTTTTGAGTCGTTTGTCTGGATCTTCGTCCCAGCGGAAGCGAACGAGCAAATCTCCTCCGGATCTTTTATACAGGCAGAAAGCCAAACCGTTGCGATCCGGTTTTTTGGCATAATCCAGTGCTTGTCTGGCCCGGGTCAGGACGTCGACGAGCGGCTCCCGGTAATGATTGACGGCGATGCCTATGGACAGAGTCGGGGCCTGACCGCCTTTCACCACCTGCTCGAGCAGTTCACTGAACCTCGTATGTAAATCCCGGGCTGCCTCTAACACCCTATCGAGGGGAACAAAGGCCAGTACATCATCACCGCCGGAATAGACAAGAGCTCCGTAATGCTTGGCTATGATGTTTTGAGCTTCCCTAGCGAACTCAGATAGCTTTTCGGAAAGCTTACGGAGTTCATCCTCGTCTTTAAGACCGTCAATCGCCGCTCCCATGCGGTCACCGTCCGCGTTAAGTACCGCCATATACGGAGAGGCGGCGGGCGCCTTGCTCACCAGCTTCTTAATCTGCTCGCGAAGCGACTCATGCTCCGAACCGGAAAGAGCTTCTTCCAAACGACTCGGATAACAAATCGTTGCTTCGTACGGAAACAGCTTAAACTGCGACCAGGGCAGATACGGGAGTTCGGGCACCTGTTCCGCCAGTCTTCTTAGCGCTTCGAGTCGTTCCGGTTGCTTCTCAGCAATGGCACGCAACCATGGATCGGCAGCTATGCGACCGATGGAAGGATACTGCTTTCTTCCTTGGCCAAGCCTTTTGACAAAGCCGATGGCATCCAGCTGCTCGCCTGTCATCAAATCCAGACGTCGCAAATCCTTGTCTGAAAGAGATCGCGGGTTCAATACACTCTCATGCCTGGCATCAAGCGAGGATTTTGGCACTCTTTCCTTTCCGTAACCGGGACTAAAATCGCGCAGTGCTTTGCGTCCATCGAGAAGTCTCTCGACATCTCGCCTGCTTTCCATATCATCCTTCTTACCCGGCACCCAAGCGCCGTAAATCTCCAAGAACTCGTCGATCTGCTTCTCCCAAAGATCCGCGTTGACAAAAGCCCTGGTCTTCTCCAAAACCTGATTTGCCTCTTCACGCAAACGATCCCGACCAGCCTGCTCAGCGGAAGCAAACACATCCGCCGGCCTCAAATGATCAGGGACATAAGCCAGAATCTTGTTGGCCACGTTAAGATCCGAGTCGGGTTTAAGATCTTCGTCTTCTATCCCGGGGCGGATAAGACTGACCCCCTGCTCATGAAGACTGCGTGCCACAGCCTTGCTCACCTCAGAGAGCAGCCACGAGCCATACCACAGATCCCGGGTGCGTCTGGCCGCAGCGATAAAACCCTGCACTGGGCCGATACTGATGCTTAGCCAGTATCCCCCCATCAGCATCTCCACTCCCTTCTCAACATGTTCTCAAAGGCCTCGAGAGCGCTATCGGCACGGAATTTGTCGAGAGGTGAGTTCGCATAGCTGCGGACCAATACACCGCGAACGTGCTCCTCCCCAAACGGGGGCCCATCGGGACCCAATCGCACACCTCGCAGCGGCGGAGTGCACATGATCAAAGCCATGGGATAGATTTGGCCGTCTTCGACCTTTAAAGGCCTCAAAATAACGGGACTGGGCCGACGACTTCCTTCGTAGGGATTTGTCGTCAAAGGGCTTATTGTAACCGCTCGTGGCTCGTCGTTGTCCTTGAAACGGATGATCAGGGGCAATCCGAGTTCAGCCCGGGGAAAAGCGTCGTTGTCGCCGGTAATGCTCTGACGGTGCCTCCGGTGCGCCCTATTGGTGATACGCCGAATGCTGTCGGCCTCGGGCCAACGAGAACGGCTTTCGTTATCGCGTCTTCCATGGGGGACTTGTCGGAAGCGAAACAGCGAATTAAGGGCCTGCTTCCAGGTCTCATTGGCTTGTCGTCTCTGATTTCGGGTATCCCAGAAAAGCCGTGGAGTCAAAAGAGACCAAGACCGACAGCCCTGAGGTCCGTTGCCCCAAAGCTCTGTAAGACGCTCACGCAATTTTCTAGGAGACTCGGGTGCATACTCCCTGATAAACAGGGCACCGGCACCTCGTCTGGTACGCATGCCGATTCCGCCGAAGTTGGCCCATGCCCAGAGGGCGTCCTCAATATCTCGCCTATACTTCACGGGGTACTCCAAGCGCAAGGCAAACTCTACCCGAGCGCTTTGTTCGGCAATACGAGGCACACCGCGCCCCATGAAGGGGAAACGCACGGCATCCGGAAAGTCTCTATCGTTTTCACTAAACCGTTCTGCCTCTACCTCGCCAACGGTTATCGTCAAACGTCCCGGGGAGCTGGCCGCTCCGAAGATCTCCTTTTCCCTCTCATATAGTTGTTGAAAATCGCTGTGGATTTGGCAGGCTCGCCACCAGTAACGCAAGAGCCCGCGAATGGTCCCGCCGCGCACATATGAATGACGATCCAACTGTAAAGGCGTGACCCCGCCGCCCAACATCGGTGTGATGGTCTCTATTCTCAGCTCTTTGCGCACCCAATCAGCCCGCTGATTGACCTCAGGTCTCGGTGGACATTCAGGTATGTTGCGCATCGTCGCGACGCCCCTCCTTCCCTCGGTTGTCATTCAGCATCCATGGTTCCTCATCAACGCGCCAAATCTGATCGTCGTCAAGCATTACTTCCAGTTTGTGGATGATCTGTCGCAATTGCTCCGGCACTTTTCCGGGCTTGATATCCCTATCGTCCAATTCCTTTCCATCCTCACGCTGACCCCGCATACCACAGTGTGCCAGGCTGTTTCGGACATCAGCCAGCTGCCTGAACACCGTGAAGACCGGATGCGTCTTGCTTAAACGCCCGACGAGCTCTTCGCGAGCACGCTCGTCCCGGATCCTGCAGCTCTGGCCGTTGGCATGCATTAGTTGTGTAACTGCTGCTTCCCGGGCTACCAACGCTGCACTGACCAGATCGTGATGGTCGAGATTCCAGCGCGCCAAACGCAACTGTGAACGAGACGATGAACCCGTGGCTTCGAAAATGGACACATCCTCTACCAGTTGACCGGCAAGCGGAATCAGTAATTGGGACAGCCCGGTCGCCTGTGTCCGCCATTCAGCATCAGCCAGAAGCTCTTTCAGCTCCTCGGCCTTCTTCGAGATCCTCGCCAGTCGATTTGTATCGAGCGCTTCGCCCAGAGCCTGCAAGGCATTGGCTAGAATCCCCAATGCGTAAGGTCTGGACTCAGGTCTATCCTTTGATGCTCTGAAAAGACTCCCCACCGCATCACCAAGAATGGCGCTCAGTTGATCGGCTTTGCCATACTCAAGGAAGGCGCCCACGGCCTGTATCCACTGTTCCACTTCAAGGATCTGGGAAAGATCGTCAATCTGTGCTTTCCAAGGGTCTTGATTTTTGTCGACAATACGCCCGTAATAAATCCCGGCTATATGTACATCTTTCGTCAATCTTAGGTACTTAATCAAAGGAAGAGTGGCCATGGGGATGGAGCGAAAGGAGTGGGTAATGTCAATTACCAGTGTGTCTCCTGGCGCGATAACCTCGTTTAATGGGTAAAAAACGCCAATCCAGTCATTCTCCTCGCATTTCAGCCTCCGAAACCGACACCGTTCAGGGAGTGACTCAATCAGGCCATCACCGTTTTGTCTCCATGCCTCATCTGTGGCTACTACGACCATCTCGGAGACATCCGGCAAGAAATCAATCAACGCGGCCTGCACGAAAGGGGTCTTCTTCTGCTTATCATCCCAAGCGTAAACGACGGTATCGTATTTCGAGGTTCCCAAAAACGAGATCAGCTTCACGTCCACCACTCCTCTCATCGCTTAATCCGAAGTTCCAGATGTAAGAAAGCAAAAACCCCGTTGTGACCGTGTTTTTTTAGTCTCGGGGTTATCCTTTCTGTCTACGGGGACTTTCTACGGGGACTTGACTTAACCGATGCCCCCACCCGATCCAGCGCCTCCTTTTGCAACGGTGTGGGGGTTGTCATTACGTAAAAAGG
>LFTP01000321.1 GCA_001513395.1 Clostridia bacterium DTU080
CGCAACAAATCGGCTTGTCAGCGAGCGGAGCAGTGCAACATCAAGCACTAGAAATCGCACGTACGTTTGCTAGGACTGATTCATAAACAGAAATTGTTTGCTCAACCATACGGGCATGCGAGAAATGCTGCTCTGCATACAACTTGGCAGCTTGCAAGAATCTTGAATGAACGTCGGGGTTCGTAATCAGATTCGCTATTCGGTCCGCCAGCGCTTTCGAATCTCCTGGCGGAATCAAGTAACCAGTAACCCCGTCCTGAACCTGGTCGTTAGCTCCTGGTCCTATCGTACGAATCACAGGTACTCCACACGCCATTGCTTCGACCATCGTCATTGGGAAGCCTTCGTTATCTGATGGCAAAATGCAAATGTCCGACGCCCAATAAACCTCGCGAACGTCGGTAAATCCAACAAAGTGAACGCGGTGACGGATACCCCATTCGATGCACGTTTCTTCAAGTTTCCTTCGCAGGCTCCCTTCACCAGCGAATATTAGCTGGATCTCGAGGCCCCTTTTACGCAAGTGTAACATGGCCTTGAGAGCGAGATCATGGCGTTTAACTGGTTCCAATCGCCCAACCAGAGACACAACTGGAAGTTCTGGCACTATCCCGAAGCGTGCGCGTGCACGTGCGCGTTCCTCTAGATCAGGAACTCTAAATCTCGTAGTATCGACGCCGTGAAAGATAGTGACTACCTTTGATGCACTAACACCGAACGCAGACTTGAGGTATTCCCGTGTCTCCGAACTTATCGCGATAGCTCGCTCGCCCCAAAAGCTGACAGTCCGAAAAAAGAACCCCGCGGGAATATTATTTGAATGGAGCGTGCTGACGAAAGGTATGCCGCGAGTGAGTTCAATGAATTTCGCATAAAGACTCGTAGAGCGCCAATGGACATGAAGCAGGTTAGGTCTGGTCTCGTCGATTATTCTTCGGAAGCGCAGCAGTGAGATTGGATACCACGCAAGGGTGTGTACCGGATCATCCTTGACGAACTCAAAATGGTAATGTCGAATACCTTCTGTTTCGAACCATTCAGGGGTATGGTGATGGTTCCCTACTGCGCCAGCGCTCACCAATGAGACTTTCCATCCTCTTACCTGTAAGCCCTTGGCAAGAGTCATCATATGGGTCGTAACGCCACCCGAATCCAAGTGCTTCGCCAGAAAAATGACTGACCGTTCAGCAGACTTCATACTACAATTCCCTCCTGAATTCTCATCGGCCACGTCCGAAATGTGGTGTAAATTCTCCTCCTGGTCGGTGAGCCGGTTCTACGCAGCCT
>LFTP01000350.1 GCA_001513395.1 Clostridia bacterium DTU080
GACCATGGCCGGACGGTGTCTTCTTCCTCTGGCGTATCCGTCGACGGCCTTTTTCAGTCCGATGCGCAAGACAAAAAGACACGCCAGCTCGCCGACCAAAAACCCGGCGGCCACCGCACCGGCCAAGTATGCAGGCCCGTGCGGCACGGCCAAAGCCACCAGACCCAAAGTGACGGGAATCCGCACCGCGACCTCGGCAATGTCACTGCCGGCCATGAAATCCTGACGCTGTAATCCCTGAACCGCCCCTCGCAAGGCTGAGGAAAAGGCTATGGGAATGAGCAAGAGTGCCAGGATGATAATGGCCGTCTCCGTCCGTGCATCGGCTAAAACGACAGCAGCAAAAAAGCGGGAGAAGACTGCCTGAACGGCAAAAGCAAGCAAAGCCGCCCGAAGCATCAAGCTCACGGCCTTGCGATAGACGGAAAGATCCGGCTTTCGCTGCAGCTCACTGCGCTCTGCAGTCAGCTTGGCGATGGCCACCGGAAGCCCCATGGTGGCCAGACTGCGAGCGATGCGATACACGGGCAATGCCAGTTGGATTAAGCCCACCGCATCCTGTCCTGCGGCGCGCACCAGGGCCACCCGATACACAGTCCCCATGATACGCCCGAACAGAGAGCTGGTAAAGAGGGCCAGTATTGACTTGACCATAGGCCGATTGGCCAAAGCCTTAAGCTTGAACAAGAATACCCCTCCTACGCCACAATATCGACGCAGGGGGGGTTTCATTCCGACAACCGCGCGCCAATCACATATTCATTTCGAGCAGTCGCAGATGCATGGCCTGTCGGGAAACGCCAAAATGAGCCGCCAGGCTCAAAAAACACATGGTGGGAGCCAACTCCCTCACCTCGCTGGCAGGCATGAGCAACTCAGCGGCGAAGCGATTGGCCTCTCGTTCGATCAGACGATGATTCGAACCTCGATCATCCGGCGAAAAAGCATGAACAAACTGCAGGTCACGATGCATGATATAGTGCCCCTGCTCGTGCGCACACGTCCAGTTCCGACGATGGATGCCGTCGCGCCTGTTGATCAGAATCACATAAAGGTCGGGCTCGCAGCGGATCAGGTATCCAGGCCGATGTGCTGGCAACCTAGCGTACTCCACTCGAAGTCCCATCCGGCGAGCCAGCGAAACGGTGTCCACCGGAGTGGAAACTCTGTAGCGGCGGCGCACCCAACGTGCAACAGCGATAGGATCCGGCCGGAATTCACAGCCACCGTGCACAAGATCGCCTCCGTAACCCTCACGAAGGCCTTTTCGTGAAGCGACCGGTAAACTCCTGCTTACCCATCGACCACTCGTTCGTCAGCTTTTCCCTTCTTCTCGTAACCGTCTTTTGTACTCTAAGTACTCCTTCACAAAAGCTACGTCTTCTTCGGTGGCACCGACCCCCCGCAGCCACACTCCGAGTCTGTGAAGCTGTTCCTCGGGCGACTGCGAACGGCCAGGCAAAGGCGGGGTCGGATCATCAGTCTCTCCCAACAACCAGTCAGTACTCACCCCATATAAGCGAGCAAGCGCTGAGATAGTAGAGCTATCCGGGTCACGCTCATTGCGTTCGTACATATTGAGTGCGCTGCGCGACACCCCTACTTGCTTCGCTGCCTCCGCCTGAGTCATCTTCCGCTCTATCCTTATCTGGCGGAGCCTCTCTCCCAAGGACAAGCGTGGCCCACCTCCATTATCCTGCCACGCACGTATTGCACACTGACTCGCTGCGTCCTACAGCCGGGAGAGAAATGTGCCAATATATGTTGCCTCATGGCACTTTTTGTGCCATAATGGGGGTGTCGCAGGAAAGGACCTTGACGATGATCCAACCTTATGAGAGTCGTTCCGTTCTTGCCAAAACCATCGGCGATCGTCTGCGAACAGCCCGAAAAAAGGCCGGTCTCACTCAAGACCGGTTGGCTGACGGTGATCTGAGTCG
>LFTP01000073.1 GCA_001513395.1 Clostridia bacterium DTU080
ATTATTGTCGGCGATAAGAATTCTGATTTTATCCGCACCCATTCTATCTCTCCTCCTAAGATTTCCGCACATGAGTGCGTCAGTCAGTGTTTCCCCCAGAAGGTGCATACTCCTTCTTTTTTCGGTGAGATTCACATTATTTGGCGCGCCCTCAAGTCAGGGATCTCTTAGGCAGAAGTAGTGTCCGATGGCTTAAGAAGGACCTCTTTGAGAAGGTCGTGAATATGTGATACAGGTTTGATCTCCATGGTTGAATCAGACATTGAGGTGAAGCTCTGCAACCAGTTTTCCTGCGGAATGATACACCGTCGGACTCCAGCCAGTCTGGCTGCTTCCAGCTTGGCGACAATACCGCCTACCGGACGAACCAGGCCTCGGATTGAGACCTCACCGGTCATGGCTACCTTGTTGTCGACCGGTGTCCGTGTAATTGCGGAATAAATGGCGGTAACCATGGTTACTCCGGCAGACGGGCCATCAATAGGCACACCTCCGGGGAAATTGACATGGATATCATAGTCCTGCGGACGCAGGTTAAGACAACCGCGTAACACCGTGATGACATTGTCTGCCGAGCTACGTGCTGCGCTACGACGGCGAAGGGTCACTCCCATACCGCCTCCGAGCTCTTCCTCCTCCATAACACCGGTTATTATCATCTTACCTTGCCCCGCTTGAGTGGGCGTAGCTGTCGCTTCTACTTCGATCACGGCTCCTTGATTGGGACCGTAGACCGCCAATCCGTTGACGCAACCGATCTGGGGATGGGTGGAGATTTTGTTATCTTGTCGAGGCTGATACTGGCTGGCGTTTACCACCCATTCTACATCGGCCTGAGTGATCTGTTTGCGATCTTCCGTAAGCGTTATTCCTGCGGCGATCTGTATTATGTTTACGGCTTCACGTCCGTTAACGGCGTATGTAGCAACAACATCGACAGCAGCCTCCTCTATGTCCAATCCAATCTTGTCAGCAGCATTGCGAGCAATTACGGCTATTTCTTCTCGTCTGAGCGGACGAAAGAAGATCTCAACGCAGCGGGAACGGATGGCAGGCGGAATCTCGTGCGGAAGGCGTGTGGTGGCCCCCACGAGACGGAAGTCCGCAGGCAACCCTCGTTGGAATATCTCATGAATGTGAGCCGGGATGTTAGGATCATCGGAGCTGTAGTAGGCGCTCTCCAAGAACACCTTACGGTCTTCCAAGACTTTCAGGAGCTTGTTCATCTGTATGGGATGCAGCTCACCGATTTCGTCCAGAAACAGCACTCCCCCGTGTGCCTTAGTAACCGCTCCCGGTTTGGGTTGAGGTATGCCTGCTATACCCAGCGGACCGGCGCCCTGGTAAATCGGATCATGTACGGATCCCATTAGCGGATCGGCGATACCGCGATCATCAAAGCGTGCTGTTGTGGCATCGATCTCGACGAACTTGGCCGACGGCGAAAAAGGTGAGAGCGGGTTTTTCTTTGCCTCTTCAAGGACAAGACGAGCCGCTGCGGTTTTGCCTATACCCGGGGGTCCGTAGATGATGACATGTTGTGGATTGGGCCCGCATAGCGCGGCTCGCAGGGCCTTCAGACCTTCTTCCTGTCCTATGATCTCATCAAAGGAGACCGGTCGTGTTCGTTCCGCCAATGGTTCAGTGAGAGAGATTGAGTTCAGCTTGCGTAGCCGCTCTAGCTCTCTGCGTGACTCGCGGTCGACGGCCGACTTATTGCTCTGTTGTGAGCGCAATAGATTCCAGAAATACAGGCCGATAACAACAGCGAAGAAAAAGTTGACCAAGCCCAAGATACCCATCATATCCAAAGCTCTCAACCCCCCTGATGCGGCAAAGCTTTGGTTCTAGTATGAGTCTGAGGGGCTGTGAGTAATCGCACGGAAAGCTCTATCGCCGCTCGGGCGGCTCATTTTCGGGGGAGGAAAACCTGACAATAGCCGGGACATGATGCTGCGAGATGATTTGCGGTAAGCATTACAGCCCTGTTCCCCTTGCGGTTTGGGCGTACAAAACATGTGGGCTCTTGAAGATAGGTGACGGGGCTGTCCCAAAAGGTCGGCCCCTCGTCTCTTTTAGCTCGCGTCGGTCAAGTCCTAAATGCGGTGTAAATTCGTCTCCCGGCTGTTGAGTTCAAACTTAGGCT
>LFTP01000275.1 GCA_001513395.1 Clostridia bacterium DTU080
TTATGTTGAGCTGAGTGAATATGAGCAGCTGTTTCGCCCCGGTATGACCGCCGATATCGTGGTTCAGGTTCTTCACAAGCCTGATGTACTGGTATTGCCTGATCCGGCGATCATCGAAGAACGAGGCGTGACGACCGTCCTTTTGCCCAGCGATGAGCCCGACGGTGAACCGAGGCCGGTACGGATAGAGACAGGCTTGAAGGGCAACGGATTTACGGAGATTATCTCCGGACTGGAAGAGGGACAGACGGTGATCATTCCCGGTCGGCAACCGGGTCCCGACGGTCGTCCGGGCGGCGGCGGGATGCCGCGCATGGTGTTCCGATGATCAGCTATGCAAAGAGCGTCTCAGGGGGGTGGTAACTTGATACGTCTGGAGAATATCACCAAGGTCTTTACGAACGGTCGGATCACCGTCCATGCTTTGCGTGGCGTGTCGTTTCATATCCCTGCCGGCGAGTTCGTAGCTCTGATGGGGCCTTCCGGATCCGGCAAGTCTACCCTCATGAGTATCATCGGTTGTCTTGACGTGCCGACCTCGGGATCTTATACGCTCAACGGAATCAAAGTCGGCGGGACCACTGAGTCCCAGCTGGCCGTCATCCGCAACAGGCATATCGGTTTTGTCTTTCAAGCCTTTAACCTGTTGCCGCGCCTGAGTGCTTCGGATAACGTAGCCCTGCCCTTGATGTACGCCGGAGTTTCTTTGCGCGAGCGTCGGCGTCGGGCAAAGGAAGCATTGGAGCGCGTCGGCCTGAGCGATCGCATGGATCACTTGCCGGCGGAGCTTTCGGGCGGACAACAACAACGGGTGGCCGTGGCCCGCGCTTTGGTCACCGAAGCGCCGCTCATTCTGGCCGATGAGCCTACGGGGAATCTCGATTCCCGTTCTGGCGTAGAGATCATGAAGATTTTTGCTGAGTTGCACAAGCAGGGACACACGATTCTTCTTGTGACCCACGATCGGGAAGTGGCCGCTTGGACTGAACGCGTACTTGAGATGCGCGACGGCTTGATTGTATCCGACGGGCCTCCGGATCCCACTGAGGATGTGGTCCCTGCCGACAGGAAGGTGGCGGGCTGATGAATTTCCTGGAGACACTGCGAGCCGCCTTCGGAGGCTTGCGGGCCAATCCGTTGCGCTCGCTTTTGACCGTGCTCGGTGTAGTCATCGGAGTCACTGCGGTCATTGTCATGGTGGCTCTTGGTGAAGGCGCCAAGGCTGATATCACAAGCCGTATACGGGGTATGGGATCGAATCTTTTGGTGGTCACGCCCGGTCGGGGCGGAAGCAGAACCGCCGGAAGAGGGAGCATAGGCAGCGCCACCACCGTGGACAACTCCGTGGTCGAGTATATACGCGAGAATTGTGTTCTGTGTAAACTGGTGGCACCGGAGGCCTCGTCGAATATGGCCGTCAAAGGGCCGGGAGGCTCGGTGCAGACCAGCGTGATCGGGGTTACTCCTGAGTATTTTCCGGTGCGCAACTACGAGCTGGAGCAGGGATTCGGTATCGAAGACACTCATGTGGAATCCCGGGAAAGGGTTGCCGTGCTGGGTTCCAGTGTCTACGAGGAGCTCTTCCCCGACGGAGGCGGTCTGGGTGAGGAGGTCAAGATAGGTAACGTCCGTTTTACGGTGATCGGCATATTAAAGAGCAAGGGTCAAAGCGGCTTTATGAACATCGACGACCAGATTCTGGTACCGCTGACCACTGCTCAAAGAAGACTCTGGCGTCATGACCGGTTGCGAGCCGTCTATATCGAAGTCATCGATGCCAAGTACATGACGGCGGCGGAAGCACTGGTCGATGATCTGCTCTATGAGAAACTGAGAAATGAGAACGCTTACTTTCTCAGCAACCAGGCCGAAGTGTTGTCGGTTATGGAAGAGACGGCCAGCACCATGACTCTGCTTTTGGCCAGTATAGCCGGTATATCGTTGTTGGTTGGCGGAATCGGGATCATGAATATCATGATGGTCTCGGTGACCGAAAGGATCAGGGAGATCGGGATTCGCAAAGCTCTTGGCGCCAAGCGCAGCGAAATACTCGCTCAGTTTCTCATGGAAGCCATCACCCTATCTATGTTCGGCGGTCTGATCGGAATACTGCTGGGTTTTGCCGGTTCATTGGCGCTTTCTCGCTATACGGGCTGGAGCACTCTGATCACTCCAGGGTCCGTAGCTGTCTCCTTCTTGTTCTCCTTTTCCGTCGGCCTTTTCTTCGGAGTGTATCCGGCCAGCAAAGCTTCGCAATTGCAACCCGTGGAAGCGTTGCGCTTTGATTGATGATCAAGCGGCATCTGATCACAAAGGGGGCCTAAGGGCCCCCTTTTGTGATTGTATACCTTGGGGTGTAGTCTATTCGTACTATTTGGTGCCTTTTATTGCAGGAGGAATGCGTAGGACGCATAAAGCCTATATAACGTTAGAGATATTTGCCACATATATCTTGCCAGTATATCTAGTCAGTTGCAACGATAGAGAGGTGAATCAGGTGGTAGATCCGGTACAAGCTGAGTGGGCCCGATTCATCGCCGGCGAGTCTCTCAAAGGGGATGTGAAAGAGTGGATTCGGCAATCTTGGTGGCGTTCGCAAGAGGCCAAGGTATCCTATGAGGACTTCTCCGGACGGCGTGTCTCCGATGAGGAGTTTCACCGGCGTACTCTTGTGCACGCAGACATGATGTCTTTGGCCATTCCCCACCTGGACTGGCTTGAGACTCTTTTGCCCACCATCACGTCCTCGGGCTCCAAGGTCGGTTTGGTGGACAACGAGGGGATACTGCTGTACGAAGTGGGAGATTTAAGGAGCACGATCGAGGGCCTGTTTCAGCCTGGCTGTGATCTTTCAGAGTCATCTATAGGGACTTTCGCCGTAGGCTTGACTCTGTTGAGCGGTGAGCCAATGTCCGTCCACGGCGCTGAACACTATGGCCTTGCTCTGCATGATTTCCACAGCTACGCCGTTCCCCTCAAGGATGAACTGGGAGACATTGTCGGAGCGTTTTTCATGATCTGCAGAAAAAGACTCCAACCGCATGGCTCGAGCATGCTGTGTCAT
>LFTP01000164.1 GCA_001513395.1 Clostridia bacterium DTU080
GTCGGGATCATAGAGATTGAAGGGCGCCGGATTGACGCCGTGTCGGATGGAACTTGGATTCCCGCCGGTCAGCGTGTAGAGGTAGTGTCCGTACAAGGTTCGCGTATCGTTGTGCGGGAGATCCGGGAAACGGAGGCGTAGGGCATGCCAGAGATCTTTCTAACCGGTATTCTGTTTTTAGCTATCGTTTTTGTCTTTGTCTTGTTCAGCTTCATCCCGATCGGCCTGTGGATTTCAGCTCTGGCCGCGGGTGTGAGAGTTGGTCTCGTGACGCTTATAGGGATGCGTTTGCGCCGTGTGGCGCCGTCGCGCATCATTTTGCCTATGATCAAGGCCGAAAAGGCCGGGATGGATGTCACCATTGACAAGTTGGAGGCCCATCATCTGGCAGGTGGCAACGTGGATCGGGTGATAGACGCCCTAATTGCGGCTCATCGGGCTCAAATATCACTGACATTTGAGCGGGCGGCAGCCATTGATCTTGCGGGACGGGATGTCTTAGAGGCGGTACAAATGAGCGTCAATCCCAAAGTGATTGAAACGCCGACCATCTCGTCAGTGGCGAAGGACGGCATCGAGCTCAAAGTCAAAGCCCGGGTCACGGTGCGGGCCAATATTGACCGCCTGGTCGGCGGAGCCGGAGAACCGACGATCATTGCCCGCGTGGGTGAGGGCATCGTCACTACGGTCGGTTCTTCTGAATCGCACAAAGAGGTATTGGAAAATCCCGACCTCATTTCTGCCACCGTCTTGTCCAAAGGCCTTGATTCAGGCACGGCTTTTGAGATTCTGTCCATAGACATCGCCGATGTGGACGTCGGTCGCAATATCGGCGCTCAGCTACAGATCGATCAGGCTGAAGCCGACAAGAGCATTGCTCAAGCTAAAGCTGCCGAAAGACGCTTTGCGGCTCAGGCTCTGGAACAAGAGATGAAAGCTCGCGTGGAAGAGATGCGGGCCAATGTCGTGGAAGCCGAAGCCGAAGTGCCGCGGGCTTTGGCCGAAGCACTGCGGGCCGGCAAGCTCGGCGTTATGGACTACTACACGATGCACAATTTGATTGCTGACACCAAGATGCGTGAGTCCTTGAGTGAATCCGAGGATGTGGGCGGACAGAGATCGTCGGCAAGCTCGGAGCCTGATCAGAGGTGATCGGCGTGGCCTACAACAAGCAGATCTTTGAGCAGATTTTCGGGCTGCTGGTGTCCGATATGCGGCGGACTCCAGCGGGGTCGGACCAGACCCAGGCGGTTACCGAACGGCCGGAAGAAGATGCGCGGCAAGTTCAGGAGGATACGCAACAGACTCAACCGGAAAAAGAACAGAAGTCGCTTGAGACCGCCTTCCCCACCCCGCGCCGTTGTCAAGCGGTAGGGAATCGGCATCAGCTGAGGCAGGGGATGATCATGGCCGTCGTCTTGGGACCTCCGCGCAGTCTGGCTCCGTATCGTCGGGGGCGTCGACCGTCATGATAGCGTTGCTTGTCGCATAGAAAACATAAAGGCAAGCATTCGCAGAAAGTCGCTGGGAGGTATCTCGCCGTGTCGCTCTGGCGCCGCCTGCTTGAGGAGTTTACGGGCCAATTGGAGATGCCTCCGGAGGTCTATTTGGACCTGCCGCGCACCGTTTTGGTCGGTGATCGCAGCATTCAGATTGAGAATCACAAAGGCATTTTGGAGTACACTCCCCGCAAGATTCGCGTCCGAACCGAGCAAGGTGAGATGATCATCGTCGGCGCGCACATGAAGATTGTCAGTATCATTCAACAGGAACTGGTGATCGGCGGTCGGATTGCTGGGGTGCAGTTTGCGGCGAAACCGTGAGGCGGGGGGCTGGAGTGTGGCCGAAGTAAGTCCTGGGCTTTGGGGTGGCTTTGTTATCATTCGGATACGTGGACATCATCCCGAGAGGTTGCTCAATGAGGCGATGGAGGCGGCCATCCCTCTTAACAACATAGAGCGACCGGCCCAGGACATGCTGGTGGTCACGATCAACGCTCGCCATTTTCGTCGCCTTTGCTCGCTGGTCCGGCGCCGCTGGGAAATCACGATTGTTCGGCGCCTGGGATGGGCGTTTGCGGCGCGCAAATTGTTGCGCCGCAAAGCCCTTGTCGTCGGCGGAATGATCGCTTTGGTCCTGCTTTATGTTCTTTCTTCATATGTCTGGTTCGTGGATGTACGCGGAGCTATCGAGGTGCCTGAGAAAAGCATCCTGGAGGCGGCCGCACAGGCTGGGTTGCGTCCGGGGATGCGCAAAAAAGATCTGGTCATCGAAAGGATAGAGCGGGAGATCATTTTGACTCTTGATCGCCTGGCCTGGGTGAATGTGGAGCTATGGGGCACTTTGGCCACTGTCGATGTCGCTGAGAGGGTTGTTCAGGAGCATGATCAGGCCCTTCCGGGAGATGTGGTGGCCTCCTTTGACGGTGTCGTTGAGAAGCTGGTCATTCTTAGGGGTATACCCATGGTTCAGGAAGGTGATCCGGTGACGGCGGGACAGGTG
>LFTP01000068.1 GCA_001513395.1 Clostridia bacterium DTU080
CAAATGAGCCCGTTGGTCACTGACTCAAAAGCATGAGGTTGATAGATCACCCCGCTGAGAGTGTTGGGAAAAGAAGGATGGCGAACGCGATTGAGAATCACCGCCGCCACACCGACTTGACCCGCAAAAGGCTCACCCTGCGCCTCAGCAGCCACGACCCGGGCCAAGAGATTAATGTCCCAGCCTGCCGAGCCCTGTGCCTCAATCCGTGTCGACCGAATCGCCAACCAATCACCCATGAGTGTGGCGAACACGCCTACAAGCAGTGACAAAACCATGATTCGAAAGGCTCTGCGCCGTGTAACACGCACTGTTTTTCACTCCCGGAACCGCATATAGATCCAGATCACTCAAGCTTATTCTGTCCGGAGTTTTCTCTCCTATACGAAACCAGGAACTGCGCACCAATCCGGCGGTACTTCCATACTATGTAGCAGCTCGTGAGCAAACCGTGCCGTGAGGACTTCCCGCGGCAGAGGCTTTGCACGAAGGAGGGAAAGGACCCTTATGGCAAGGAGCAGTAGCTTCAATCTCAGTTACTGGCAACAGCCGCGTACCGAGAACTTGCCACCGATCGCCGGGGCCGAGGGCGAGGAATACCGTCCGGAGTGCATCATGGTGGAGAAAGTCTATGACGAGTGCACCGTATGCGAATGCCCGACGGTCCGCTTCACCGACCTGTGCCCTGAACCGGCAAACATCGTAGCCTGCGATGTCACGGACGTGCGTGTCGTATCACCGGGGATTCCCCGCGACGGCGAAGTGGAGTTCACACTGGAGTGGGTTCAGGAGATTCTCTACACCGATTCAGAAGGCAATGATCACACGGCCAGAAGGACGTTCAAGTTTCGCAAGCGGATTCGGCTGCGGGGCGCCCGCCAGGGTATGAAGCTGCAATTCTTCCACCTTGTTCGGTGTCTCAACTGCCGAGTGCGCGAGATCGAGGAAATCCGGGGCATCGTAGAGTGTGAGGTTGGCATCTTCATGGTCATTAAAGTAACATTCATGGTCCAGCTGGAGGTCGAAAGAGCGCGCTTTTGCCCGCAGCCACCGGAATGCACGCAGATCTCACCGATCGGTTGCCCCGAATGGGCTGATCTATGTGAGCGCGGCGAATTCTGGCCGCCGTTTCCTCCCCAGCTCGACTAGACCAGGCAGATACGACTAGACCAGGCAGATACAAGAAGCAGGCCCCGCCTATATGGCAGGGCCTGCTTCCGCCAAGCACGTGTATTAGCGAGGTTTCATAAACAACTGCGATTGGTACACCCGGTTACCTTTCTTGTACACCCCAACGCCGATCTCCGTGTAGCCGGCCGACAGGATGTTGGCTCGATGGTCCGGGCTCTCCATATAGGCTTCATGAGCGACGGTCACGGATGAAGCCCGGGCGATGTTCTCACCCCACCACTTAAAGCGCAGTCCGGCCGCCTCCATCATTTCAGCAGGAGAGCCGTAGGTGGGTGATATATGACTGAAGTATCCGTTTTCCGCCATGTCTTTAGCCTTCAATCGGGCTAATCTGACCAAAGTTTCATTAACCTTAAGCTCATGAATCCCGCGGGCCTTACGCTCGGCGTTGACCTTGGCCACAGCCAGACTCTCTTCGGCGGTTAAATCTCCGTTCTGCACGGGAGGCTTGACCGGATCGGGCTTCGGCTTGGGCTGTACGGGTTCAGGAGTCTGTACAGGGTCAAACCAACTCCAGTTCAAATTCCAGCTGGAGCCACTGCCGGAACCCGTGTCGAAGGTGCTGTAGCCAAAACTATATGATGCAGCTTCGCTAAGTGTGGCCGCTCCCATCAAGACGACAAGGGCCAATATCAGACATCCACTTCTTTTCGCGATCAAGACACGAACCTCCTCAGACGGCAAATATTGACTGACTTCACACCGTTTGAGGAGTTCTAGAGACCATCCAACCGACCCTTTAGGTGCCATTTTGGTAATAATTGCCCTCCGTCGCCAACTCGTGGTCGCATGTTAGGCCACAGGGCGACATAGATATCAAGAGGGGATATACATGACGTCGGGAGGAAGGTGCACACCATGCAACAACCAACGCCGGGCTCGGGCTGGTGCGAACGTCTTGAGCTTGTGCTGGAAGGTGGCGGACAGTTGCCTGGTGCCATTCGAGTAGTGGATATCCGCGATCAAGTACTCAGCTGCGCCGCCGATCGCCAAGATGACAAAGCCCTGGTGCGCGGCCAGCTCCAGGTTTTCGTATATTACAACATCGCCGGCAACGAGCGAATACAAGGTCAGAGTGCCGAGATCCCCTGGCATTGCGAGGTGCCGATTCCTCCCAATGTACAGGGCCCGATCGATGCACGCGTTGTGGACATCCGGCACGATCATGCCTATGATCCCGGTACCGAACGGCTGCGTCATACCATGCATCTGACCTTTGAAGTCTGGAGCATCGACGCCCAACCCACCGACACTTCAGTCTCTCCAAGAACAGGCCACAGACCGGATGCAGATCAAGCGCCGGAGCCTGTCGAGGACTTCTCTCTTGAGCTCGAACCCAGCGATCTTTCGGACGATGACGACCCGCCGGACGACTCCTGTGATGAAGAAGACGATACGCCTCCGCCTGCCGATGATTCTGCTCCCGAACCCGAGAGTTCCTTCGAAGGCGAAGAGCCGTTGCCTCTTGATGAAGACGAACCGCGCCCCATAGACCTTGTGGTCACGGACACCGCTACCGCTGAGCGTCTGGATGAACTGGAAAGCCACATCCATCGGATTCGCAGCGAATTGAGCTCACTGCAGGAAGGACTGGAATGCTTGCGGGAAGAGCTGCGGAGCGTCAGGGAATCGATTCCCGTTTTTCAGGAAGTCGAAAAAGAAATTGGGGAAGGGCAACCGGCACAGTCACAAGTCGCTGAAGAAAAGGAAGGGCAAGAGGAGAAAAAGCCCGACAAAGAGGAATCCCGCGACGAAATGCCCCAGCCTTTACCCAAACGGGAAGCCGAGATCTTGATCTGGCGTCCATTCCCGAAAGAGAGTCCTCGATGACATTGCCTCGTCTGCATGCAAGGTTGCATCCAGATCCTGGGCCGTGAGACTTACTACGCTTCCTGGCTGCCAACGCGGGTCGAGATAATCTTCCGGATCAGTGGAAAAGATCCTGTGCAACCGAGCATAAGGTGCTTCCATCGGCTCTACCTGCATGAGCAACCCCTCTCGGGAGATGGTTATCAATCTGCGTGGGGTGTGCAGATCATCAATGAGCCATTCATCCGGCACGATAGTGTAAAACAAACTCATCGCTCCTTGGTTCTTAAGACCACGGAAAACCGGTCAGCGTCCGAGAAGAAACCCGCTCACGATCGGCGATCAGCTCTCTCAGCTTGCTCATCGCCTGCGACAGACCGCCCAGTTCATCGATCAGACCGACGTTCACCGCTTCTTGTCCGACCAGGACGGTTCCAACGTCTCTCATCAATTCGCCCGTGCGGAACATCAGCTCACGAAGGGTTTCTTCGCTCATCCGCGAGTTGCTAACGATAAAATTGATCACCCTGTCCTGCATCTTGCTCAAGTACTCATATGTCTGCGGCACACCGATGACCAGTCCGCTCAGTCTGATGGGATGAATGGTGATAGTAGCCGACTCGGCCACAAATGAATAATCAGCGGCAACGGCAATAGGAGCCCCGATGGAATGCCCGCCGCCAAGGACCAGCGACACCGAAGGTTTGGACAGGGTTCTGACCATTTCAGCTATGGCCAGTCCCGCTTCAATGTCTCCTCCGACAGTGTTGAGGACCAACAATAGACCTTTAATCTTGGGGTTTTGTTCAATGGCCACCAGCTGCGGGATTATGTGTTCATACTTGGTTGTCTTGTTTTTCGGAGCAAGCAGTATGTGGCCTTCGATCTGTCCGATCACCGACAGTAGGTGAATGCATGAGTCCATCTTGGGAGGAGGTTGCACCTGCCCAAGCTGCTGCAAAAGGTCCGGTGCGGGCTCAACTTTGGGCTCATCATGCACTGCGCTTCATCCTCTCAAGACTGTGCTTCCCCGCTTAGTATCCACGTCTGTTCGCCGATTCATGTCAGGACAACAAGATGCCGATCAAAAAAGGGGTGCGGCAAGCTGCCACCCCCTCTTTGCGCATCCATTCGGCTGTCGTCCGCCCCTAGGCCTCCATGACCACGGGCAGGATCATGGGTCTGCGCCGTGTGCGTTCCCAGAAGAAGCCGGACAAGGTATTGCGGACTTGGTTTTTCATTACATTCCATTCATCAAACGAAGGCTCACAGGATTCCAAAGCCACTTGTACACGCTGTTTAGCCTCTTCAAACAACCGCTCCGATTCTCGCACGTAGACGAATCCCCGTGACACGAACTCAGGACCCGCCAAAATCTCTCCCGTCTCCTTGTCGATGGTGACCACGACGACGAGAATACCGTCCTGAGCCAACTGTTGCCGATCGCGCAAGACGACGGCTCCCACATCCCCTACACCCAGCCCGTCGACCATGATCGATCCGGCCTCAACCCTAGCCACCTTCTCGAATTTTGTGTCGGAAATCTCTATCATGTCACCGATCTCAGCGATCATGATATTCTCCGGTGGCAAGCCCACATCTTCGGCCAGTCGGGCGTGCTGGACAAGCATCCGGTATTCACCGTGTATGGGGATGAAATAACGGGGCTTGATCAGATTAAGCATCAATTTGAGCTCTTCTTGACTGGCATGGCCGGACACATGAACGCCGGAGATGGCATGGTAGATGACCTCCGCACCCTGCCGGAAAAGCTGGTTGATCGTCCTGCCGATAAACCGCTCATTTCCCGGTATGGGCGAAGCACTGATGATCACGGTATCACCCGGAACAACCTCGATCTGCCTATGCTCGCCCATCGCTATGCGCGTCAAAGCCGCCATCGGCTCTCCTTGGCTGCCTGTCGTAATGATGGTCAACTCCTCAGGCGGATAATCGTCCATCTCCTCCACACTGATCATTAGCCCATCGGGAACGTCCAGATAGCCGAGCCGGGAAGCGACGCTGACATTGTTGACCATGCTGCGCCCGATCACGCAAACCTTGCGGTCGAAGCGTACGCTCGCGGCGATGACCTGCTGGATGCGGTGCACATGCGATGCAAACGCCGCCACCAAGATTCTGCCTTGAGCACGTCTGAAAACGTCCATGAACGTCTCGCCAACGACTTTTTCAGACAGTGTGTAACCCGGGCGTTCAGCGTTGGTGCTATCCGACAAAAGACAAAGTACCCCGTTGGACCCCAACGTGGCCAAACGTTGTATGTCTATCACTCGGCCGTCGATCGGAGTGTGATCGAACTTGAAGTCCGTGGCATAGACAATCGTGCCCGCAGGGGTGTGCACCGCTATGGCCACGACATCAGCGACACTGTGATTGACATGGACGAACTCCAGAGTTATTGAGCCCAACTCCAACGTTTGACCGGCCTGCACCTCATGTAGTGTACACTTACTGCTGAGTCCGTGCTCTTCGAGTCTGCCCTGCACCAGGCCCAATGTGAGCCTTGTCCCATAGACGGGTACATCAAGCTGTTGCAAGACGTAGGGCAAAGCCCCCACGTGATCTTCGTGGCCGTGGCTGAGGACAATCGCCCGCACCCGATCGGAGTTTTCAATCAAGTAGCTGATATCCGGAATGACGAGGTCTATCCCCAGCATGTCCTCTTCGGGGAACATACCTCCGCAATCCAAAACGACAAGATCATCACCGTATCCGACTACCCACATGTTCTTGCCTATCTCGCCAACTCCGCCTAGCGGAACGAGAATAAGGCTGTCTCCTTTTTTATCGCTCACAAAAAAAACACCACCTCGTTTTATGCGCATTCGATCATACCCACGGCGGTCCGGTTGATCGATCTACGTAGATATGCCGACAGCTTCAGCACACCCCGTGGCCCGTAAACCGGCGCACGATGCTCACTGAAGCCGAGAAATCCCTATAGTATGACAGACAGTGCGACCCCGTCCGAAGGCTTCGCGGTGCTTCCGCCCCGAATGATCGGTTGTCTGCTCAGAATTGACCGGATGCAGGGGTGCACCGAAACACCCCTGCCCATGTGCGAACTTGTTAAGGTCCTACACAATTAAAGGACTTGGAATCTTGCCGCCTTGGTCTTAGGCGACTTCACCGATGCCATGTCGTGATCCTCATTCTCACCTGCCGCAGAGCCCAAAACCTGTGAACACTTAGAAGGCTCTGTGTCTTTTGCCATCAGGCATGCTCAAAGCACTTGAGACAGATGTGAGGGGCGCTTGCCACCGTCCATGATCGACCAAAAACCAATTCTTCAGACGGACATCAGTCCACCAGGCCCAGGTTTCGCATAGCCGCTGTAATTGTAGCTTGCTCAGATGCAGTAGGCGCCATAAGCGGAGGACGAGTCGGCCCACAATCGATGCCAATTAGGCTCATCGCCCATTTCACGGGGATAGGATTGGTCGTCACAAAAAGGGCCTTAAACAAAGGCACCAGACGATGATGCATTGCCGCCGCTTCCTTGACTTTCCCGGCCTGGAAATCCTCTATCATCTGCTTGATCTGCAAGCCGACCAAATGAGAGGCGACACTGACTACACCCACACCGCCGACGGAGAGAATCGGTAACGTCAGGCTGTCATCACCGGAGTAAACGGCAAAACCATCGGCAACCGCTCCGCATATATCAGACACCTGGTCTAGATTTCCACTGGACTCTTTGACGGCCACGATGCCGGGCACTTCAGACAGCTTCGCCAAAGTCTCAGGAAGAAGGTTGATCCCTGTTCGCCCGGGGATGTTGTAGATCATGCAAGGCAGATCGACGCTTTGGGCGATGGCTTTGAAGTGCTCATACAGGGCTCGCTGCGGTGGTTTGTTATAGTAGGGCACGACCAGCAAGAGGCTGTCAACTCCGGCCTCTTGGGCCCGTTGTGAAAGCTCGATACTGTGCCGGGTATCATTGCTGCCTGTACCCGCCATCACCTTGGCCCGGCCCTCAACGGCTTTGACCACTGTCGTCATGAGTTCTACCTTTTCATCATCAGATAGCGTGGGCGACTCACCCGTTGTGCCGCACACTAAAACGGTATCAGTTCCGTTATCCGCCAGATGGCGCGCTAGTTGCTCTGCCTTCGCAAGATCCAGTGCTCCGTCCTCCCGCATCGGAGTTACCATTGCTGTTACCACAGAGCCAAACAAAGTGATTCCTCCCAGAATAAGATGTTGCGCGGTGCGGCCATGTCGGTAACGCGCCAGACCGGTACTTGATGGCCACCGACAGGCTGACGCATCTACTCCAGATGCAACCGGAACTCCTCATGCAACGTGGCAATCGCCAAAGCTGCCTCTTCCTCACGTACCAGACAAGAGATATTGGCGTGCGAGTCCGTACTCTGATAAATCGACACACCCACGCGTGCCAAAGCTTCCGTAACTCTGGCCATCACTCCGGGGACTCCGTGCATCCCGGCTCCGACCACCGAGACCTTGGCAAACCCCGGCACGATTTCAACATCGAGATTGAGCCCGTTCAAAACCTCTCTGGCCATCTCAGCCTGCGATCCGGCTATGGTGACCCGCAAATAATCCGGCGACAGTTCAATCATATCCACACTGATGCCCGCATCTCCCAGAGCCCGGAAAAAAGCCGCCGGGAGAGTCTTTGAGGCGCTCGCGGACATATCCAGCCGCAGCTGCGCCCGGCCCGGTACATGGGCGATACCGACTACAAGACGGTCTTTAGTCGCTTCGCCTTCAGGGCCCGGAAAATCCCCGTCGGTGATCAGCGTACCGGAGCCGTCACCGTGTATGGAGCGCACTTTCAACGGGATTCGCCCTTGGCGGGCAATCTCCACCGCTCTGGGATGCAACACTTTGGCCCCTAAGAGTGCCATCTCCACCACTTCGGAGTACGTCATACGTTCCAGAGTCACAGCCTGCGGAACGACTTGAGGATCAGCGGTCTTTACACCGTCAACATCGGTAAAAATCTCGATCAATTCAGCGCCCAGAGCCACACCGATCACGGCCGCCGATGTGTCACTGGCACCCCGGCCGAGGGTCGTGATGTCTCCTTGAGCAGTGATGCCTTGGAAACCCGTGACCACGGGTATTCTCCTGTTTTCAAGTTCGCGCAGAAGACGATCGGTATTCACCCGCAAGATTCGAGCCTCGCCGAACCGGCTATCTGTGATTATACCAGCTTGGGCTCCGGTCAGAGCCACAGCGGGCAGTCCTTTGCTTTTCATGCCCATCGCCATGACCGCTGCTGAGATAGTCTCCCCACAAGACATCAAAAGGTCCAGTTCCCGAGATCCGAACGAAGCTCCGTTCTCTCGCCCCAAGGCGATCAACGTGTCGGTCGCATAGGGATCACCCGTGCGTCCCATGGCCGACACCACGACCACCGGTAGAAAGCCTTCTTCCAAGGCCTTGACTACCTGCCTGATCGCCTCCTCGCGCAGTGCCGCGGTAGCAACGGACGAACCGCCGAACTTCTGCACGATGATTCTCAATAGAGCATCACCACCGCCTCGGAGACTATATCATATCGTGTTCTATCATATACTCCGCAATCTGCAGGCTGTTCAGCGCCGCACCCTTGCGGATCTGATCACCCACGACCCACATGTTGAGAGCGTTGGACAGGGAGTTGTCCTGACGAATGCGCCCGACATACACGGGGTCCTTGCCCGCAACGTCTAAGGGCATCGGATACTCCATCCGCTCAGGATCGTCCTTCAATTTCACTCCGGGCGCCGCACTCAGAATCCGCCGTGCTTCATCCGGGGAAACGGGAGCCTCAAACTCGACATTGATGCTTTCCGAATGGCTGCGTATGACAGGCACCCTCACCGTGGTCGCCGTCACCTTTAGATCGGGCGCGCCCATGATCTTTTGCGTCTCATAGACCATCTTCCACTCTTCACGGGTGTAGCCCATATCCTGGAAGACATCTATGTGTGGCAGCAAGTTAAAAGCAATCTGGTAATGCTTATCCGCCGAGGCGTAGGGTAACAGATTGGCCTGCAAAGGCTCTCCGGCCACATAGGCTCTGACCTGCTGCTCCAACTCATCGATGGCCCGGGCACCTGCTCCCGATACCGCCTGATAGGTCGAGACCACGACTCGCTTGATTGGCGTATGCCTATGCAAGGGACCCAAGACCATGACCATGATGGTAGTGGAGCAGTTCGGATTGGCGACAATCCCTTTGTGTTTGGCAATTTCTTCCCCGTTCACTTCGGGAACGACCAGCGGCACTTCAGGATCCATCCGATACGCACTGGTGTTGTCAATGACAACGGCTCCGGCCTCTACTGCATGAGGCACATACTCAAGACTTACGCTTCCGCCAGCACTGAAGAAAGCCACATCGATTCCCGAAAAACTCTGCGCACTGAGAGCTTCGACCACGACCTCACGGTCACCCACCGCTATTCTCCTACCAGCGCTGCGAGGTGAAGCCAAAAGCCGCAGCTCGCCATAGGGAAAGCCTCGTTCAACAAGTAGCCCGAGAAGCTCTTCGCCTACCGCACCGGTTGCTCCGACAATCGCCACATTACGCTTCCGCATTCGCTTTCCCCCACTTCTTTCCGCCCTGAGCTATCGCACTGTCCGCCGACTGCGCTCTACAAGCACCGGCTGGAGCTGTCTGCCCTCCAGAGCGGCCTTTATAGTCTCCGCTAGCTTACTAAAATCCGCCACGCACGAGTTTGGCTTGACCTCCGGATTGTCTTGCCCGAAAGGCACCAGATATACGTTACGCATATTGAGCACAACGCCGAGGTTGCGGGCATTGGCTCCCAAAGCGTCATTCGTTGAAATGGCGATCACGACAGGTCTCAGATTCCTCAATGTTCCCTTGGCAGCCATCAGCACCGAGGTATCGGTCACCGCGTTGGCCAGCTTCCCCAGCGTGTTTCCGGTGCAGGGGGCGATGACAAAACAGTCAAAAGCGGCCTTCTGACCCGTCGGCTCGGCTTCGAGAATAGTGGTGATCGGCCGCCTTCCGGTCAAGTCAACCAGCCGTTCAACAAGACCTTTGGCCGTACCGAACCTGGTGTCGGTCTCTGCCACTGCCGGTGACAACACGGGCACCACACTTGCTCCCTCATCAACTAAGCGCTTGATCTCAGGCAAAACCTCGTCGAAACTACAGTGCGAGCCCGTCAAACCCCATCCGATACACTTGCCCGCCAACTGCACTCGCCCCACCCCTTCTTTCGGTAGGCAAGGGCGATCCTTGTCTTCAGCGACGAGACAGATCAGCGATCAAGCGTGGCATCGTCCGAGCCAGAATCTCTCCGGCCGTCTTCGGCGCCACCTTGCCGGGTATTCCCAAATCGAGAAAAGCTTTGATCCCCTTGCGCCGGGCGGCGGCAAAATCCGTACCGCCGGGCGCTGAGGCAATATCAATGATGATTGCCTGCTGCGGCAGAGCTTCTATGATCTGTTCGGTGAGCACAAGAGCCGGTACCGTATTATACACCACATCAACTTCTTGTCCAGCCTGTGATATATCATCCAGATGTATGATG
>LFTP01000117.1 GCA_001513395.1 Clostridia bacterium DTU080
GCCCTGCCCCGTGGCCTGGACCATGGTGTTGAGGTAGTAGACCTGAACCGGGTACATAGCGGCGGTGTTCTGCAAGAAGTTGCCACCGACCACGTTATGTTCGAGCCACAGACTTGTTGTAAAGGTGAGAGCGCGAATCACCTCAGGGGTGTTGCCGAGATAGCGAGTTCGGTCGCGGTCCACATCGGTGGCATTCCACATGCCGAGCATGTTGAAGCCACCAGCGTAGCCAAAGCTGCCCAAGCCGTACTGTTCGGGGACCCCGTCACCGTTCGCATCAACGGTGAGTTTTTTGGCTAAGGCTACGAATTCGTCCCAACTCAGCGCATCGCTCATCCAGTCGGTAGGCAGCGGATCCACACCGCCCCGGGCAAAGAGCTCTTCGTTGTAGAAATTGGCATGAATGCTCAGCGCGGTGGGCAAGGAGTAGAGCTTGCCCCGTATGCTGAGAGCCTCTAAGGCTGCCGCAGGATACGTCTTGAGATTGATCTGACTCGTAGCCACAAATCCCTCTAAAGGCTGCAACAGTCCGCCTTCGGCCAGCTCCATGATGCGCGGATTGTCGCCGTAGACCAGATCCGGAGCAATCCCTCCGGCAGACATGGTGATTACCTTGTCGAGCAAATCGGGCCACCCGGTAGCCTGAAGGATCTCGGTTGGAATGCCTGTACGAGCGGAAAACATCTTCAGTGCCTGATTCAGTTCAGGACCCCAGGTAGCGAAGGGGCCGATGAGAGTCACCTTGTCGCTTGCCGTTGCCTGCGTACTTCCCATAACCATGAACAGAGTGATGATAGCGACTGATAACAAAGCCGGGCCGCTTTTGACGCCTTTCATGAGACACACACTCCTTTCCGGGATGCGATTCCAGGGACACTCACTCATAGAAGGAGTGTCTTATTACATATGATACTGTTTCATGTCGAATTGTCCTGCTTATCGGAAAGGCGCTACTCATGATCAGATATCTTCTACCTCTTGGCGGAGGCACATAGCTTTAGCAGGAGAGGCAGTGACGGAAGGGGATATCCTTTGCGGCTTTGGCGCGGCTTTCGGCCACGTTATCTGAGATTGGGATCGCAAGGCGACGAAGTTCGATGGCTGCAGCGCCGATTGCTGGATCTCGGGTATGATCCCGGGGACGTGGACGGGTATTTCGGGCATCGGACACATGCGGCAGTCTTGAACCTTCAACGCGATTTCGGACAAAAGCCTGACGGCATAGCCGGCCCCCGCTTGTACGACCTGCTAAATCAGGAAATCCTACCCGTGCGCCAGTGCGTATATGTCTTGGCCCCGGGTGAGACTTTGACTGATGCCGCCCGTTCGTTGGGTACTTCGGTAGAGGCACTCCGCTATATGAATCGGCTTCCCAGTCATCATCGGGGTTTTGCGGGGCAAAGACTGATTTTTCGTTCTCATTACATCGTTGGTGCTTTCAGCGGTTTCGAGCACAGTGCTTTGTATGCCCTTCGCAAGGTTGCGGCGATGCTTTCTGCCGTGGTGATTCCTGTGGGGATGATCTCGGACGGACAGGTTGAAATCCTCCGGCCTAACGGGAAAATACCGGAAACGGTCCGTCATTATGGCCTTGAACTCTGGGGCGTTGTCTCCGCCGCAGAGCGCATGAAACCTACCGACCTGGATCTGTTAGTCCGCAAACGGCGATATCTTCGCCAATGGATCCAAGCTTTGATTGACCAAAGTAAAGAACTCGATGCCGGATTGTGGCTGGATCTGGGTTCGATCCGTTGGGGCGACGGATTGCGTCTTGAGCGTCTGGCTCGGATGATCAAGGAAGCCGACGCCTCCGTGCGCTTCATGGTCACGCTGCCTATGCCTCGCAGTCAGGCACCCAAATACTGGTGGCTCAGCGACGTCAATTACGCCCGGTTGGCTCTTCTTGCCGATAAGGTCGTCATTGCGGGGCACTGGCCGGGCCCGCCCGAGGATCTGGCCGCTTTCAACAAACGCTTGCGGGGTATGCTGCACGTCGTACCTCCGTGGAAAGGCCTTTTGGGCATTAATCTGGGGGCCGAAGTGCGCGACGTTCGCCACCGTCTGTTGGCGGAGACAAGCTATAGGCAAGCGATCAGCGCCGCCTATCTGGCCGGGGTCCGGCCACGCTGGGACGATGAACGCTCCCTTCTGCGAGCCGCATTACCGCCGAAAGAAGGCGACGACGAATCGGATGAGAGGGTGCTTTGGATAGCCGGGCAAGAAGCCGTTAAACGGCGGGTACACGCGGCAGTCCGCCTGCATATGGCAGGTGTGTTGATATGGCCTTTGGGCGAGGAAGACACGCGTCTGTGGGACGTGTTGCGAAAGCGCATCCAACCTCAGCGAATGAACGCATGACGCCCATCTGCGGTGCATATATATCCCTGTGAATTGAATCCACGTCCGTTGGAGATCAGGGAGTTCAATTGCGGGGAGGGAAATCGGCTTGAAGATTGAACGGCAGCCTGTTCGCGTCAGTACGGTGATAGGGGAGAACGCGGGACAAAGTGTGCTTGAAGGCAGCGTATCCCTTCCCGTCGACGCACCGGAGATCGGACGTCTTCTTCGTGTGCGTGCTCATCCGGTCATCATGCGCTATGAGGTGGCGGAAGAGCAGATCTTGATAGAAGGGGCAGTGGATCTCGAGGCGCTGTACGCCAGTTTTCATGAAGTGGACGGCGGTGAAGATACGAGTGCTGAAGTGGTTCTCGAGGAGCGTCTTGAGATCGGCAGATGGGATCGGCAACTGCCTTTTGAGTTTGTCTTGGACATTGCCGGGGCGGAGCCCGGCTTGCCAGCTAAGGTGGCCGTCAGTGCAGATCGCATCAGTTACGAGCTGCAAGACGACAAAAGGTCCGTTACAGTCGATTTAGTCTTGGGTTTTTCGGGAACCGTCTATCGCATAGATGAACACAGCTTGACCACCCAGGCCACCGCCGATTACGAAGTCCATCGTGAACAGCGAAGAATCCGTCTGCCTTTGGAGAGCGTTTCAGTGAGGGGCCAAGAGAGGATCCAAGGTTTCTTGGCTTTTGGGGGACGCGTGCTGCCCCAAAAGGTCCTGTCCTTGACTATACGACCTTCAGGGGAGCCAACGGTTCGGTTTTCAGACGGAACGGCGGAGATCCGTTCGGCCCTCACTTGTGCGGTCTTATACACCGCCAGTGAAGTCGGCGCCGCATACGTGGAGTGGCCGGAAGAACTGGTTTTTGTCACGACCGTAACGGTGCCAGAGAACCTGTACAAAGCAATGGTCTCCGTGGATTTTTCCACGGCAGATGTTCAATGGCAGACGATTGACACGGAAGAAAAACGCGGGATGGGTATAGAGGCGACGGTGTTTGCGGATCTGAAGATAGACCAGGTGATGGAAACGGCGGTCATAACTGATCTTGTTGCTGAAGAGCCCTATCAGGTGGCGGTCCGCAAAGATTGGCTGCTGCTTCGGGAAGCGGTGGGAGAAGGACGGCAGCACACGCTGACAGAGGCCAGTCTGCAGTTGCCTGCAGGGGCGTTGCCGATCGAAAGGCTGCTTTTGAGCGAAGCAACTGCTCGCCTCGAAGATGTCCATGTTCTGGGTGACAAAGTCGCAGTTGAAGGTGTGGCCGACATTGAGATCGTGTACGTGGGTCGCAGCGGTGAGACGACCAGTCTCACGACCTGTTCGTGGCCGGCGGGTATCTTCTTCGAGATTGAGGTACCCGTTCCGGGAGCTGAACCGGGTCTGGAGAGAAAAGCTGAGGTTGGCGTCGAGAAGGTCAGAGTGGATGTCATCAATCGCGAGACTGTGGCCGTTGAGCTGGATCTTGTGACCACGGTGGCGCTCAGTCGCAGCATCGAACTGGATCATGTGGTTGAGGCGGTGGAAGTCGGACCTCCTCACCCTGATCCGCCCAGCTACACTTTCTTGGTCTTGCAAGCGGGAGACACGTTGTGGAAGATAGCGCAGAGGTATCACACGCAGACGGAGGCTATTCTCAGGTGCAATAAATGGTTGGAAAGCGAAAGCAGTGAGCTTACACCGGGGATGAAGCTGTGTATACCGCGCAGAAGAGAATCGAAGGGTGGATGATCATTTGAATGCGCTGAGCGGGCACTCCTGTTCGGTGTGCCTGGCTTGGCCGGAAAGCTGAAAAACCCACCGCTCAACCCGCGGCAAGAAAGCGAGCAGGATGACGCCCGTTTGTCCGGGGGGCGTCATCCTGCGCGATATGGCGACTACATGAACACCACATCGAGATAGCCAAACAATGCGCCGGGTTCGCTCACCTGACGGGGCGCCACACAAGCCACATGCAGTTGCAGCGCCTTGTCGAGAGTTTTTTCCGTCTCGATGTGGACGGAGTTTTCCCCTTCTTTCAGTTGAACAAAGGGACCCTGTCCGCGGTGGTATGCGGGAATCGGATTACCGGGTTGCCAGTGATCGAAGACCGGCTCGTCGTTGAGCCAGGCCCTGATCGGAGCGGCGGCAGAGAGAATGAGTCTGGCCTCCCGCGCCGAAGGGCAGAGCAGAGTGCTCGTAAGACGATAAAGCCCCGGCGCTCCGTCGAGGATGATCTCATTGGTTGCAGAGAGGACCTCTTTGGACCGGCCGTCAGGTCCCTCCACAAACCAACGCATACCGCGGGCCAAGACCAGAAGCTGTCGATATGTCTGCCACAAAGCGTTATTATGATCACGGGTGATCTCCATGTTCACCCGGAAGGTCGCTTGCGGATCGTCGGCCGGTAGCAGACCCACAACGAAGTGTTGGCTGCCGCCGGGATCCACAGCATAAGCCAACTCTTTATCGCCCTGCCAACCGCAAGGCAGATCAAAACGCAGACTTCCGGACCAGCGAACGGAAGCATGATTGGTGATCGTTATAGCCAGCTCTTTCTTCTTTCCGGGCAAGGCAGCCGGGCCCTGCTTGCCGTAGTCGACGACGACTTCAAGACTCGGCGATAGGCGGCTTGGCAGGTAGAAGCGGTTTTGGAACGGCTTCTCGCGCCACAACACGGATGGCTCGGGAATGGGCTTGTCTTTCCAGAAGGCCGCGGTCTCTTCGCCGACGCGCATCGTGCGCTCGGTGAGCTCAGCGACTGTTTTGGGAGCCGGAAAGCCCTTGACGGGAGGACTGACGACGATGGCATCGCCAATGGGAGCAATCCACTTTTTCGGAAGACTGGCAGCGCCCAGGACGATGCCCAGGATAGCTCCAAGCGTGGCTCCGGTGCAATCAGTGTCGTAGCCGCAGTTAACGGCTTTACAGATCGCATCGCCGAAGTCCTCACCGTAGAGCAGGCCGAGAACGGTGAAGGCTATGTTCTGCGGAGCATCGGTAAAATTGATGTGCCCGCATGTCTCAATGATCTTCTCGCGGGCCGTGATCCAGTCCAGGCCTTCAGCATGCCAACGCATGGTGTCTTTTACGGCCCGGGCCGTCCGACACTCGGAAGGAATGACGCTAAGGCCGGCCTGCAGCAGTCGCTGAGGATCGTCTTCCACAAAAGCCGCGCTTTCCATGGCGGCGAAGAACATCTCTCCGTAGACTCCTTCACCACCGGCATGATCGGTAATGGCGTCCTGGTAAGCGTAATAAGCGGCCAGCTGCGGTTGGCCGGGGGCGATCATGGCCCAGATCTCCGAACGAATGGGCGAGCCCATGCAATCCGTAAACGGATTACTGAACCATCCCGAGACAGGGGGACTCATTCCCCGTCGCATGTTGGTCAGGGCGTATCCGTATTCATCGTAAGGGAAAAAGACGTGTTCTTTCCACTGTTCAGCTAATTCAACCGCTGAAAGACGTGGCCCGTATGTCTCCAGGGCGTGGAGCCACACCAGCTGCAAGTCGAGATCGTCACTGGGGAGAGGTAGCTCGCCTAAGCGGGGATAAAAATCATATGACATGAGTTCTTTGCGTCCTTCAAGCGGTCCTCCGAGAGTGCCTCCGATGTTCTTGCCCATCCAGCCGCCGTAGATCTTGTCTTTGTAGGTAGCGGGAGATATCTTGTCGATCATCGTGCACCACCTCCTTTAAGGGTAGTCTACATCGCTTCATGTGGCATGTCCACGACGCATGATATATACTCGGCGTAGTCGCGTGGAGCACCTCAATGGAGGATTTCACTTCTTGAAGGGAAAACTTTTAAGGATAACCCGCAGTGGAGCTTCTCGTTGCCTTTGTCACGACGCGGTGATCTTGGTGGGTCAATACATATGCAGCGATCTGGTTTTAGCGCCTTGAGCGCTGCGTTGAACCCGGGTGACGCGCTTTTTGCGACCAATGGTTAAACGCTACGATCAAGGCAACGAGCAGTGTCACCTGTAAGAGGCGCTCGGGGTTTTTTCGGGGCGCCATAAGGCGTGAGGGTATTGACGGCTGTGCAGGGCTTTGTTGGCGTCTTGTCGCACAAGACCTGCCGTCTGAACAAGCGCTGTCGCCGCTCGGCGGGATCGCACCGTCCGTGTGCTTCGCGGAAAGGGGTGTTACGGATGAGCAAGTTCCGAGACATCTTTCGCCCTAGGCAAAGATACGCGAGAGTCAAGCCTCAGACTGCGCCAACACAGGAAGAGGCGAAGGACCAATCGCAGACGCGCGATATGCTCTGGAGCAAGTGTCCGCAGTGCAAAGGCTTTATATATCGCAAGGATCTTGAGCGCAATCTCGGAGTATGCGATAAATGCCATTTTCATTTTCCCATCGGGGCCAAAGAGCGTCTGCATCAGTTGATCGATGCTGGGACGGAACCTGAGTTGCTCTTTAATGACTTGGTCACCGTGGATGTGTTGGGCTTTCCGGATTATCAGGCCAAATTGGCTCGGGATGCCGAAAAGACCGATTTGAACGATTCGGTGGTCATCCATAGGGCCATGATTGGCGGTCATCGGGTGATTTTGGGGATTATGGACTTCGGTTTTCTGGGGGGCAGTATGGGCGCCGTGACCGGTGAGAGGATTACTCGGGCTTTTGAGCTGGCCACCGCTGAGGGCCTGCCGGTGATCATTGTCTCCAGCTCAGGCGGGGCGCGCATGCAAGAGGGGATCATTTCTCTGATGCAGATGCAAAAGACCGCCGCCGCGGTTGAGTTGCACAGTCGGGCCGGACTGCTTTATATTTCCGTCCTTACGCATCCGACCACGGCCGGGGTATACGGAAGTTTTGCTTCCCAGGGTGATATCAATCTTGCGGAACCCGGGGCTATCGTGGGTTTTGCCGGACGACCCGTTATCGAGGCGGCTATCGGCAAACGCGTCTCTCCTGACTTGCAAAAAGCGGAGACAGTCTTTGCCAATGGCTTTATTGATGCCATTGTGCCGCGTCCGGAACTGAAGTCCTTCCTTCACCGACTGCTTGATTTCCACTGTGAGCCCGTGGTTAAGGCGGAAGAGGTTGAAAAAGAGCCTTCCGCAGCGGGTCATGAATCTGAGCAAAACGCTATGCAAAGGGAGTAATAGCATATGTGGCACAAAAACAGGATGCGAACAAAAGCGGCCTTGGTCGCTGCGGCAGTCGTCTTATGGTGTGCGCTGGGAGCTTATGCGGCTTCCCCTCTGCCCGAGTTGGACATAGAGGCCGAAGCGGCTATTCTCGTTGATGCGGCAACGGGACAGGTGTTGTACGAGAAAAACGCCGATTTGCAGCTGCCGCCGGCTAGCATGGCCAAGATCATGACTATGCTCCTAGTTATGGAAGAGGTTGAAGCGGGGCGCATCAAACTTACTGACGAAGTCAGAGTGAGCGCACGGGCCGCCCGCATAGGCGGTTCTCAGGTTTATCTAAGAGAGGGAGAAGTATTCACGGTTGAGGAACTTATGAAGGCTGTGACGATCCACTCGGCCAATGATGCTTCCGTGGCTTTGGCTGAGCACGTGGCTGGTGTCGTGGAGGCTTTTGTCGACCTCATGAACAGGCGAGCCCGGGAACTGGGCATGAATGACACCTACTACGATAATCCTGACGGTCTGCCTTCGGAGCCGGGACGTCCGCCGACCTTGACCACGGCTCGCGATCTGACCATAGTCTCGAGGGAGCTGCTGAAGTATCCTGAGATACTGGAGTGGGCCACGATCAGGATGATCGAGTTTCGGGCCAATCCCAAGACAAATCTGTATAATACAAATAAGCTAATTGGTCGCTATGCCGGATTGGACGGTTTGAAGACGGGGCATACGGATGAGGCGGGTTGGTGTCTGACCGCCACGGCCAAACGAGGCGACACCCGGCTGATAAGCGTGGTCATGCGCACGAATAGTGAAGAAGAGCGCCAAGCCCAGACGGTGCGCTTGCTGGACTACGGATTCCGCTACTTCGAGCCCGTCATCCTTGCCGAGCAAGGTGAGGACGTGGCTACACTCAAGGTGGCCAACGGTTGGCCGGGCGCCCTGCCGGTACAGGCCAAGGAGACGTTTCGTCCTCTGGTGCCGCGGGGACGTGCTGGTGAGATAGAACTGAAACCTGATTTCGATGGGGTGCGCGCTCCGCTGTCAGCCGGACAAAAGGTCGGTGCCATCGTAGCCATGCTTGACGGCGAGGAATTGGCGCGCATGGATGTCGTTGTTTCCCAGGATGTCAAACAAGCCAACTTCCTGATTCGCTTTTTCCGCTGGATCGCCAGAGGGGTGCGCAGCCTGTTCCGCCGTTAGCGGTCGGTGTATGGGGCAGGAAAGCTTAGTCTGTCGAAGAAAGCATGGCTACGAAAAGCGGCGATCTCGGCAGTGAAAAAGGAGGCGACAGTTGGATCCGTCGGACGCAGTGGTGCTGGCTCCGGCCAAGATTAATCTCGTCTTGGAAGTGGGGAATCGTCGGCCGGACGGCTATCATGAGCTGGTTACCGTTTTTCAGGCTGTTGCCCTTCATGATCGCATTACCGTGTCTGATACGGACTGCCACGGAGCCTTAACGGTGACCGGTCCGCAAGCAGGTCCCATGGTGCGGGAGGACTTTCGCCGCAACTTGGCCTGGCAAGCGGCGGCGTTGTTGGCTGATGCCGTCGGCCTGCCGTCCCCCGGTGTACATATCCATCTGGAAAAGCACATCCCCGTCGCCGCAGGATTGGGCGGGGGCAGTTCGGATGCGGCCGCGGTGTTGCGACTTTTGGCCAGGTGCTGGGCTGTTGACGATGAGCGGCTGTTGTGGCGTTTGGCCGCACAGTTGGGGTCGGATGTGCCTTTCTTCCTGTATGGAGGAGCGGCTCTAGGCAGGGGGCGGGGGGAGTTGCTCACATCGTTGCGCCTGCCACGGATGTGGGTGGTCTTGGCCAACCCCGGTCTGCCCAGCAGTACCGCCTCCGTGTTTCGCCGTTTTGCCGCCGGCGACAGGCCCGCCGCCGCCCCCTTAGGCAGCCGTTGTGAAAGAATCGTGCAGATCTTGTGCTCCGAAGGACCCGGGGCCGTGGATGATCGACTCTGGCACAATGACTTGGCCGAGGCGGCGTTGGCCGAAGTCCCCGCCACAGGATTGCTCTTGGATGTCTTTCGGGATCTCGGCGCTTTGGGAACTCAAATCAGCGGTAGCGGAGCCACGGTCTTTGCCGTCGCCGCCGATGCGGCGCATGCTGAGCAGATGAGCGCTCAGATAGCGGAGTATGCGGCTTGGACGTGGTGGGGTCCGACGATTATGTCAGAAGGAGAGCTGACCAGTGGGCATTTTGCAACCGGTTGTACCTGATGACTATAAGCCTCTGCGTGAGCTCGTGTTTGAAGCTATCCGTGAAGCAATCATCTCCGGGGATCTGAAGCCCGGCCAACATCTCATGGAGAGCGAGTTGGCCAACGATCTGGGCGTCAGCAGAACCCCCGTTCGTGAGGCTTTGCGTAAGCTTGAACAGGAAGGCTTCGTAGTGATCATAGCCCGTAAAGGAGCTTACGTGGCCGATATCTCCCTCAAAGAGATAGTCGATGTCTTTGAGATTCGCGGAGCCCTCGAAGGGCTTGCCGCTGAGTTGGCCGCCGAGCGGGCCAGTGATGAGAAGATCGAAGAAATGGAAAGGTGCCTGGTCGAGCTCAGTGCCATGATTGAGGCCAAAGACCTGAAGCGCATTGTTGAGATCGACTCCCGATTTCACGAGATCCTTTATTCCTCAAGTCGCAATGAGCGTCTCAGTCAGTTGCTATCGCTTTTGCGCGAGCAGATTCATCGGTTCCGGACTCGTACCATGACGCATCCGTCGCGCATGCGAGTGGCACTGGAAGAGCACCGCCGCATTATTGAGGCAGTTGCGGCTCGTGACGGAGCATTGGCTCGACGATTGGCTCAGGAGCATATCGAAAGCGCGGAGAATACTCTCATGTCATTGTTGGCAGTGGACGAGCAAAAGAGGAAGCGGATCAGATAAATGCGAGTGGACGCGGTTGTACTGGCCGGAGCAAGAAATGACGGTAGATTACGCCACGTGAGTTCTGCGCCTTACGAGGCGCTCATAGAGATCGGTGACCGGGTGATGGTCGATTATGTGCTGGCCGCGCTTCGACGTTGCAGCCTGATCAACAGAATTGTCGTCGCCGGTCCCGACGAATTGCGTACACGCGTGACAACTTGTGGCGTGGAGTTCACCTCCGCGGGGGACTCCATGATCGAGAGCATTCGCGTGGCGACTGAGTATTTGGATTCCAAAGACAAGGTCTTGTTGGTCACGGGAGACATTCCGCTGATCACGGAAGAAGCCATTCTCGATTTTTTGCATCGTTGCCAAAAGGTGCAGGCAGACATATATTATCCGGTGGTCAGGCGCGTGACCAACGAGAGCAAATATCCCGGCGTGCGGCGCACGTATATGCATCTCAAAGAGGGCGTCTTTACAGGCGGCAACCTGGTGCTTTTGCAACCGGCGATAGTCGCTCAATGCCATGACCTGATCGATCAGGCCATCCAGTTGCGGAAAAAACCGCGTCAGCTGGCCAAGCTGTTGGGTGGGCGCGCCTTTTTTAAGCTGTTGTTCCGACAGCTGTCCATCAAAGAGATTGAAGCCCGGGTGAATGAAGTGCTCGGCTTCGTCGGCGTAGCGATTGTCAGTCTCTATCCGGAAGTTGGCATAGATGTCGACAAGCCGACTGATCTTGAGATGGCACGTCAAGTCCTGGAAAACCGGTGAGGGGGTGTTGTGTTGCGTCGTAGCGAACGTCTAGCTGCCATGGCCAAAATGCTGTCAGACCGACCGTATTGCGTACTCCCTCTGGCAGAGTTTGCTGAACGCTTCGGGGCGGCTAAATCCAGTATTAGTGAAGATTTGGCCATCATTCGCAGTGTGTTTGAAAAAATGGGGCTCGGGCGGGTGGAAACCCTGGCCGGAGCGGCCGGTGGCGTGCGCTACATACCGATTGTGAGCCCGGAAAGAATACTGGAGACGGTGCAGACCCTATGTCAAGAGCTTTCGGACCCGAAGCGCATCTTGTCGGGCGGATTTGTCTACATGTCTGATATCACCGCCTCACCGGCACTCATGTCCACCGTGGGCGAGATCTTTGCCACACGTTTTGCATCCGTGGCTCCCGATGTGGTCGCCACTATAGAGACCCGGGGAATACCGATTGCCCTCATGACCGCGAAAGCTTTTAACGTACCCCTGGTTATAGTGCGGCGTGCCAGCCGGGCCACGGAAGGTACGGTCGTGACCGTAAATTACGTGTCGGGTTCCGCCAAGCGTATCGAGACCATGTCTTTGTCCCGCCGGGCTTTGCAGCCGGGGCAGAGAGTGCTGATCATCGATGATTTTATGAAAGCCGGCGGAAGCGCACGCGGTTTGGTGGATTTGGTCGGTGAGTTGAGGGCGGAAACCGTGGGAATCGGTGTCTTGGTGGAGACTGATCAGCCGAGACAGAAGCTTGTTCGCGAATACTGCTCGCTTATAGTACTTGATGAAGTGGACGTGGAAAAAAAGCTGGTCCGCGTGCGGCCGAGCGATTGGGTAGCGGCTTTATCGTCAGGCCGGGAGCAAAAGACACTGCACTGATTCGCCTTGCCATTCAGTTCGGATTTATGATTCCGGCCTCCCGGAAGCAGGGAAATTCCGCCCGCATCCATAAAATGACTGTTGACACCGGGTTTCGAGTTGCACAATCTGCAGAAGGGCGGTCTTGCGGTGGAGAAACGAGCGATTGAGCTAAACCGACTCGATTTACAACCGTTTTCAGCTTTCGATCCCGACGGGCTGTTGCTTGTTGTCGGCGAAAGCGTGGAAAAGGCTAATGTGATGACTATCGGCTGGGGCACCTTTGGGATCATGTGGCGTAAGCCGGTGGTCATGGCTATGGTGCGTCCGACACGTTACACATGGGAGTTTATCAGCGAGGCGGCTGATTTCACGGTGAACTGGTTAAGCTCCGATAAAAAAGATGCGTTGCAGCTTTGCGGTACCGCCTCCGGCAGAGACATCAATAAGTTTGCTGCGGCCGGATTGCATCCGGTACAAGCCGGCAAAGTCTCTTCACCGATTCTCGAAGAGAGCGTCTTGTCGCTGGAATGTCGCATCATCTACAAGGACCTTTTGCGTCCGGAGCAATTCATAGATCCCTTATTGGAGCTGCACTACGGTCAAAAGGACTACCACGGACTGTTTTACGGTGAGGTAGTAGCGGCCACGGGAACAAGCGCATTTTTGCGGAAAGATGAAAAAGACTGCACGGCATTGCATGCCGACTGAAAGGAGAGATCGTCGTGGATGCTCTGCAGGCGCTTCGCACGCGCAGAAGTGTACGTAGGTATGAAGATAAACCCGTACCGAGAGAACTCCTCAAAGAGATCGTCGATTGCGCGCGTTTGGCGGCTTCCGGAAGGAACGAACAGCCGTGGGAGTTTGTGGTTGTCACGGAAAAGGCGGATCTTCAGGCTCTAGCTGATCTGACCGATCATGGCAAGCACATCGCCACGGCGGGAGCCTGTGTCGCAGTCTTCTGCCGTGATACGACGTACTATATTGAAGACGGGTCGGCGGCCACGCAGAATCTCCTCGTAGCCGCACATGCTTTGGGATTGGGCACTTGCTGGATCGCAGGAGATAAGAAGGCCTATGCCAAGCCCGTGGCTTCGTATCTGGACGTACCCGAGGGCTATAAGCTGGTAGCTTTGGTATCGGTGGGCTATCCTGCGGAGACGCCGACTAAGGATAAACGTCCGCTGGAGGAGGTTCTCCATTGGGGACGCTTCGGACGCCGCGCATAAAAGCGGCCGTTAAATGTCGTGTATAAAGAGGCACCTCGTAAGGGGTGCCTCGGTTGTTGTCGGTGACAGACGATTCGCGTATATCGCTCCCGCGGCCTATGTAGACTACTAAAGGAGGCTCAAGTGTTTTTCGGGAGTGATTGTGATGCGGCAAAGCGGCATCGGCGAGACAGTCGTCGCTCTTATTCCCCGTCGAAAAACGGATGATCGGGATCTGGGATTGCTTTCCGACTTGCGCGAAGCCGTAGCCATGGCCCGGCGGTATCACCCGGAGCTTGCCCACCGCCATGTCGTCGACGTAGGGCTCAGACGCGAAGGCGATCGCATCCGGGCCACCTTTTTCTTTTCCGGTTCAAAATCAAAATGATTAGGAGCTTCGAGTGGCTCTTTTTTCAGCGGATTCCGCGGTCTGCTGAAGCAGAGTGGCGATAGTCACCGGCCCCACACCGCCGGGTACGGGGGTGATGGCGCTGACTATCGGTAGACTGGATTCGAAGTCCACATCGCCTACGTTGCCTTCGTTGTATCCGGCGTCCAGGACGACGGCACCGGGTTTGAGCCACGAACCCTGCACAAAGCGCGGCTTGCCTACCGCGGCGACCAGGATATCGGCTTGTCGAACGATATCAGGCAGTCCCTGGGTGCGAGAGTGACAGATCGTCACCGTGGCATTGCGGTTTAAGAGCATGATGGCCACGGGCTTGCCCAAGATCGGACTCCGACCGATCACTACGGCGTGTTTGCCTTCGATGGGCAGTTCGTAGTAGTCGATAATCGATACGATGGCTTTAGGCGTGCATGAGCGATAGCCTGGCAAGTCAAAGGCCGCTCGACCGAAACCGAGGGTCGTCACGCCGTCGACGTCCTTGTCGATGTCAATGGCATCGAACGCTGCTCTTTCGTCTATGTGTGCCGGTACCGGATGCTGCAGGAGGATGCCATCGACGGCTTCGTCTGCGTTGAGCTCCTGTATGGTTGCGATAAGCTCCTCGGTTGTCGTCTCTTCCGGCAGGTGAACGCTGCGGGAATTCATACCTACTCGCTCGCAGGTATTCCTCTTCATACGTACGTAGGTCACTGAAGCGGGATCATCGCCGACCAAGATGGTGGCCAGACACGGCACGATGCCGCGCTCTTTAAGCGCTTCAACGCGTTTGGCCACGTTGGCGCGAATATCTTCGGCTACCCGTCTGCCATCCAGCAGTTTGTCTTGTACCTGCATGTTTTATCGCCTCCTCTTGTGGGCTGTCCCTATTGTGCAGCATACCGGAGCACAGCAATCCCTTGTGTATGGATTGCGCTACCATGATACCATAATCTGCCCTCAGCTGGCGTCCGCGCGCTTGACGCCAGTGAGTCAAGAGCTATGGGGCTGAAGTTCCCTGTCTATGCGGTGTCAGAAATTTGTAATCGGTGACATACCGCTTTCATTGAGCCGGTGGAAGAAGTGTGAAAGCCCACCTGAACCAGTCCTACCCATATTCTTGATGGGCACCTTGGCGTTTAGTGCATTCGCCATTTTCGCAGCGGCCGAACGCACTGCGGAGCGTACCGCGTCTTGTA
>LFTP01000355.1 GCA_001513395.1 Clostridia bacterium DTU080
CATCGAGTCGGCCGCTTACCTGTTCCAGAAGAACATCGTGCACCAAAACTGGTTGGGACGCTCCAAAGAGGGACAGAGCGTGCGTTTTTGGACGCTCAACGTAGCCTCAGAGCCCATAGATCCCGACACAGTGCCGCTGCCGGGTCAGAACGGTTGGACTGAGCCGCTGTATGCTTCCGATGACTTCATCGACATCAGCAAGGCATTCCCGGGTCAATCCGGCCGTTACTACTATGCTTTCACGCACTTTTACGCCCCTCGAAACCAAAAGGCGGAACTGCGAGTGGGCTCCAGCACACCGATGCGGGTCTGGATCGACGGCGAACTGGTCTACGACTTCCGCGGCGTGAACCGTCGCCATGTGCTGCCCAATGACGTCATACCCATCGAATTGGTTGAGGGCAATCACACGCTGCTGGTGGAGACTCGCAAGGGCACCTTCAACTTGACCATTGCCGAGCCCGTGCCGGAAGATATTCCGGACCCGCGTTTTCCTGATCGCTATGCGGGAACGCGCGTACACGGATTGAAGTTCTTCCTGTAATCAGAAACCGAACAAAGCGAGTGCGTTGGCGGTTCTCATCAAGAGGCCGCCAACGCATTCTTGCCTTCAGTCGGTGGGAGATGAGTCTTTCTGACGCGCTTGGGTGATACGGCGCTGCAAATCATCCAGCGTAGCCCGAGCTTCCCGAAGATAGCCCGCATCGGGCGCACTGCTGCCGGGCAGAGGGATCACCTCAAGTTGGAGCGGCTTGTTGTAAGGGCTTTTGGCTATGCATTCCACCACGAGATCCCAATCGATCGTCCCGCGCTGGTCTTGCGGAAGCCAATGGCGATCGCGTTCACCGTCGTTGTCATTGAGGTGTAGGACCATGAGACGGTCGTGGCAATTGCGGCACAGCCACTCCAGATTGCCGGCAAGATTGGCATGGCCCGGATCGAGAGTCAAGCCGAGATAATCCGGCTCGAATCGTTCAAAACAGATCTCCAGGCTGCGATTGGTAAGCTCTGCGTCATAGTGGTTTTCCAGGGCGATACGGATGCCCAGATCGCGGGCAGTCTCCTCGGCGCGGGCCAAACCGTCGACCAGATATCTGTATACCTGTTCTGACGGCTCAATTGTGTTGGGGGCGTGGTAGACGATTGCGTCTCCACCGAGCCTGTGAGTGACCTCAAGGCGATGCAAAAGCAGCTCGAAGGCCAAAGCGCGTCGGTCGGGATCGTCAACCCACAGATTCACTTTGGGTGTCAGCGTGCCGTGTACGTCGAGGACCTTGATCCCCGTTTGAGCAAGTGCTTGTTCCCACAGTTTTATTTCGGCTTCTTCCATTGGCGCATCCTGAAACCAACGGGTGCTGAAATGGATGTACTCGAAGCCTGCGGCACGCAGAGCTTCCAAATCTGCGACCACATCGCCGCTGTTACAGATTTTATCCGAAATGGAGTAGGTTTGGGCGGTAGCATGGGGCATGTTTCATGTGCCTCGCTTTCGTATTCTGCAATCCGCTTTTGCATTACGTTGACAAAGAGCATTTCCCCTTCTTGACAGGCGCTCGCCCAAAGGAATGCCCGGGAGAGAAGGCGAACAAGAACGAAATAGACGTGCTCAGACAAGACGCGAGGAGTCAAAAGCCTTCATGGAATCGCTAACTGACGCCATTGTAACACTTATCTACTACGCCAGGATCATCGAGCAGACGCGCACTGGGCAGATCATACAAGGGGCTTGGATGCTCGGGGCCCGACTCTGGCTCTGGTTTGTCATCGGTTTGGCTATTACATCCGCTATTTCCACGTTTCTCTCCCCGGCTTCGCTGGCCAAGCAATTGCAACGCATGCCGGCTCTTGGAGTGCTGTTTGCCTCAGGGTTAGGGTTGATCTCTCCGCTGGCCACCTACAGCGTCATCCCCTTGGCCGTGATCATGTTGCGACAAGGCGCTCCCTTGGCTCCGATTATGGCTTTCATGATCAGTTCACCGTTAATCAATCCCGGGATCTTCGCCATGACCGCGGGCGGCATGGGCTTGAGGATGGCGGTGGCCCGAACCGTGGCCAGTTTTGTTCTGGCAGTCCTAGGCGGATGGTTTGCAGCGCGCTGTGAGCGACGTTGGGGCTCGCCGCAGAACTATCTGCGAGCGCAAGAAGGCTTGTCCATAGATGTGCCTTTGCGTCACTACCGTAAGTCGATCGACGGGCTGCGCAGCGGCAGGTATCAGCGTTTCTTGCAGGGAAAAGAGAGCGCTCGCTCCTGGCTTTTCAACTTCGGTATGCAGATCAAATTCGCCGGGCGCTTTTTTGTGTTAGCACTGCTGGTTTCAGCCGCGGTGCGTGTACTGGTGTCTCCGTCGTTGATTATGCAGATCTTCGGTGTTTCGTCGCGCTTTTCAGTCCTATTGGCGGCAGCCGCGGGGATTCCTTTGTATGCCTGTGGCGGAGCGGCCATCCCCTTGATACAGGTGCTGACGGAAATGGGCATGACTCCGGGAGCGGCTCTTGCTTTCTTTCTCACCGGACCGGCGACCAACATCTCCACGATTCTGGTTTTGGGAGCCTTGTTTCAAATCAACTTCCTGACCTTGTACTATGCAGTGACCCTGGGTGGAGCCGTCATCGTCGGATATATCTATCAATGGTTGGCGGCGATCATATAGCGGTCCGGGCAACTCAGTTTTTGGAGGGGACCCATAATGCGCGAGTTGTCGACCTATGAGCGCATGAAGCGCATGTATGATCATCAGGAAGCCGATCGGGTGCCGATTACGGACACCCCTTGGGAATCCACGGTGGAACGCTGGCGCCGGGAAGGCATGGGAGACGTAAGCTACGTAGATTATTTTGGCCTGGACAGATTCGCCGGCATATCGGTGGACAACAGCCCTCGCTATGAGGTCAAGACGCTTGAACAGACCGACACCTATCGGATATACACCACGAAGTGGGGAGTCACCGTGCGCACTTGGCGCCATGCCGGTGGAGTGCCCGAGTTCTTGGACTTCACCATCGTCGATCGCGCTACGTGGCAAGAGGCCAAAGCTCGCATGACACCCGATCCTGATCGTATCAACTGGCAGCATTTGAGGAGAAATTATCCCACGTGGCGCAAAGAAGGTTATTGGATCACCGCTAATTTGTGGTTTGGCTTTGATGTCACGCATTCCTGGGCGGTGGGCACGGAGCGTGTCCTGATGGCCATGGCCACGGACCCTGAGTGGCTGATAGATATATTCACTCATCAGTTGGAACTGGATTTGGCTTTGTATGAAATGATTTGGGATGCGGGTTACCACTTCGATGAGATCCGCTGGCCGGATGATATGGGATACAAAGGCACGCAGTTTTTCTCTTTAGACATGTATCGCGAGATACTCAAACCTGTCCATCGACGGGCTGTCGAGTGGGCCCATGCTCGGGGCGTGAAGGTCAAGTTGCATTCGTGCGGCAACATCAATCCGTTTGTCCCGGAATTGATTGAGATTGGGATTGATATGCTGAATCCGATCGAAGTCAAAGCGGGAATGGACCCGTTGGCCCTCAAGAAGCGTTACGGAGATCAGCTGGCCTTCCACGGAGGCCTTAACGCGGCTTTGTTTGATCACCCGGAGCTGTTGTGGGAGCAT
>LFTP01000333.1 GCA_001513395.1 Clostridia bacterium DTU080
AGAGTACGGAGGTGGCTGTGATTGAGTAAGGTTCGGGTTGGGTTGATCGGTTGCGGGAATATTGCCGGCGGACATGCTCATCGTTTGCTCAGAATTCCCGAGGCGGAGATCGTCGCCTTGTGCGATATCGACCCCGGGGCCTTCGATCGCCTGTATCAAAGAGTGCCGGCGTTGAACCCGGATCTGCCCAGGTTTGCGGATTACCGGGAGATGCTGGATGCGGTCGAGTTGGATGCCGTACAGGTTTTGACTCCTCACACCTTGCACTACGAACACATCATGATTCCCTTGGAGCGCGGGCTGCACGTGCTGACCGAAAAGCCCATGGTCTGCACCAGTGAGCACGCTCGGGCGGTGATTGAAGCCAAAAACAGGACCGGCAAAGTGGTCCTGGTCTCTTATCAGCGGCGTTATCAGGAGAACTTCCGCTTCATACGCGATCTGCTCAATGACGGTCCGGTGGGCAAGATCCAGTACGTGTCGGCCTTGCTCGGGCAGGATTGGCTGAATCGCACACAAGGCAAGTGGCGCCAGGATCCGGCGCTGTCGGGCGGAGGCCAGCTCAACGACTCGGGCAGCCACCTTCTGGATATCATCCTGTGGGCTACGGGCGTGCAGCCGGAGACGGTCTATGCCAATATCGAGTATTTCGGAGCCAAAGTGGACATCAACACGGCTCTCACGGTCCGATGCACCAACGGTGCCCAGTTGAACATCGCCGTCGTCGGGCATTCGGCCGAGTGGTGCGACGATATGACCTTCTGGGGCGAAAACGGGGTGATCTACTATCGCAACGGTCAGGTCAAGGCCAAAGTGCGCGGCCGGGAGGAGGATCTGACCCCGACCAAGCCGGAGACGGACAACCCCGACCGCAACTTCATCAACGCCATTTTGGGCAAGGAGACGGTCCAGTCTCCTCCGGAGGATGCCTTGAAGGTCGCTTTGTTCACGGAAGCCGCATGGCGTTCGGCCGAGACCGGTGCTCCGGTGACCGTCTCTTGGGATTCGTAGCCGACGCGTTTTTCGCAACAACGGCGTGAACGCCGGGTGAGTGTCAGGGAGTGCCCGGATCCGTCGCGAACATCCCGGCTTTTTGCGGAAAAGCAAACGCGGATCCTATCCGTTCCGCCTGACAAACCGCAGCACGCACGACAGGCGGATCAAAACATGCGGACGGCTCGGGTACACCCCGAGCCGTTCGTGTGCTTAGTCCTCAAGTGAGCTCTATTGCTCATCCAAAAGACGCTGTATCTTGGCCGCCGCGTTGCGCATTTCATTGCCGATGGGGGCTTGATTGGCAAAGATGTTTCTCAAATGCTCAGCCAGAATCGTGTTGGCCTCCGGATACGAGATCCAGTAGTTCATGGTCCGCACCAGATTGGGTCCGTAGAAGGAGTGCATGACGAAATCACGGGCGTAGTCGGCTTTTTCGGGACCCGTCATGCGGAAAAACAGACTCCACAGATCGCTGTAGGGTCCGATCGGATGGCGCTCGAGATCCTCAACCATCGATCTGTGTCCTTCATCGCTCATCATCCACTCGGCCATCCGCCACGCGGCTTCCGGCTGATCCGAAACCACCGGGATGGAGAACATGTGCCCTTGGGCGAAGCTGTCTTGTCCCGCCGGTGCTTTGGGCATCAGAGCAAAGGCCCAATCGTGTTTGGCACCGCGCCAGATCATTGAGTTGGCATAGGACAGCCAGCCCTGCCAAAGGGCGACCCCTCCCTGATAAAACGTTCCTTTATATCCCCAGTATCCCGGCCATCCGGGGGTGACGTTCAGTGTGTTTTGTAGCTCATACCAAAAAGTGAGCATCTCGATATACTCCGGGCTGTCCACCAAGACTCTTTTGTGATCCGGGCTGACCCAATCGTGTCCGGTCCAAATCTGTGACCACTGCAGATTCTCCGTGCCGGCATTGCGCACCATGTTCAAAGTCCCGTAGATACCCTTGGTCTGGTTGGTCAGTTTGCGGGCCAGCTCCGTAAAATCATCGATCGTCCAGTCAGTGCTCGGAAGAACGGCTCCGCTATCTGACAAATGATCCACGTTCACATACCAAATCTGCGAGTTGTAGTCGAAGCGAACGCCGTAGAAGCGACCTTTGTGTCTGGCTGCATCCAGCGCAAAAGAGTAGAAGCGGGCTTGTTTGATCACACTGCTTTTTTCCCATTGGGACGTGATGTCCCTTAGCCAGCCCAGTTCGATGTACTTCAACTTGTACTGAGCCCAGACTTGTATCAAGTCCGGGGCCAGTCCCCCGGCTATCTGCGTCACCAGCTTCTCGTTGTACTCGCCATACGTGTAGACTCCCAACTCCACTTCGATATCCGGATTGGACGCCATGAATCGATCCGCCATACGCTGCCAGTGTTCCAGGGTCAGACCATAGGTGAGAAACTGAATAGTCGTTGATGCGGCGCAGCCAACGACGGAAAAGAGGCATGACAAGACCAACAGCATCCTGAGCAGACAGGCTTTTGATCTACCATTCATCTGATTCACCTCCCTGTAGGCTCGAGGGTTCGCCGCCTTCTTGCCGAACCCTTGTGTATAGTTGACTAAACAAGACAAGTGTGGGTGTATAAAACTGTTGGTCGATCATTTCAGTACAAAAAAAGCCATGTCCTTCCGGCGGCGCATATTTTTTTCGCTAAGTAACATTGGATTGGGCAGGAAACTTCCGTCATCTGTTGAACGTGGGCTGCAGACGGCAGTCCCGGAGGGGGGGAGCTAGCAGTGAAGGAACTGCGGGTGGCGATAGTCGGATCGGGCCGGATGGGTAAGGCTCACGCGGAAAGATACGTCAAGGTGCGCGGGGCCAAAGCCGTGGTGGCCGTGGATATCATTCCGGAGAGGGCCAAGGCTCTCAAAGAGGCCTACGACATGGAGGCTTGGTATGAAGACTATCGGGAAGCGATCGGCCGGGCCGACATCGACATCGTCGATGTATGCGCACCGACCTACGTCCATGAGGAGATCGCCGTAGCGGCCGCAGAGGCCGGGAAACATGTTCTGTGCGAAAAGCCGATGAGCTTGCATGTGCCCGAGGCCAGACGCATGCAGGAGGCGGCCGATCGGGCCGGAGTGCTGTTGATGATCGCCTTGTGCCGTCGTTTTGACAACTGCTGGATGAAGGTCAAAGAGCTGATCCAGTCAGGTGTTTTGGGCCGTCCGGTGGTCTGGCGCTCCGTGGTCGCTGTGCGGGGAGGCGCACCGCCGTTGTCCTGGTTCGTTCAAAAGGACCAGGGTGGCGGTCCCATCGTGGACGGAGCGATCCACAATCTGGATTTCGCCCGCTATATGTTCGGCGAGGCGGAGCGGGTGGCGGCCTGCACTATGACTTTCCGTGAGGATGCCACGGCGGCCGATACGGGCAGCGCTTTGGTGCGCTTCGTCAGCGGCGACGATCTGGTGCTGTCCTGGTCGTGGGGGCTGCCTCATGGCGCACGCGGGGCGAGCGTGAACGATATCATCGGGCCGAAAGGGGCTCTGTATTTCAGCCGTGATGCCCGCCCGGATTTTGCATCACTGCCGCCCCCGGACAAAGGCTGGGGCTCCGTTGTGGTCGATGCGGGCGAGGCAGGGATACAGCAGTATCCCTACAAGCTGAACGACATGTACTTAGATGAAATCCAGGCCTTCGTGGATGCCGTGCGGGAGGGGCGTCCTTCGCCCATCGGAGGGCAGGCCGGCATTGCCAGCCTGGCCATCGCCGAGGCCATCTTGGAGGCCGGAGAATCCGGAGCGACCGTTTACGGTCCGTTGGAGGGTGGGACGGTCGGATGAAAGACGAGGATTTGATGAAGATCCCCAAAGAGCGCTTAGGAGAGGGGACGAACATCAAAGTTGAGATAGTGGAAAGCGAGATCGATCTCTATAACGACATGGCCCGGGTGATGTTCAAGGCCATTGTCGCCGGTTTGGAAAAAGGGCGACCGCCGGTATTCATCCTGCCCGTGGGTCCCAGGGATCAGTACCGCAGGCTGGCCAGGTTGTGCAACGTAGAAGGTGTGTCGTGCCGGGACGTGGTCTGCATCAACATGGATGAGTACCTAAACCGAGACGGCACTGATCACATCGACTACTCACATCCGTTGAGCTTCCGGCGCTACATGGATGAGCAGTTTTATAGCCTCCTTGATGAAGACAAGCGCGTCGCTGAGGAAAACAGGATCTTTCCTCATCCGAGTTGTCCCGAAAAGATCGGCACTCTCATCGAGGAGTTGGGCGGAGTTGACATCTGCTTCGGCGGTGTGGGAATCAATGGGCATTTGGCCTTCAACGAACCTCCCGATCCTTCGCTGGAGATGAC
>LFTP01000373.1 GCA_001513395.1 Clostridia bacterium DTU080
AGGGTTGAGGGAACCGAAGCTCAGCGAAATCAGGAGGGCAGCAAGTGCGGAAATGGTACAGCCTCATAGACAAAATCTATAGCCTGGAGAACCTTCGCCGGGCGTACCGGCATGTCCGCTCCAACGATGGCGCTCCCGGAGTAGACGGAGAGACCGCGGCGGAGTTCGGAGAGAATCTGGAAGCAAAGCTGCAGCAGGTCCAACTTGAGCTCTCCGGCGGCACATACCGCCAAGTCCGGTGAGACGAGTCGAGATCGAAAAGGAAGACGGAGGCATAAAGCCACTGGGTATACCGACTGTCTACGATCGGGTAGTGCAGCAAGCGGTACGCCAGGCAATCGAGCCGATCTTCGAACCGGAGTTCCATCCATCCAGTTACGCCTACCGTCCGGGACGCAGCTGCCAATACGCAGTGGCGAAGGCGGAGATGTTCCTGCGACGCTACGGGCTAGGCTACGTAGTGGACATGGACCTGTCGAAGTGCTTTGACCGCCTGGACCACGAGCTCATCCTGAAAGGGGCGGCCCGCAGGATCAGCGACGGCAAGGTGCTTCGTCTCATTCGGCAATTCCTGGAGGCAGGGGTAATGGAAGATGGTAGCTGGGAGGCAACGGAAGTAGGGAGCCCTCAGGGTGGGGTCATCTCTCCGCTCCTGAGCAACATCTACCTGGACGTTTTTGACCAGCAGATGAAGGCTCGGGGGATTCGGATAGTGCGCTATGCGGACGACATTCTCATATTCGCCCGCAGCCCCCGTCAGGCCGAGCGCTTTCGAGATATTGCCGTAAAGATCCTCGAAAAGGACCTGAAGCTAGTGGTCAATCAGGAGAAAACGCACCTCACCGGCCTTCGGGCGGGCGTCTCTTTTCTCGGGTTTATCATTCGCCCGACATCCGTCAGTATCCACCCGAAACGTATCAAGCGGTTCAAGAAGCGGGTGCGAGAACTCACACCGCGCAACCACGGAAAGAACGTGGAAAGCCAGATCCAGGCACTGAATCGCGTTCTGCGGGGGTGGATCAACTACTTCCGGATCGCCAACTGTAAAAGCTGGCTGCAAGCCATGATGCAATGGATACGCCGTCG
>LFTP01000154.1 GCA_001513395.1 Clostridia bacterium DTU080
CGCTACGGGGACAAGACAAACGCCGCCGCCCAATTGGCCCTGTTGAAGCAGATATGGGGCGAATTCGGCGGGTAGGAGGGCCGCTTTCCACTTCTGCCAGCCAAAGGACATGCCGCCTTTCTCTTGAAAGCAATAACCAAAGCTTTAAGAAAAAGGAGCAAGATGTATGCCGCATGTCCTGGGTTCTGCAATCGGAACATCGTTCCAGACGTGGCTTCGCCGACACGTGCGAAACCGCGGCGAGGTGCCCAAGTTTCCTGAAACCGAATCCGAAATAGCTGCTCACAAACAGGCCGTCAGATCGATTATCGAAAAGGCCGCCGGACCGACTCCCGAGTATGACCCGCTGATCCCTGAGATTCACCAGGTTCACCAAAGAGACGGCTACCGCATCGAGGCGGTCAGCTTTCCCACCTTCGGCGGATTGCGCATGACAGCCACCGCATATGTTCCCGAAGCCGATGAACCCGTTCCCGGCATTTTGGCCGTTCACGGGCATTCGGCGCACGGGCGTCGGGACGCAAAAAACCAGCAACGCTGCATCGCCCTGGCGAAATCAGGCTACTTCGTCCTGGCAGTGGATGCCATCGGGAACGGCGAACGAAGCATCGAATTGCCCGGATACTACCATGGCGGTAACGAAGCCGCCGCTATGTTGTTGACCGGTTATTCCGTCTTTGGAATCCAACTCCACGAAAACTATCGGGCGTGCGATTATTTGATATCCCGACCTGAAGTCGACGCCAGTCGCCTGGGCATCTCAGGAGCCTCAGGCGGAGGCAACCAAAGCTTTTATTCCGGCGCTTGGGATGATCGCTTCAGTGCAGTCATTCCGGTTTGTTCCACGGGCGCCTACCGTAAAATGATCGGCACGCACAACTGCATGTGTGAGACGCCCTTTGGAGTGGCGGGCAGCCTGGAACAGTATGATATCATGGCCGCCATCGCTCCCCGGGCTCTTTTGGTGATCAGCGCTCGCGTCGACAACTTCAGCTTCCGCTTCGAAGACGCTGAGTCCACCATGAAAAAAGCCGCCCGGGTGTGGGAGCTCTTGGGATGTCCTGAGAAAGTAGCCTTTGAGAGTCTGCCTGTGGAGCACGGCTATCCGCCGGCGGCCCGCGAGCTGGCTTTGGGCTGGTTCAACCGCTGGCTCAAGGGCGCTCCCGACAGCGACCCCACTGCCGAACCCGCCGTTTTGATCGAGGATTACGCCACCATCTCATGCTATCCGTCGGCCGACTCGTCTCAGGTACTCACCCTGCCCGAGCTTTTTGTCAAAAAGCGCGAGGAGGTCATGCCAAAAAACCCTGAACCTAGAATGGAACAGGTGCGGGAGCTTTTCGGTACGCCTTCCGTAAAAGAACTCGACATGGAGCCTATCACCAGACTGCCGGGACCGGTCGCCGGTTCCATCGGCACCAGTTACCTCTTTCACACAGACGACGGGATCATCATCCCATCCATCACCTATTGGCCTGATTATTCTCACACCGCAGACAGCGCCCTGTTAATGGTAGGAAGCTCGAAGGACGATCTGATGAAAAGCCCGCTGGTGAGACAAGGACTGCTGGCCGGCAAATCGGTGTGGCTGGTTGATCTTCCGGGATTGGGAGAAAGCAGACTTCCGGGTGAAATCAGTGAGCATATCGAACGCATTCTAAACATCCGCGGCCACATAAGCGCGTTTCGGGCTTGCCATCTCCTAGGGCTGAGTCTGGGCGGACTCTGGATCGGTGCCGCACAGTCTTTGCTGGCTCGCTTGTCCGAAACCGCAAAACAGGTCTCTCTCGCCGCCTTCGCCGGGCCGGCCACCGTCTTTTTGGCAGGAGCCGGGCTGCTGGAAGGCTTTGAGAGAGTGATGGTCTTCAATCCCTTGGCCTCGTACAGGTTGGGCGAGCGCTTTTTCAACCTGCACTATGAGTCGTTCATACCCGGGATCCTAAAAATAGGCGACATTCCTGAGGTAGCGGCTCTGGCTGCTCCCAATCCTTTGACCGTGACAGCGCCCTTGGGCCATGACGGCACACCTTTGAGCGTCAGTGAGGCCGCCGATGTTTTCCGACCTGTCATCAAGCGCTATGAAGCCCTCGGCAGGCGTCAAGCATTTCATCTTGTGGGTGAAGCGGAAGCAAACTCACTGTTGTTGACCGAGCTGATCAGCTGAACGCTTCGAGCATCCCTGTAAGGGTGTCTTTCCCACCCTTACAGGGATGTTCCCGTCAGGAGAAGTTTAAAGTACCAGATCAGCGATTAAGGCCCGTACGTAGGCCAGGTCCTCTTGTGCAAACCATTCACGGTCTCCGCTGCGTGGCGCTTCCACACAGATGGGGCCCGTGTAGCCGATCTGTTTGGCCAGTCGTAAGAACTCCCGGTTGTTGATCTGGCCGTCAGCCAGTCCGACCTGAACGGGTCTTTGACCGGCTATCTTGATGGCATTTTTGAGGTGAACATAGTAGAGTCGATCGCCCGACAAGCGGATAGCCTCTTCCAAAGATGGAGCGTTGTCAAAGGCCAGCATGTTGCCGTAGTCCAAGTTGATTCCTACCGCAGGATGTCCGATGCGATCGACTAATTCCCGAGTTACCGTGGGAAGATCCGTGAGATTGCTGCCGTGAGTCTCAAAGGCGATCTTGAAGCCTAACTCCTCTGCAACCTGACCGAGGTGCCTATAGGCCTGTACAGCCGCCTCCCAGTGTTCTTCATTGGCCGCCGCCGAACCCGTGAGCACCTCTCCGTTTACCGTAATCCTACCGGGGTTTTCGGTGCGCGCGTTCCACACTTTGATATCAAAGCGTTCAGCTGCCAACCGATAGTACTTCTCCTGCAGTTGAATGCCCTGTTCCCGCTCTTCGGCCGACACATTGAGAATCTTTGTGGGCGGTCCGCCGAAGATAACGGTCTTAATTCCGCTTTTTTGCACCGCCGCGGCGACACGATCATAGTACGCTTCAGGTTCCACCTGGTCCCGCGTCAGGATCTGCCTGAACTCAATGCCGTCATATCCCCAGTCGGCAGCCTTCTGACACGCCTCTTCTATCGTCTGTCCCTGCTCACAGTAATTGATATGCATGATAACTTCGGTTGCCATGTCAGCCACCTCTTTCAGTTCAGGTCGTTGCCGTGCTTCGTTCAACTCGTTAGAGGATACACCTACCGGTTAGCGAATTACCTTGACTTGTATCAAACAACTCCTCCGAGCGCACGCATGTGCTCCGTGCCGCCCGGTAACGATATGGTGCAGATATCTGTCAGGCACTTGGCTTGATCGACCTTCCCGGCCCGGTCTGATTGTGCGCGGTGAGACGGTCGCCTGTGCGAGGAGCCCATTAAGCGCTTTAAACATGGCCTTAGGCACCGGGAAAGTGCTTCATACTGCTTTCGAGCCGTACGGCAAGTTACGGTACGGATCAAGTCCGAGTGCCCGAACGAAATGCGGCCGCCGCTCCTTTGGTGGTCAAGCATGCCAGGACGATCCGGCGGGATCGTATCACGTATTGTGCTTCGAGGTGATTAGATGTTTAAGAGTAAGAAGGCCCGCGTAGTGCGTACACTGGGGCCGTTGCTTGCCAGCCTGATTATCGGCTACTTACTGGCCTATGCACTTCCTTTCCCCGGTAGGCGCCCGTCGCCTACATCTCCGGATGAAGCAAACCTCGTGGCGGAAGTGATTCTGGAGCCTCGCATACCCAGCGAAGAAGGCCTGCACGGTCCCTTCACCGTGACTGCCCGCCTGGTTAACGAAGGACCTGAAGACTTGCACGACCTGTTGGTCGTCGCCGACCAAATGCATGCCCTGTCGGGCTATCCCAGCACACCGCCCAAAAGCGAGCGCAAGGTACAATACATCGCCATCTTGCCGGCAGGCAAGCAAGTCTCGTTGCGCTTCACCGGATTTCAGACCTTTCATCCCGAAGAAAAGCAAGAAATCATAGTCAGTGTCTTGGGTTATCCCGGAGTCCGCAAGACCGTCTACCAGGCCATCCTGGCCCCCGAGGACTGAACTCCTGACACTCAGACGTTAAAGCGGAAAAGCACCACATCTCCGTCTTGAATCTGATAATCGCGCCCCTCGACGCGGACGCGCCCTTGCTCGCGAGCGCGGGCAAAAGAGCCGATATTGACCAGATCCTCCCAGTTGATCACCTCGGCCCGAATGAAGCCCCGCTCCATGTCGCTGTGTATCTTTCCCGCCGCTTTCGGAGCCGTCGTTCCTGCGGGCAAGGGCCAAGCCCTAGTCTGCGGCCCTTTCACCGTATAAAATGTGATCAGCCCCAATTGCTTGTACATCTCGCGCGCCAGCCGGAAAAGACCGGGTTCGGGCAGGCCGAGTTCTTCCAGAAGAGCCTTGGCTTCCTCAGGTGAGAACTCCGCTATCTCCGCCTCCAGTTGGGCGGAGATGGCCACATAACCGGCCCCCTGCTCAGCTGCATAGGCCTCGACCTGCTTGGCCGCCGGGCTCTCACCGGTCAGATCGTCTTCTCCCACATTCGCACAATAGACCACAGGCTTGGCGGTCAATAAGCTTAGCTCCCGCCACAGCAGCTCCTCGTCAAGACCGGGGAATCCCGTCAAGCGGCCCCGCAATCTGCGAGCCGCCGTTCCTTTCTGCAATTCGTCCTGGATAAACTGTAACGCCTCCATCTCTTCCTTAAGCCGAGCCTCGCCGGTCTTGAGATATCGTGCTTGCCGCTCGATTCTCTTGCTCAGGGTCTGTAGATCCGCCAGCAGCAGTTCGGTCTCCACAACGGTGATGTCCGCCAGAGGATCGACCGTTGCGCTGACGTGGGCCACATTCTCGTCTTCGAAACAACGCACTACATGGGCCATGGCTTCGACTTGTCGGATGTGGCTCAGAAACTGGTTGCCCAACCCCTCACCTTGACTGGCGCCCTTAACGAGACCGGCTATGTCGACAAACTCCAGTGTGGCCGGAACCACCTCCTCGGGTTTGACCACGCTGACGATGGCCTCCAGCCGGGAGTCCGGCAAGACGGTGACTCCCACGTTCGGCTCGATAGTGCAGAACGGATAATTAGCCACCGCACCACCGGCGGAAGTCAGGGCATTAAACAACGTCGATTTGCCTACATTAGGCAAGCCTACTATCCCCGCTTGTACGGACATCAGGTTACCACCTTCTAAGTTTGGATGCAGCCGCCCCGCCGCACCTGACTGACGTAAATCGATCGCTCCGACGTCGACGATCGACGGCAACATCTTATGCACACACTTGATCCNNGCATCCCCGCCATCATCCCGCATCGGCATCATTGTCGCAATCATGATTCGCTCAACGGCGTATCGACGGGTTCAGTGCTAAGTGTCCGGGATTCCTGCGCACCGTTCGACGACCAAAGACAGTGAGACAATCTACGTTGCCCGATCGCCCGCCCAACGCAGTGCCCGGAAGACCAAGAATAGCTTGAGCCAACGATCGCTTCCGCACTGGGTCAATCAGATCATGTGCCTCATCCGCGATCTGTTACCAAGCGATCGGAGGAATGTCGACAGGCTGGCCTCCATTGCGCAACGACTCCGTTGCGGCACACCCCACGGCCACACTCATCCTGCCCGCTTCAGGAGTGGCCAACGGTTCCTTCCCGTCAAGAACCATCTCCACAAACTCGGCACAGATCAAAGGATCGGCGCCGCCGTGCCCGCCTGCCGCGCCTTTAACCCGATAGACGCGATCGGCATGCTCGCGCCAAGTGTTAGACCGTCGCGTCTTGACCTCTACGGTACCGTTGTCCAGGCTCTCCATGCGTCCCTCGGTACCGATAAAAACATAGTTGCGATAATAGTCGGGGGCGTAGTGGCACTGCAGATACGATGCCTTGATACCACCCTCCATATCCATGAGAACCATGCTGTGATCTTCCACGTCGATCTCCTGACGGAAGGCGCACTGGCGTCGGCGGCTGTGCGGCTGGGCTTCTGTACACGTATCCACTTCCGGACAGGTATCGCAGGTAAGATCATTGGGCTTGTCTCCACCGAAGTAGTCGAGGCTGCCAAAGGCAACAACCCCCTTCGTGTACTGCCCGGTTATCCAATGGATCATGTCGATATCGTGTGAGCCTTTCTGCAAAAGAAGCCCGGTCACGTTTTCTCGGGTGCCATGCCAGTCGTGATAGTAGAAGTCTCCGCCGGCACCGACAAAGTGGCGCACCCACACAGCTTTGATCTCACCGATGGCACCTGAATCCACGATCTCTTTCATCACCCGGAATACGGGCATGTAACGCATGTTGAAGCCGACCATCAGGCGCTTCCCCGAAGCCTTCCAGGTTCGCAGGATGCGATCACAGCCTTCGGTCGTGATAGCCAACGGCTTCTCACAAAAGACGTGCTTGCCGGCCTCAAGTGCGGCCACGGCATGCTCTTCGTGGACAAAGTCAGGCGAGGTTATCGCTACGGCGTCTACGTCATCTCGCTCCAGCATTTCGCGATAATCAGTAGTTATGAATGCATCGGGATTGATCTCTTCACGAAAGGCCTGCAGATGATCTTCGTTGACGTCAGCACCGGCGACAACCACGGCCCGCTTGGACGCCTGCCAGTGTCGAGCGATCCCTCCGCGTCCCCTGACTCCGATCATGCCGATTCTCAGCTTATCCATAGGCGGTCTCCTTTGGAAATCGTGTTATGCAGTGCAGACATATCAGTCCACTACGCTATCTCTTTTTGACCGAAAAACTGAAAACTCCTGCAACGGTTGGCTGGCAACGAAGCTGCGAACCGAATCCGCTCTGACGCTCCGCGCGGTTGTATCGAGTAGGGTGACGCTGCGCTGATCTGGCGCAGCGTCGGCCCTCTCACAGAACCGTACGTACGGGACCGTATACGGCTCCTGAAGAACCTTGACGTTACGCTTGGTAACGGTGCAAAATCCCGACCTCATACTGGCACAAGTCGATCAGTCCAAGCTGATCAAGCCAACGATTGGGAAGGGCCATGCTGACGAGCGGACTGGCGGAGTTCCGCCAGCGGCGCATGGAGATCTTATCGAAGTCTCCCCAGTGGCCGTTTCGCCGTAAGGCCTTGTGTAGAGCCTTCCAGCTCTTCCATTCGCGCAGTTGCT
>LFTP01000162.1 GCA_001513395.1 Clostridia bacterium DTU080
TCGTCATTTAGCCGACATCCGGTTTGGTTTTGAAACATCTTCGGACAACTTGTTCTCCGGGGCTTTTTTCTTGCGGGTGTTCATCGTTTTGTCACACAAGGACATCTGTCTTTGGTCGGGAAATATTACGCGTAAGAAATATAACAATGAACCGTTCTCGCTATTAACTGAAGGAGGTTGTTAATGTCGTGAGGGGACGATCGATGATTGGACACAGACGTCTTATAGTCTTATTAGGCCTCTTCGCACTACTTATAGCCAGTTGTGTGGGATACGCGCAGACGCTTTATGTGTGGGTGTGGAACGATGATGTTCCCTACAGGACACAGCTGGAATGGTACCGGGAAGAAAACCCCGGTTTTGCGTATGAAGTGAACCTCATTGCGGGCAGTCAAGGTGACTTTACTGAAAAACTGATCCTGGCCATTGCCGGGGGCTCTCCGCCGGATCTGACGTGGCTTGAGGGTTCCACGGTCATCGAATTGGCCGCCCAGGGACTGCTCACAGACGTGACGGATACTCTGCAGGGCATTCGCTTCACTCCCGCCGACGTGGTTGAGATGACCTACCAGGGGAGGATGTGGGCTGTCCCGTATTTCACCACCTCCCGAGGTCTGGGAAAACGCGTTGATCTTTTCCACCAGGCCGGCCTTGATCCCGACAAAGATCCGGCGTCTTTGGACGAGCTTTTTGAGTGGAATCAGAAGCTGACGAAGATGAGGGATGACGGCACGTATCAGCAGGTGGGGATAATCCCGTGGACAGGAAACTGGGGACCTCCCGGATGGATCTGGGCCTTTGGCGGCCGCCTGCTCGATGAAACCGGATTGCGGCCTACGGCTACCCTACCGCAGAACATCGCCGCTTTTGAATGGATCCGTGAATGGGCGCAGCATTACGGTGGCAGCACCCCGGTCTCGGGGGGCCGGGCCGGTTTGGCGCAGGGTACGGTGGCTATGACGACCGTGTCCACCTCTGACGTCGGTTGGCTCCTTGGACAGCAGGTGGAGGTTACCGCCGGACGGGTACCACATGCTCCCGGAGGCCGTAACGGTACCTGGGGAGGCGGGCAGGCTTTTGGCATTCCGTACAATGCCAAGAACGTGGATCTGGCCAAGAAGGTGCTCCTGTACTTCGGAAGCGAGAGAGTGCAGCTGCGACGCTTTGAGGCTTTCCCGACGGTCTTCCCGGCCAACTGGAACGCCTTGGCCCGCGTGGTGCGTACGCTGCCGCCTCTGTACGCCGCACTGCTTGATCAGCTACCCGAGGCGAGATCGCGCACACCGCTGTGGATCGAGTACTATGTCAACCAGCTGAACCCGGCTATGAACGCTGTTGTCAGAGGAACCAAGACACCGACTCAGGCTCTCCAGGATGTCCAGATCGTCATGGAAGAGCGCTTTGCCCAGCTTTTTGGTCGCTGAATCAGATCGTCAATCGCGCCGAGGCGGCAACCGACAGGCTGCCGCCTCGGCGCGAGTCCCCCATAGAAGCAAAAGCCGTCCCCGGGACCCTGGACCTGTCCCAAAAGCAGGTTTAGGACGGCTCCGAGTCGTCGCCTGATCGTCTTCTCGAGATCGCTTTTGGAAGTGCGGTTCAAAAGACACTGAGTCTGTCGCCCCCCCGGTGGGGGCGTTCTTCTGTTTTCGGAGGCGCGGACATTCGGCTGTCAGTGATATCTCAAAAGAAGGAAGGAAATAGATTGGAGCGAAAAGCAACCAAAGGAGGCTATGTATACCAATCATTGCCAAAGGAGGGCGTTTTTGTGATGGTGGACAGCTGAATGTTGGATCGCATTGTGAGAAGCTTGTCTATCACGATGCTGGCTTTGATCGTCTTTCTGGCCGCAGCGGCTGTGTCTGTATCTGCTGCCACCAAGTTGACGCTGTGGGCTTGGGCCAATCAGGAGGTGATGGAGCAGTTCGCCTCGATCGCGGAGTGGTATCAGGCAGAGAACCCGGATGTAGAGATTGAGATCGCACACATCGCAGGGAGCCAGCTGCAATACACAGAACGCTTTTATCTGGTAAGTGCCGGAGGCGCCGCTCCCGATGTCGCCTGGATAGAAGGTTCTACGGTTAAGCAGCTGGCCGCTCAGGGGCTCTTGCAGGATGTAACCGAGGCCCTTGAGGACATTCGCTTCACCCCCGGTGAGACGTACGAGATGATCTTTGCCGGAAGGATGTATGCCGCGCCTTATCACTGCACCTCGCGGGGTTTGTTGAAGCGCATCGATCTGTTGGAACAGGCCGGACTCGATCCGCACTTCGAGGATCTTTCTTTGGATGATCTGTGGTCGTGGAACAAAAAAATAAGCGTCATCTCGCCGGACGGGCGTTACACTCGGGCCGGATTTATACCTTGGGCCGGGAACTGGTATGCAAGGGGCTGGATCTGGGCTTTTGGCGGCGAGCTTGTAGACGAATCGGGGCCTATACTCCGACCCACCGCCGATCTGCCCAATAACATCATGGCATATGAGTGGCTCGATGAATGGGCGCAGCACTAGGACAGAAACAGAACGCCGGTGGACGGAGGGCGCAACGGATTCATCAACGGCTCAGTCGCTATGTCCTTGGGATCGACCTCTGATGCCGCGGTAGTTATCCGGGAGGGGGTCGACTTCATCTCAGGACGTGTGCCGCATCCGCCGCAGGGGCGCAATATCACTTGGGGAGGGGGCTATGCCGTTGGCGTGCCGACAAGCAGCCCCAACCGCCAGT
>LFTP01000274.1 GCA_001513395.1 Clostridia bacterium DTU080
AAGTCGAAGTGCCAATCCGGTGGCGCAAGCGGTCACCAAGGCGCCGAGCAGACCGCCTACCAACGGATACCAACCCATGGAGCCTACCAGATGGGATTCATTGATCGGGCCTGATAGGTCGATTGGCAGGCGGGTGAGAAACTGAACGGCCAAAGCGGGGTAGTACCAGCCCGGTACTCTGTTTGCTTTGTCTGACTCTGCATACATGGTCGTCTCCTCCCGGGTTGTCGATCAGGCGGCCGTATAGCATCCGAGGAGCATGGCCGCCATGGACAATACGAACGCGGTGATGACCGAGGCGATGATCATGATCTTCACTGCCTGAGAGATGTGGTCTTTGGTCAAGGGTTTCAGTCCCTCGCCTAGCACGGCTCTGTGTTCCGGAATCCCCTGATAGAAATTGAGACCGCCGAGCTCGATGCCGAGCGCTCCGGCCACAGCGGCTTCCGGTATGCCGGCATTGGGACTGGGATGCTTGCGGGCGTCCCTTAGGATGACTCGCCAGGATCGCCAGGGATTTCGGCCGACCAATATGGCCGCTAAGGGCATGATTGCCCCGGCCAGGCGTGCCGGGATCCAGTTGGCCATGTCATCCAGCCGGGCCGAGGCCCATCCGAAATGGAGATAAGTCTCGTTTTTGTGACCGAGCATGGAGTCCAGTGTGTTGATGGCTCGGTAAGCCATCGCTCCCGGGGCGCCGGCCAGCAGAGTGAAAAACAGGGGAGCGATGCAGGCATCCACCGTGTTTTCGGCTACGGTTTCCACCGCCGCCCGGGCGATCTCCGCTTCACTCAGTCCTTCGGTATCGCGGCCTACGATCTCTGACACTCTCCGACGGGCGGCGACCAGATCCCCGCTTTGCAGAGGCCTCAGCACGCCATAGGCCGCCTGAGCCAATCCTTTGGCGGCCACCGTCGTTGAGGCCAACCAGGCGGCGGCGAGGAATCCGACCCACGGATGTATGGCACTGCACACCATGACGATCAAAGCGGCGACTACAGCACTGATGACCGGCACGGCTATGGCTACGACCAGACCGCGTCGTCGTTGTCGTGAGGGTGAGTCAAGCGATCTGCGCAGTCTCTTGTCAAGGAGACTGATCAGTCGGCCTATTAGAATGACCGGATGAGGTAGGGAGGCAGGATCACCTACCGCGGCGTCGATGAGCAAGGCCAACGAGACTAGCGCGGCTTTGATCGGCCACGTCGGCCATAGGGAATCAGGCATCGGATTCTTCGTGCTCCTTCATATCTCTCGTCAGGAAAGCCGACGCGCAAGCCTGCTGCAGGCGTTTGAGCTCCACGGGAATACCGGCCACGCAGAAGAAGACTTCGTTGGCTGCGGCCGCGACGCGCTGATTGGCCCATCCGGCCAAGTCCCGAAAAAGCCGTCCCAGCGGATAGGCGGGCACGACACCCTGGCCTACTTCGTTACTGACAATGACTACCAGACCGGGAGATCGTCCGGCTGCTTCTATCAGGGCATCGACCTTCTTGAGGCATTCCTCTTGCAGCGTGGCGGGCGAAAGCCCCTCTTTTTCCAAATCCATCAGGCAGTTGCTCAGATACAGTGTGAGACAATCGATGAGATAGGCCCGCTGGCAAGTCTCGTCTATGATCTCATGGACATCGCCGGGAGCCTCGATCGTCGTCCAATCCTTGGGCCTTCGTTGTTGATGGCGTATGACGCGCTCTCGCATCTCGTCGTCAGCCACCCGTGCCGTGGCTAAGTAGGTCACCGGCAGTCCGGATTCGGCCACCAACTTCTCGGCCACGGCGCTCTTGCCGCTGCGAGCGCCGCCCAAGACGAGGATGAGGCCGCGCCGCGCCTCACTTGTCACGGGTGCTCACCCCCGCTTCCGAAAAGGTAGCCATCTGCGTCAACATATTGACGGCGGCTTCCAAAAGCGGCAAGGCCAGCACCGCACCTGTTCCTTCACCCAGACGCATATCAATATGCAACAGCGGGCTCAACTCCAGATGTTTAAGCATAATGGCATGTAACGGCTCTTGCGACAGATGCGAAGGTATGAGGTAGTTGCGGACGGCCGGACAAAGATGGACCGCCACCAGCGCCGCTGAGGTGGAGATCAGACCGTCGATGACGACAGGGCGTCGCAGATGCGCCGCTTGGATGACGTATCCGGCCATGGCGGCGATCTCCAGACCGCCTACTGCGCACAAGACATGAAAAGGCTCCTTCGGATCAGGGGCGTGTCGCTCGAGGGCTCGCTCGATAGCCGATATCTTCCTGAGCAAGCCTGAGTCATCGACACCGGTGCCGCGACCGGTGATCTCGGCCGGGGCGTGGTTATGCAGGGCGCAGACGAGAGCGACGGCCGCCGTGCTGTTGCCGATACCCATTTCACCTACGGCCAGCACTTGAGCTCCGTCGGCGACGACACGGCGAGCGATCTCCATGCCCACCTCTATGGCTGCCGTGGCTTGCTCGGGCGTCATGGCGGGCTCGACGGTCATATTAGCCGTGCCGAAACTGATCTTACGATCGAAAAAGTCATCCTGATTCGGGTCTACGACCAGCTTCTCTTTCACCCCTACGTCGACGACATAGACCCGGGCTCCCATCTGCCGTGAAAAGACATTGATCGCCGCGCCGCCGCGCAGGAAGTTGTACACCATCTGGGCCGTAACCTCCGAGGGATATGCCGAGACGCCTTCAGCCGTCACTCCGTGATCGCCGGCCATCACTGCTACCGCTGCGGGGGCGGCCTTGGGTGTTGATCGACCCTGAATTCCGGCCAGCTGCACGGCCAGAGTCTCCAAGCGGCCAAGACTGCCCTGCGGCTTGGCCAGTGCGTCAAGGCGCTGTTGTACGGCCTTCATCGCTGCCTCATCAAGGGGAGGAATGACGAGTTCACTGATTACGGACGGAATGGAAAACACGTAGTCGCCTCCTATACAAAGAAAACCTCTCATCCTTCGCGGTGAGAGGTCTCATCAGGCCAACGGGCAATACGAAGGCATAGGTCCGCCCCGACGAGCTCTCCTTAAAACCGCGAAGGAGAAGCTGCGCTTGGCGACAGGGCAGGTCTCCTGGCTCCCGGCGTAGACTCTGGAGTGCGCCTTCCCTGCTTGCTTGCAAGTGGCTTCATGCACCCAAATAGCCGGCTACAGTGGCGCGACCGCGTCGGCTCTTGCCCGACTTCCCTATTATCCTTCGGCGACAACCGAAGGCACCCTGTGCCATGTTTTTTTCGTGCGAATGTTGATTCTAGATCGATGCTGGGATCCCTCTTAAAAACCGTTGACGTTCATGGCGGAGGGGTGATGGGACCGGCATAGGTCGGCGCCCGGCACGCGCCTGGGTCACCCTATAAATCAAATAGTCCTCAATAGACTAAAAAGCGCTATCTACCGCAGGAAAAACAAATAACCCACATGAACTATATTATCAATGAATAATCACTAGAGCGCATAGAAGAGGTGGGTTATAGTATGCGGTATTACAGGGATGTGTTGGCCCGAACCGTTTTGGTGTTAATCTGCGTGGCCTGTCTTATGGGTGCTGCCCTCGCCCAGGAGAAGGTAGAGCTTACTTGGTACATCATGCGCAATGTGGAGGAACTCCCGTTTTGGCAGGAGATGGCCGACAGACACATGGAGAAAAACCCGCATGTGAAGGTCACTCTGATGAATGAGGTGAGCGGGGGCGTAGCCAAGCTGACGACCATGATCGCCAGCGGGATCCCACCGGATGTTGTACGCGGTGAAACCAACTGGATGCCCGAGCATGCAGCCAGCGGTTGTTTCGTCAACTTGAATCCGTATATCACACGGGATCGGGCGGAGTTGAAGCTGCAGGAATTCCCGCAGGCGGTCATGGATGCCTTCAAGTTGGACGGTCAGCAATACGCCATGCCTATCGTGGTTTCGGCGTTGGTTTTCAACTACAACATCCCGCGCCTTCAAGAGGCGGGCGTACCCCCTCCGCAACCCGGATGGAACTGGGATGATTTCCTCACCGTGTTGCGACGGCTGACCAAAGAAGAGGCTGACGGTCGCATCACTCAATATGGTGTGAGTATGGATCGGGCTTTAAACCGCGTCCAGACGTTCCTCTTGCAAAATGGTACCGATCTGTTTGATCGGGGCTATCGGACGGTTCTCATCGACCGTCCTGAAAGCGTTGAAGCATTGGATTATGTCCAATCATTGGTCAACCAGCACAGAGTAGCCAGTTGGGGCGGCAACAGTGACTTCACATCCGGTCGGTCCGCGGCCCAGTTGACCGGGCCTTGGCGCCGCGGCGTGCACAATGTGTTGCCGGATCTGGATTGGGATATTGCGCCGCTTCCTCAGGGTAAGAAAGCAGCGTCGTCTCTTTATGCCGGCGGCATCGCCATACTGGCCGACAGCCGTCACCATGAGGAGTCATGGCAGCTGGTGAAGTATCTCACGAGCACCGAGGCCCAACAGATCTGGGCGAAAAACGGTCAGTCGTGTCCGGCTCGTCTGCCCGTCGCCTACAGCAGCAGTTTCCTGCGGGCCGGCGCCCCCGAAAACGCCAGATATTATGTCGATGCCATCAATACGGGCCATCCGGAGCCGTCATTCCCCGGCTGGGCTGACGTCAACTCGGCCCTGTCAAGTGCTTTGGCGCCTGTGTTTGCAGGTACATTGCCAGCTCGCGTCGGGGCCGAACAGGCCAAGGCGGTGGCGCAACCGATTCTGGATGAGATAAACAAGGCCATGAGCAGATAGTATTCGAATCTCTTTTTGCGGCCGGATCGTATTTAGTTGTATTCGATTTATATATAAAAATGAGTTCTCAACAAGGAGGACTTCGGGCGGTGCGTCAGGTACTAATAACTTGGAAGCACAGCGCATGTGAGAGAAGCTCATGTCCCGTCTTAGGAGGAGAGGCATGTCTCTGAAAGAACAGTTGAAGAATTTCGCCTACGAGCTCGGTGCTGATCTGATCGGTTTTGGGGGTATCGATCGCTGCAAGCACGCCCCGCCCATGATGAGCCCTCAGGGCCTGTATCCTGAGGCTAAGACCGTGATTGTCATGGGCATTCATCACCCCGACGCATGCGTGGAGTTGGGCGGTGACAAGCATCCCCAGGATATGGGCCCCTACAGTGTGCAGGGGGTCATGAACAACAAGCTTGATCTGTTGTCTTACTCAGTTGCCACTTTCCTGGAGAAAGCCGGCTACGGGGCGGTGCCTATTGTCTCGAGCAACATCTGGCGCTACAAGCAATACAAGAGGCTGGATGCGGTCTTCGCTCCCGATGTGAGCCACATCTATATGGCCGTCGTGGCGGGATTGTCTGAGATCGGATACAACGGTATATCGCTTACGCCGGAGTTTGGGCCCAGAAACCGTTTCGTGACGGTGATCACCGACGCCGAGATAGAGGAAGACCCTCTTATTCCTCCCGGAACGGTCTGCGACAAGTGCATGTTGTGCCGTGAGTATTGCCCCACGGAAGCCTTGAGCAAGGAGATCGACGGAGAAAAGGTCTTGAAGATCGGCCCGTATGAGTATCGCTTCCCGAACAAGAATCTCTGGCGCTGTGCATGGGGCGAGCATTTCGGAGTGGATCTGGATCTGCCCATTCCCGATGTCGTAACCGAGGAACACATACTCAACCAGGTAGCCAAATACGGCGTGCGGGGCGGAGAGGTCGGTCAATGCCTCAAATTCTGCGTGCCCAGACAGATGCGCGTCTTTGATCGCAGTTTTGCCAGATCGCCGCTGCGCAGACCGGCTATTAGCATCGATCAGTCCATAGCACCGCGGGCCGTGGTGGACCGGATCCTGGCCAAACCTTTCAAGATGGGAATCGATGAGCTCATCGTCACTTCCGCCGCAGAGTTGGCCTCCCGAGGCATCGATCTCGAAAAGGAGCTTCCGGGTGCCAAGAGCGCGGTCACGTTGGGAATCAAGGTTCCTGAGGAGGCCGGGCGGACGGAGTTCATCTCAGGAGCGACGCATCTGGTCAACTTCGCCTGTCTCGATCTGGCGCGGGACTTGGACGCCCTGGGCTTTAAGACCATCACCACATCTCGCGGCACCAGACAAGTGAGCGACAAGGTTGTATCGGGCATTGACGATCTCGCCCATTACAGGATCGTAAGCAACACGGTCATCACCCGCATGGAGCTTGCCCCTCAACGCCGCGGTGACAGCGGATCCAAGCGGACGTTCGATATAGGCAACGCCCGGGTCGATCTCACGGAGCACATCAAGGACTATGCCCGCTCATTGGGTGCCGATCTTGTAGGTGTGGCCCCAACGTCCCGGTTTGCTGAGCTTGCGGAGCAGCTTCGTCCCATCTTCGACGGCGAGGAGATTCTGGTCGCCCGCAACAAGGCGGTCATCTTCAGACCGTGGGATCCGGAGATCACGACGCAGGTGCGGACCGTGAAGACGCCTGAAGACTATCTGCCGGGGGCCAAATCGGTGATTGTGCTCGGCTGGCGTTTGCACTCGGCGGTCTTGCGACAAGTAACCAAGCCGCCCGCGGAAGCCGTCGGACCGTTCGCCTTCCAGACCTACATCACGAACTGGATCAGTCAGATGGCCGGAGTGCGGATGATCAAAAGGCTGGAGGAGTTGGGGTATAGGGCCGTCGCCGTCAGTGACTTGATGAATACGGCCTCCTTTACCGAAAGTCCTCGCGGCCCGCAACCCGATCTGCGTTCGAACCGCTTTGCGGCCTTGGCTGCCGGACTTGGCTACTTAACCGATGCCGGGCATATCGCCACACCTCAGTTTGGGATCAGGCAAAGGTTTATCGCCATCGTCACCGACGCTGAATTGGAAGCCTCTCCTATGTACGTACCCGCTGAGGGTGAAAGACTGTGTGCCGAATGCGATCACATCTGCATAGCGAGCTGTCCCACTCGGGCTTTCGCCGACAAACAGGTCCGTCTGACCTGTGAAGGACATACCTACGTTTTCACCCCGGTCGACGGCAAGCGCTGTGATTGGGCTAAGCGCTATGTCCTGGCGGGCGACAGCGGATCGAAGTACATCGGCTCGGAGGTGGACATTGAAGCGGATGAGATCACGTCCGAGAGCTTGGCCGAGGGTTTGCGTCAGCATGATCCGATCATCAAGCAGCGCTATGTGGTGGCCGAACCGTGTCTCATCAAGTGTCTGTACATCGAAGCGGAGATGAAAGCCGAACCTCAGGCCGTATAGGATTCGGGAAAGCAATAGCAGCCGACGGCAAGATCCCAGCCATCGGCTGCTTTGTTTTGGGCCGACTTCAGATCAGTCGCCTATGCCGTGCTCCATGGCGGATTTGATCTCGTCAGCGGTGAGAGCCTTGTTCCAGACGATGAGATCGTCCATCCTACCTGAGAACGGTCTGGCATCGTCAATGGTGAGACCGACTCGGGCTCCCATGCCCCAATCTTGCATCATAGGCACACCTGTCACCGGTTGCCGGGCGATCTCTTCGCCGTTGATGTAGAGGGCAGCGTATCCTGCCGTGGCACTGTAGACGCCGGCGAAATGCGTCCAGGTGTTCCAGGCGACGACACCGGTTTGCATGTCAAACACGGTATGGGCATTCTCTGTCCTCACCAGCCAGCGATACCTGCCGTCAGAGCGAAGTTCGGGGTGGAAGATCCATGTCCCGTCCGAACCACGGGCGTTGAATATCTCGTGGGTACCAGGCGGAACGTTGACCCAAGCCATAATGGTTATCTCGTCCGTGGGGATGGCATCCGGATCCAAGGCACCGACATCGATGAACGAATAGGGGGTGAACTGGCCCGCTTTGCCCCTCACACCCTCGACGAGCGTGATCTGGCCTTTGATCGAGCCGATACCGGTCTTTCCCGTGGCCTCGACCATCCGGTTTTCGGCGATCTGTTCGAAATCGAAGTACAGGACTACGTTCTCTTTTGACGGGGCGGCCATACCGACGGATCCTAAGGCTAAGGCGACGCACAGTGTGATCAGACTCGCTAGACGCACGAAAATCCTCCTTCCGTATATCACGGTCATTGCCCCCTTGGATCAGTATAGAAGCGAAAACTGTCAAAAGAGGGCAGAGTGACGAATTGCCCATACAGATGCATGCTTCGTCAACTATGCCAGTCATCCTTGTTTGCCTCACGCCGTTTTGGTCTTTTTCTTGGTCGCCAAACGATGGTTGTACGTAATATCAGCGAAAACATGGCATCGTTTAGGTTAAAAACTACAAACACAAAACTAAAAGGTGTTAAGGGCAGAAAAGGATAACATGATGGATGTGAGTGCGGTTGGTTTCCGAATTCAGGCCACCGGTCGCCGGGTCACAGGCGGCGGTCCTTACTTCGCAACCATGATCGATATCGAATTGAGGAAGGGATGACTGATGAGCAGACAAAGCAGGTTACTGATCCGTATACTGTCTACAGTCGTGCTTTTTGCCTTGGCGTCGTTGACTGTCTCTGCCTCCAAAGTCACCTTAACCGTCCTGCATGGGCAGGCCATGTACAACCTCGAGGCCTGGAACCGTTTTCTGGCTGCTTTTGAAGCCGCACATCCGGATATCGAGATCGATCTCATCGCTCCGCCGTGCGGCGAGGCTCAGGACAAGATCGTCACGATGACCGCTACGGGCGTCCCTTTGGATGTGGTCTTCAACAACTGTGTTTCGGACTATCCTACACTGGCTTTTCAGAGCGCTTTTGTGGACTTGACATCGCTTGTGACTCGCGATGAGGCCGAGCTCAACACCAGGGATCTGGTTCCGGGCACATTGGATGCCGTAAGACAACTCGGGCGCATATACGGCATTATGTTTACGTTGTCACCTCCTTTCGGTGTGGCGTATAACGCCCGTCATATCGATGAAGCGGGACTGGCTCGTCCGCCCGTTGCCTTTGATGATCCGGGCTGGACGTGGGAAAAAGCCATGGATTGCGCCAGACATTTGACGAGAGTCAGCGCTGACGGGACTGTCGAGCGTTACGGCTTTGAACCCTCTTGGAACATCTTCGTCCATGCAGTGGCGCAAGGCAGCGACTTCTTTCCCGCGGAGGACTATCAGAACGGGATAGTCTCAAAAGCCACCATCGCCACCGCTGATAACCTCCGCATCGCTAATACGCTGTGGGAAATGCATTTCGAGCGCAAAGTCTCGCCGATCTTGAACACAATGCCCGATGGCACTGCTACTTGGACGGCTTTCGGGCAAGGGCGCATGGGCATGTTCCTGGTTTCCTTGGGTGGCTACAATTGGCCGACTGCGCAAAGCAGTGTCGCCCCTTGGTCTCCCGGACAGCCGTTTGGCATGGCCGGGTATCCCGCTCCCACCGGGGTGAAGCTGACCCGTGTGCCGGGTTGGCGCAATGTCGTAGGTATCAGTCGCAACACCCGAGATGTTGAGACGGCGTGGAAGTTCATAAAATGGCTTTTAACCGGGGCCTATGAGCATCCCGAACTGTTGGTGGCCACCGGAACCAACGGTGTTCGCCTCTCGCATTGGCGCACATTGGCGGCCCGCATCCACGCGGCCAATCCGAATGAATGGGCGATGAGCGCCAACGAACTGGCCGTTTATGTTCAAACCGCCTTGGGCGTCTGGTTGCCCATGCCTTTTCAGACGACCATTTTGGGCTCTTCGGAGATCAACGACATCGTCAACCAGCAGCTCATGCGAGCCCGCAGAAATGAGATCTCTGTAGAAGAGGCATTGAGAGAAGCTCAACGGCTGGCCGATGTCCGGATTGCGGGTATCAGAGCTTCTTTAGGGATTGAGTGACCACCGTCGGCAAACGTGATCCGTGTCCGGCGCAAAGCCGCAGCACGTCCGTATCGCGGCAGACAAAATGCCTCTCGAATAGGATGTCATCGGCTCAGTGCCAGTGGGATAAGAGACGTCCGTTCGAGTCTTGCGTCGAAAAAAAGGGGTGCGCACAGCGCTGGTAACTGGATCCACGCAGAGGAATCCCGTATCCACGCTGAATGGTTTAAGCGGAGAAAAAGATGGCGAAGACATCGACAGCGCGGATACGGGAAGACAGCGACGAAAAAGAGAATCTGGGTCTTGTGGTCCGTGCCCCAGGCGTTTGACTCGTTCGGTTTCCCGGAGCAACATGCATAGCTCAGGATATGTTCGTGTCCGACTGGGGATATGGCTGCCCTTGTGTATACGGACACGCGCCGAAGGCTTCAGTCAGCCCGAAGAGATGGGGAGCCCTCGATGCGCTCTACCTAACGCTTCAACACCCTTCCCGGCAGCTCACCGGTGGGCTGTCCGTTTTCCACCACAGGCCGACCGTTCACGAAAACGGCCCGGATGCCGGTCGCAGGCAGCCACGGCTGAGACCAAGTGGCATGATCTGCGACTTCTGTCTCGGAAAACACCACGACGTCGGCGGCGTAGCCGGGCTTGAGCTGACCGCGATCGCGCAGTCCAAAACGGCGGGCGGTGAATCCGCTCATCTTATAGATGGCTTGGACGAGATCAATAGCCTTGAGCTCCCGCACAAACCGGCGGAGAACTCGGGCGAAGCAGCCATATCCGCGAGGGTGGCCCAGCGTACCGTGATATATGCCGTCGCTGGACACCAGCATGAGCGGATGCGTCAGGGTGCGGACCATTTTGGCCTCCAATTCGGCCGCGCTGCCGCCGTGGTGCATCACCATCAACGCGTATGGATCTTCCTCCACGAGGATATCGGCGGCGAACTCAGCCAGCGGCCTGCCTTCCCGAGCTGCGGCGTCGGCGATGTCTTCTCCGAGGTAACGCCCGGTCTGGTTGGCGACGAACACGGCTCTGCCGCCGTCAGCCAGACGCTCGGCCAGAGCCCGGTCGAGGTCGGCTTCAGCTCGGCGACGAAAATCCGGATCTTGCATGCGGGTAGCTAGTTCGGCGGGATCGCCTAGCTGCGCCCACACGGGGAGTAGAAGTGCGAGGTGTGTGCAGCCCGCGGGGTAGACATACGAGTCAAAGGTGAGGTCGTACTCGGCGGCTTTGGCCAGTAACGGCTCAATGTCCGCTGTCACGAACTCGTGGTTGATGTGTATGGGCACTCCCGCTGAACGACCGACGGTCATCAGTTCTTGCCAGGCTACAGGGCGTCCCAGGGGATTCTTGCGGACATGCGCCGAGATCACGCCTCCGGCAGCGGCCACTTCGCGGCCCAACTCGATCAATTCTTGCGTAGTGGCGGCATTGCCCGGCTGGTATTCCAAGCCTAGGCTGAGGCCGACGGCGCCGGCTGCCAACCAAGCTTGGAGAATGCAGCGCATCCGATCAATCTCATCTTCATCGGCGGGGCGGCCTTCCCAGCCCATCACCGCCAGCCGTATGGCGCCGTGAGGTGCTTGAGGTACCACGTTGGCCGGAGTACGGCCGGTGAAAAGATCGAGGTATGCGGTCGGTGACGCCCTGACGACATCCAATTGTGGGTGTGCGTAGGCAAACAGTGTATAGCGCCAATACTGCTGACCGAGAACAGGCGGAAGCGGAGCCCAGCCAAAACCGTCGGCTCCTGTAAACTGGGTGGTGACTCCCTGCAGTAGCCCGGCATAGCGGTGTTCGCCCGTAAGCAAAGCTATTTCCGAGTGGACATGCACATCGATGAACCCCGGGCATACCGTCAGCCCCTCGGCATCAAGCCGCACTCCTGCTTGGCAGTGACTGAGAGAACCGATGGCCGCGATGCGATCCCCGTTGATGCCGACGTCTGCCCGGAAAGCCGGTCTTGTTCCGGAGCCGTCGATCACTGAACCGCCACAAATGAGCACATCGAAATCCATGAGCGGGCACGACCTTTCTGGGTGGAGTAACGCCGCGCGGTCATCGCCGGGTGCTCATTCGGAACAGTGCCGGCCCGCGCCTGTGCACGCCGGCCGTCGGCCTGCACTGCTGAGGATGTTCGAGACTCAACTGCGGATTTCCTATGCTCCGGGAAAGCGAAGTGGCACGCCCTGAAGTCTCAGGGACGCGGTGTCGGATTCTTGGACTCAAACGCGATTGCGGTCTGATACCGCGGCGCCTCCCTAAGCGAGGGTAGAATGCCTCAACTGTTGACGTCTCAGGCTACATTGCGGTGGCGATCGAAGATCGCAGAGCCGCCTTGATTGACGAATGACCATCCTCGGGGTGGAACCCCGCCGCTGCCGATGTCCGCATCGCGAACAGACTCAACTGGACGGATCAAGGTGTCAGATCGTGATCCCCGTCCGGCCAAGGACTGTGGCAGGCTGCCGAAGGGCTAGACAAAGCCGCCAGATGGAAGGAAAAGCCGGCCAGGGTATAGAATTGCCGCACCGTTCCGTTCTCTTTTTTCACGTTCCATTGGTGCGACATGTGAAAGCGTGTCCAATCTCAACGGAGGAGGGAATTGTCCTTGCTATCACGGATCTTGGGCGCGATTACGCTGTTCTCGCTGGTTTTTGCCGCAGGATACGCCGCGCCGGCCTCGGTGACCATTGTTCATCTGGGCCAGAATGACGTAAGAACTGATGAATGGTACCAGGAATTGGNNCCAGGAATTGGCGGTCCGCTTCAAAGAAGAGACCGGCATCAATGTTGAGCTCAATCTGTCCAACAGCGGACAGATTCAAGAGAAGTTGATGGTCATGCTTATGGGTGGCATGTCGCCGGATACCCTGGAAGCGACCATGGCTTATCTGGCACCTTTCGATGTGGATGAGCTTCTGGAGGATCTGACTCCTTGGATGAGAAAAAGCGGCATCAAAGAGTCGGAGTTTCCCGCACCGTTCTTGGAGTATGGCCGGACGGAAAAAGGGGCATTGGTCGGCATTCCTTATCAGCTTTGGACATACGGTCCGGCGTACAATGAGACTCTGTTGCTGAACCTGGGACTGGCCGTCCCGACGCCCGGTTGGACGTGGGAGACTCTCGAGGAGATAGCGACCAAGGCTACCAGAATAAGGCCCGACGGCGTTACTGAGTCCTTGGGGATGAACTGGCCGATCTATTGGACGCGCTTGCATCCTTTGGTTCGTGCCGGGGGCGGGGATTATCTGGATCGGAGAGTAAACCCGACGCGAAGCACCCTCCTGTCTGAGGGCGTCATCAGGGCTTTGAGCCTGATAGATCGCATCTCGGAGCGCGGCGGGCTCGACGGCAGTTGGGGCACGCAATTCCATAGCGGAAAAGCGGCTTTGAGCTTCAATGCGGGTCCGAATGTGGGGGAGCGAGTCTTAGGGGCTTTTGAATTCGGATGGCTGCCCTATCCCAAGGGTCCGTCTGAGAACACGGGAGGGGAGTTCACGCCGTTTTACGCTATGATGATGCGGAACACTCCGCACAAGGAAGAGGCTTGGCTCTGGATTCAGTTCATGGCCCATAACGACAGAAACCTGAGGCGTTTCTACGAGATAACGCAGCGCATTCCCGGACGTATCCGGATCGCACAGGTCTTCTTCCAGGAGCTTCAGGCAAAGAATTCCACCATCATGAACCTGTACGCCATGATGACGGATCCCACGTCTTTTGCGCGGTATTCGGAATGGGAGCCCTATATGGGCATCGTGGATGAGTGGGCCAGGAAGGCGTTGGTCAATCGTTCGGTTCCGCTACAAGAGGCATTGATTCAGGCGGATCGGCTTATCAATGCCAAACTGGCGGCGGGAGAATGAACCGGCTCCGATTGACGAAGCCTGGGTACTCTTACCCCCTTCACTCTATGAGGAAGGGGGTTCTTTGTCCATCGGTTATTGCCCTGTATGGTGTCTTGGTGAGAGGCTGTGTCCGCCGCTTTGGAATATATGTTCGATAGCGCGTATGTGGCAGACCGCCTTGGGGCGGGCGATCCGTACGGCGGATGTCGAACATAAGTGCCTTTTCGGGACGGCCCTGTTCTTGACGAAGGATGGGGTCCGGATCCGGACAATGTGTCCGGCTGCGAGCGAAAACCGATCTTGACAAGAGTCTCCCTTTGGCTCGCTGGTGCCGGTGTACAGCTTTGCCGGGCGGCCGTGTATCCGGGGGGCGTCATGAACCTATGTGATAAGCGAATCCGGGTTTTCAGCAACAAATCGACAGATCGCCGGCAGGAAGGGGAAGACAACAAAGGCACAGAAAGGAGCATCTGTTATATATTTCGAGGGGGGAGTTGACCGTGCTCTCACGCGGTTGGGTGTTCTTGACGGTGTTTGCTTTGGTGTTAGCCGCAGTCGACACCGCGTCCGCTGTCACCATTCTTCATTTCGGTCAGGATGACGCCCGAATGGATGAATGGTACAAGGAACTGGCGGCGCGCTTTAAGGAAGAGACCGGTATCGAGGTTGAGCTCAATCTGGGCGACAGCGGACTGCTCCAAGAGAAGCTGATGATGCTGTTGATGAGTGGCATGAGTCCCGATACCATCGAAGTCTCTTTGGCTCATCTGGCCCCGTTCGATCTGGATGAACTCCTGGAGGATCTTGCACCTTACATGAAGCAGAGCGGTGTGAGGGAATCGGATTATCCGGCGCCGTTCATTGAATACGCGCGCACGGAAAAAGGAGCGTTGATCGGGCTTCCTTATCAGTTGTGGACCTATGGGCCGGCATACAATGAAACCCTGTTGCTGCAGTTGGGCCTGGCCATTCCGACGCCTGATTGGACGTGGGAGACTCTGGAGGAGATAGCCACAAAGGCCACGAGAATCACTCCCGCC
>LFTP01000067.1 GCA_001513395.1 Clostridia bacterium DTU080
TTGGTGAGCCCGCTGGGACTCGAACCCAGGACACCCGGATTAAAAGTCCGGTGCTCTACCACCTGAGCTACGGGCTCATTTCGAGTGTTACGTGGTTAGCTTACCACATCTGCCCTTTCCGTCACAAGCCCCATTTAGTGGCGTCGATGCACACAGACACTCACACCCGTCAGTTGCACGAGCTCGTCTTTGGCATCTAGGCAAAATCAAACCCTCGAGAGCACGACTGTAAGCCGGATTCTGTCGAGGATGGTCATCTCTCTCAGTAGGCAAGGCTACCGGCCCCCATCGGGGCTGCCCCTACCATAATTTGGGTTGCTCGGTGGAGGGGGTTACCGCGTTCCACCTTGTCCGTTGCCGGACAAGCTCGTCTCTATGGCCCTTTACGGCTACTTCGAGCCCAGAGGGTCTCGTTTCGCCTCCGTCGGATTGCTCCGCCCCGGCTTGCGCCGGGCACCAACTTTCTGCCCCGCTGACGCGAGACAGCCGAGTCCGGACTTTCCTCTAGCGCGCCGCAAACGACGCACCAGCGACCATCCGTCGTACTCTCAAGGGCCGCACCAAACGGTGCGCATCGGCATTATGTCATACAACCACCTGGTGTGTCAAGTTTGCGTCGCCGCCGGACCTAGAAGCGAACCATCAGATTCGCCTTCGCCACTTTCGCCTTGTATTCACGGCTTTCGACATCACTGAAGCTGACTAGCTTATATCCGGCACGCAAGAAGGTGCTCTTCGTGACCGCGTATCCGATATCCAAATTCGTCGTCGCGGTCGTTCCTGCCGGCTCGCGATCAACGTTGTACCCGGCAGCGAAGACAGTCCGCTCATTGAGATTGAGCTCCAAACCCGCATCCGCGGTCGTCCCCACTTCAACCGCTTCATCATCCTGCCACTGTCTCACGTCACAACCGATGCGGATAGAGCCCACATCGCCGAGGCGCACTGCCCCGTCAACACCAACATGCTTTTCATCTTGGCGAAGTCTCTTTGAAGAACGACCAGCAAGTGCTTGCAGTCTATCCAAATCCACAGGTTCAACACGAGCACTGACAGATGCCGAAGCGCCCCAAGGCAGAGGGACGCTTAGGAAGGGCGCCTGTGCTGTGGGCTTATCCGTCGCAACACCTGGCACGACGGATTCTTCCGAGCCCAAGTCGACCTGCATCCGATTCTTTTGTCTTCTTAGGTACTCCGAGAGCTCATCCACACTGAGATGCGCATAAAGCGAATCCTCGTCCACAGATCTCTCAGAGGCCCATAGGCGCACCGGTAAGACGGAAAGGAGGACGGCGGCCAGCGCAACTGTTGCTATGATCAGACTGCGAAGACTTCTGCGAGCCGCTACTGCAGTATTGTGGTTCATCCCGGGGAAGCAAGGAAGGCATACACCATGCGGCAGCACCTATTATCCATAGACAGAGATGTCAAAGCACTGAGTGCTTTGGGCCATGCGCACCAAGCCCATTGGTTCGTGAGTTTCCTTGTTTCCTCACGCCACGTCTTGAGACCCACGACCTGATCTGTATTTGATGTACGCCTTTTCAGGAGTCGTTGTCTGTTGTTTGGCTCATGCTGTATCGGTTGGTGTGAAGACATGCCGTCTGCCTAACAATGATCGCGAAATGACTCCTGTCCTTGCCACCCTACACCTCCTTTCCTCGTCAAACCTAGTGCATGACCGGCGTGTCCCGGTCACAGCTCACTACTTCTCCCCCGGCACCCGATATCCTGCCCGAGGATCGAATGCACATTCTGTCAAGGCCGGAAGAAATAGCCTCGCGTACTTGATTTCCACTAACCTCTATCCTCTTCAACGCGTAACTCCAGGCGCAACGGTCCACGTGTCAGATAGACATCGTCCGCGGCCACAGCCAAGACTCGGGCGTCACCGCCAAGCCTGCGCAACTGTATGATGGCCTCGATGAACTGCTCACCGGCCACGCTTCCCACATCACCGCGCTCACCGGTGATCATGCCCTTCGCGATCACAATGCGGTTCACTTCCTGCAACAGGGAAAGAAGAACCTGTTCATAGTCAGCGGCACCTTTCTTCACTTCCTTGTCGGCGATCACCTCGCCCCTCCGGTAAATACGTTCATTGGGGAAGAGGTGGAAGTAAACTTGTACGGGTTCTCCCTTTACCGTGTTACGGGAGGCCACGACGCGAACCACCCATGGTTCTTTGGCATTTGCCAACACACTAGCGGCCTCAAAGAAGTACTCATCGTGAGCCAGGACCACTGCCCGCTCCTTGCCGTTGATTTTCGCCCCCCGGCCCAAAGCGATCTGATCAGCGGTCTCCAATAAGGCCAAGAGCTCTTTTTCCACCCGCGCCGAACTCAACTGTGCCTCTATGACTGAGGCGGCTATGATCTCTTCCTTGGCAAAGATGAAGCTACCCACACGCATTTGATTTTCCAGGGCCAGGAACTGATCCGTCAAAGCGATAATATCCCGCCGCAGTTGGCCCTCGGTGCTACGCATGCGAGCTACGCTGTCCTCCAAAGTGCTCGCCAATTCCCGAAGCTCTGCCACCTGTGTCTTCCAAGACTCAACTTCATCTTGAAGCTCGTCCAAGACAACGGCCATTTTATCGTATTCGCGCTTCAACTCATCACGCTGAGTCTGAGCGATGTCCTTCTCCCGCAGGGCACTGTCCCTGCTCTTTTCAATAACCCTCAGTTCAGCCCGCTGATTGGCTACCGTGGCTTCCAGGCGCTTGAGATTCTCCAGGCTGTCTTGCAAGTTCCTCCTGTTTTGTGCCAGCTCCGTCTGGATCTCTTTCATCTGAAACAGCGCCACGCGCACATCGCGGGACACAAAGGCCAGCAAACCGATGGAAGCACCCGAGATAAGAGCGCCTGTAATCAAGGTGATGATAACCGAGCTATGCTTGGGACGCAGACCAAACAGGGTAAGGCGCTTTCGCCCCA
>LFTP01000269.1 GCA_001513395.1 Clostridia bacterium DTU080
CTAAGACTCACCTGAGACAACCGACACATCCCATCACACTAACAGAACGGAGCATGCCGCGTGAAGGTGTGCTCCGTTTGACGCTTACGTTAAGACGACATTTTCTGGCGATGGGACGTTGAGAGATGGGTGAAAGACACCGAGTGTTGGCCTCGGGGACAGAGCACACCAGAGGCTCCCCAGAAGTACGGTTAGCCGACCCGGTCGAGTATCCCTGTGCTTCGCNNTTAACGACTTTGTCCAAGTTTTGCTGCTGCGAGGGGCATTGCTGGCTGCGATTCGGAATGAACCGGGGCAGGTTTTGACGGACGATATTCTCACGCAACGCGTCCTGGACAACCTGCACCTCGAGCCCGCGGATTACGCCGAAAACCCGGGCGCCAAGGGCGGCGCGGCCCAGTTGACTCTGGGTGCTCTTCGAGATGTGTCGGGTTACCGACTTTACTACGATCTGCGTCGGGGCTGGCGTATCACGAGCCCCAATCTTGAACAGCTCGAGTTGCCCGAGATCGGTTATCAGTGTTTCATAGGTCAGACTAGACTTACCAATTCGTCTAGGACCCGCAATCATGATCCTCTTGCCTGAGAGCAGTTCCTCCATGATCGGACCAATGAAATACCCACGATAGACCACGTCTTCTGGCCGGCGATTCGACCAACTCAAAAACGGCTTTCTGAGTTCATGGTCCTTCTCGCCCGAATACCACGGTTCTGGACCCGCTGTACCACACATGGTGGACCCTCGCAGTGCATCCACTCCAGCATGCTGAATGTTCCATATTGCGGCTCGACTTACGGCGAGTGCATTGCGGAATTGCGTTCTTCGTCGGTTGCACAGAACAAGATTGGTCATGCCGTGGAGAATTCCATGGTCGCACACCACGTTCATCCACCTGGTTCATTCAACTTGTAGAGTAGCACGTCAAGACAGTAAGACGCCGTGGCACTGCGTCTCACTACTTACCTGCACTCGCGACTCCCTAGCTCGCCTTCCTGTTGAAGGCATCATACAGTTCGTTGGCAAACCAAGCTGCGAACGCGTCCCACACTCTCTTGTCGTTCATCAGCAGTTCGAACATGCTGTCGTTCTTCTCGCGGCGTGCAAGCACCACGTCAAGTGCCTTGCGGTCGGCCACGTACCGGAAGTTCTCCCGCGTGTTGACCTTGGCCGCTTCCTCGAGTTCTTCGTCTTGAAGAGCGTCTTCCTTAACGAGATCGAAGAAGAGCCGGTCCGCTTCCGTGAAGTCCGTGCCAAACCGCTCATTGAGAATCTCGATCAACGTTGATAGCTTTACATGCTCATCGCTGCTGCTTCTCGACCCACCTGGCCGAACACCGGGAAGCTCCGCCTGTTTGCCAGCTTCCAGCTCGAGGGAGCCTTCATACATCTTCTGGATGCGGTAATACTCCAGGGCAACTTCATCGTCGAAGTCGTAGTCCTGCCTGGAACCACGCGGCAACTTCCGCAGGAGAAACCGTACATAAGCGTATAGTTTCTCCAAGTCCGGATCCACC
>LFTP01000133.1 GCA_001513395.1 Clostridia bacterium DTU080
CATATCAGGCGCAGGATGGCGGAGCTGAGACGGGAACTTGATCGTATACGACAAAGGCGTCGCCTGCAACGGGAGCACCGTCAGGAATCGCAAGTGCCAGTGGTAGCTTTGGTGGGCTACACAAATGCCGGCAAATCGACTCTGCTCAACACGCTCTCGGGGTCCTCCGTGCACGCGCAAGATCAGCTTTTTTCAACCTTGGATCCGACCGTGCGCCGGGTGGAGCTGTCCGGAATCGAGCAACATGTTTGTTTCGTCGATACGGTAGGCTTCATCCGTAAGCTGCCTCATGATCTTGTGGCTGCCTTCAGAGCGACATTGGAGGAAGTGGACGGCGCGGACATGCTCGTCCATGTCGTGGATTGCCCTCATCCGCAGATGTGGGAACAAATGGCGGCCGTTCAGAGTATCTTGGCGGATCTGGGGGCGGCAGACAAGCCGACGATCACCGCCTTCAACAAGCAGGATCGTCAAGATCCCCAGATCGTGAAGAGGTTGGTGGAGCGCACACCGCATTCTTGTGCCATTTCTGCCACAACAGGGGATGGATGCCAGGAACTTCTGCGGTTGGTAGAAGAGCTTCTGCCGATACGGCATGTTGTGCGTATCTACCGCATCCCTTACGGTGATGCAGGCGTTGTTTCGTGGCTTCATTGTTCGGGACGAGTGTTGCATGAGCGCTTTGATGGAGACGGGGCCCGGCTCAAAGTGATCATAAGAAAGGAACTGGCCGAGCAGGTGCGGCAATTTGAGGAGCAGCCATAGCGCCGGGCACAATATACTCTGCCTTGCTCGATCATGCTGTAGTAAAATAGAATAATGCTAGGTAGAATGAGGTGGCTCTTGAATGTCCAATCGCTTTTCCTACGGCGGGCAGGCAGTGATCGAAGGCGTCATGATGCGCGGACGGCACAGCCTCGCTATTGCCGTGCGGCGTCCTAGCGGTGATATTGTAGTCAGCGAGAATGCCATAGGCGGTTTCAGCAGACGTTTTCCTTTTTTGAGATGGCCATTGATTCGAGCCGTCGTGGCCTTGGTCGAGGCGCTCGTGATCGGCATGAAAGCCCTCAATTT
>LFTP01000028.1 GCA_001513395.1 Clostridia bacterium DTU080
CCCGGACGCAGATGACCTTTGCCGTGGAGTCCGAAGATGGCCGCCGGGCGAGCGCAACACCAGCGCACAATGTCAGACAGGGTGCATTTCCCCCGGTGTACCGCCTCCAGCATCAAAGGCAACAGTGTCTCCACGCCTGGAGCTCCCGACGGAGCGTTCCAGATGTCGGTGGCTTTTTCTTCGGGAAGATGAGGCGCATGATCTGTGGCGATAATATCCAGCACCCCGGCATGCAGACCCTGCCACAGCCGGTCTTGGTCCTTTTGTCCGCGTATTGGCGGCAGGATCTTCATCGGTGTACCGATGGTCGAGAAATCGTCTTCGGTCAGGAACAGATACGGCGGGCAGGTTTCGGCGGTAACCGGCCAGCCAGCCGCTTTGGCTTCGCCTATTATCTCCACTGCTCCGGCGAGACTCACATGAGCGATATGCACCTTGGCCCTTGTCTGTCCGGCCAGGCGGCATATAACGGCCGTAGCGGACAGCTCCCCGAATTCCGGTCGTGAAGCCAGTAGGTGATGATATCCATCTCCCGCTTCTTTCGCCCGGACCGTCCGGTGTTCGATGATTTCACGCTCTTCCGCATGCACTACGACGGGAAGATCGTAAGCGGCCAAGACATCGAAGACATCAAGAAGCTGTCCCCATTCGGGGGCTCGCAAACCGCCCGTTGTCGGTCCCAAAAACAGTTTGAAGCCCATGACGCCGGATTCGATGATCTCAGTCAGCTCCTGACAGGCTTCCGGTGTCAAAGCAGCGTATAATCCGACATCGACTTGGGCCCGTCCCCCAATGAGTCGGCCTTTGTCCAGTACGGTCTCTGCATTGACCACAGGAGGCAGAGTGTTGGGCATGTCCAAGACCGTGGTAACCCCTCCGCAAGCCGCGGCTTGCGTTCCGGTGGCTATTGTCTCTTTGTGTGTCATTCCGGGCTCTCGCAAATGGACGTGCGCGTCGATGAGACCGGGCAAAACATACAACCCGTCGGCTTCAATAACTTGCCGGGCAGAACAAGCCTGACCGGGAGCCAACAGCTTGGCCACTATTCCGTCACGTATGCCGATGTCAGCTTTGAAAAGCGTGCGAGGCGTAACGATAGTCCCGCCCCGGATCAGAGTATCCATCACTGCTTTCGCTCCTTAGGACAACCGTTGTGACAAACCGGCTGTTGGATGTTGTCCGTTAGCATCACTTCGGGCCGGTCCGAGACTCTGTGATACATCTCCGGCTCGATCAGGGGGCTGCCACGCGTTAGCAGCCCGGCCACCCCTTGCTGCGGCGCGGCCTCCTGACAATAACGGCATGTCTTCGGATCATGGGTATCGCCCCACTCCGGTTCGGGATAGGAGACTATGCGTCCCTCGTAATTGCGCAACACCGTCTTGCTAGGTGATTGTGACAGGACGTAATTGGGTGAAACCGGGATCTTCCCCCCTCCACCGGGAGCGTCCACCACAAATGTGGGCACCGCAAAGCCCGAGACGTGTCCTCGCAGGTGTTCGATGATCTCGATCCCCTTTGACAAGGGAGTGCGAAAACGCTCCAACCCTTCGGACAGATCGCACTGATAGAGATAGTACGGACGGACCCGCGCCTTGATCAGGGCCCGGACCAGGCTCTTTTGTATGTTCCCGCAATCATTGACTCCCCGCAACAAGACGGTCTGGTTACCCAAAGGCACACCCGCGTCGGCGAGACGGCCGCATGCGGCCACGGCCTCGGGAGTCAATTCCACGGGATGGTTGAAGTGGGTGTTGATCCAGACGGGATGGTGCTTGCGCAGCGTTTCACACAACTCGGGTGTGATGCGGAAAGGATTCGTCACTGGCATGCGTGTACCGATGCGAATCACTTCAATGTGGGGAATCTCTCTCAGCCGAGTGAGAATGTAGTCCAAACGGGAATCTGACAGTGACAAAGGATCGCCGCCGGACAACAACACGTCTCGGACGGCCGGAGTGGCTCGGATGTAGTCCAGCGCCTGTTCAAGAGCGTCTTTGGTGATACATCCCTCTTTGGCACCTACCAACCGGCGACGAGTGCAATGACGGCAGTACGTCGCACACATCTCTGTCACGAGGAGCAGGACGCGATCGGGGTAGCGATGAGTGAGAAAAGGAGCCGGCGAGTCAGCGTCTTCATGCAGAGGATCAATTAGGTCGTAGGTTCCCCGATTGGCCTCCTGTTCTACGGGTACGGCTTGAAGGCGGACGGGGCATTGTGCATCATCCGGGTCCATCAACAGCGCGTAGTACGGCGTGACACCAACCGCGAAAGTCCCGCGGGCCTGTTTTATCCCGGCTATTTCAGACGGAGTCAGGTTGATGACCTGACTCAGTTCATCACAAGTGCGCAGGCGGTTACGCATCTGCCATCTCCAGTCCTGCCACAACTCGGAAGGAACGTCCCGCCACAGCGAGATCTCCCGATGATCGCGCATGATACACCGATCACTCCTTATAGGTTTCCATTTCGTCCGGATTCACTTATTTC
>LFTP01000244.1 GCA_001513395.1 Clostridia bacterium DTU080
GGCTTTGATCATGCGCTCGATAAACTCATACGTCCGCTCGCTGCCCACGAGCAAGGTTGTGTCATCTTCTTTGATATCCGCGTAGACCGCCCATTTGAGTACGTCGGGTAGGTGGGCGAGTGTCTGCATGCAGGGAATCATCTCAATGCCGAACACCGCCGCGTATTCGTCGCACTCCTTCAATTGGTCATGGGTGAATCTGGGACGCATGTACCCGAAGTAGGGTTCCTCAGGGACGACGTAGCTATCTTCGCAGTACATCATGAGCATGTTGAGGCCCATGACGGCCATGCGGCGCAGGATGTTTTTCACGGTCTCTACCCGGGGTACCGCATTGCCTTGAGAAACGTCGAACATGGCTCCGTTCATGGTAAACTGCGGTTCTTCGGTGAGAACGAAATCCTCCTTCTGCGCCGTCATCTGCTCCAAAAGAAGGCCGAGCGCTCTGAAAAAGTGGATCTTCTCCGAGTAACGGATCCGTGCTTGAGAACCTCTTTTTTCAACGACAATCGGGCTGCCGGCCTGTTGCTCGACACTGACCGATATGCCGTCCGGTGAGAGTTCGTAGTCAAAATCTGAGGCCAGCAATTGCAGCCCTTCCATGCATTCAGCGACATCACCCTGAAAGTGGAGACGGTACTTTGACGACATTCCCGGCAGACCTCCGTTTTTGGGTGTTTTCCTATGAATCATGTTCAACAAGACGGTGTCCAACCCTTGATAAATCCGCAAAAGCTTCAGCCGGACAGACACGGAAGATGTGCCTGTCCGGCTTGCCGTATCCTACAACAAGGCGAGGATGTCCTCGCGAAGATCGCCGACGATAATCGGTGCGCTGCGGGAAGAGAATTCCCGTCTGTCTCCCGATTCGGCGGTGTAGCTGCCCCGGATGCGAAGGCGGTAAAGACCCGGAGCGGGAGGCGTGATCGTCAGACTCAGGCTGCCGTCGGCGCCGATGTCACCCAGCTCCCGGATGATCGTCCCGTTGGCGTCCTCAAGAACCAAGGAGGCTTGGATGTCAGCAAACTCCCGGCCTTTGGAATCGGATATTTGTTGTACAGAGAACTCCAGCGCCGCTCCCACCTCTATATGTCTTCCGTAGGTCGCCTCTCGGGTCAGCGGTCCGATATCGAAGCTGTAGCGCGGACCTGTCTCGGGGATGAGGGCCGGTTGACTGAGCGTTCCCTCACCGAGTGCGGGAATGATGCTTGAAGAGATTCTGGTGCCGTAGTCAAAGACGGTAAATCCGTCGGCTCCCAGATGTCTGGTCAGCGCTATTTGTCCGGCGACGCGGTCCGCGGACAAGGTAGAAG
>LFTP01000378.1 GCA_001513395.1 Clostridia bacterium DTU080
GTGGTTATCGGCTTGGCCGTGACTCGGGAGGGTATCCCCATTCGGTGCTGGGTCTGGCCCGGCAACACCGCGGACATGTCCTTGATCCGACAAGTCAAACAGGACTTGATCGGTTGGAAGCTCGGACGAGTGATCACGGTCGTCGATCGGGGCTTCACTTCCGAGGAGAATCTGCGCGTCATGCAGCAGGCCGGCGGCCATCACATAGCCGGAGAACGGATGCGCAGCGGCAAAGCAGATGTGGAAGCGGCGCTGAGCAGGAGCGGAGGATACCAAGAGATAGCGAGCAATCTGCACATCAAAGAGATCATCATCGGCGAGGGATAAGCTCGCAAGCGTTATGTGCTTGTTCGCAACCCGGAACAGGCCAAACGGGATCGAGCCCAAAGGGAGAAGCTAATCGCCCGGCTGGAAGAAGAGTTGGAGCAACTGAAGCACCTGGACGCGGGCAAACATCCCAAGGCTGTCTGCACACTGCGAAGTCATCCGACGTACGGACGATACCTTCGTGAGACGAAGATGGGCCAACTTTGCATCGACAGAGCTAAAGTGAAAGACGAAGAACGACTTGACGGCAAGTACCTGTTGCGCACCTCCGACGATACACTCACGGCCGTGGACGTGGCCCTCGGGTACAAACAGCTGGTGGAGATCGAGTCCGCGTTCCGCACCCTGAAGACAACGCTGGAGCTGCGACCCGTCTACCACCGTCTTGACGAACGTATCCGTGCTCACGTGGTGCTTTGCTGGCTGGCCTTGTTATTGGTACGTGTGGCAGAGTTGCGGACAGGGAAGACTTGGCCGGTGATCCGGGACAGATTGCAGCGAATGCATCTTGGTGAATTCATCGTGGGCAACTCCAAGTTGCTCCGCCGGACGGAAACCACCGATGAACAGGCTTCCATCCTCGATGCTATGCGGGTTTGCGAGCCTCCGACCATCTTTCACAAAGACCTTAGTGAGGCAAATACCACGTAGATACACGACAGCGATTTAACCGATTCGTCTGGGCACCGTTATTATGGGGTTATGGTGCCTTTTCGTGTACTCCGCCGTGTCGAAGTCGGGGAGATCTTGGCCCATCAAATTTCCTCCGCCGTTGCAGGAGTAAGGGAACAGATGGGTGAATTCTCAAGTTGAATCGGTTCAATATTGTGGCGGCCAGTGTTTGCTACATGGATAGGAGAGTGATGACCCGTGATCCGCAGTCGGTCGAACGTAGCATGTATCTTGGCTATATTTGTGTCGATGATTCTCAGCGTAGTGGCGGCGGCGCAAGTGACGATCACGTACGGAACGAACAACAGCTTAAACGATCTGACGGCCTGTAGGGCGGAAGCGGAAGCATTCATGCGCAGTCATCCGGACATCAGAGTCGAAGTGGTGGGGATTGGCTCAACGGGAGATCGGATTCTGGCTGCGGGCATGGGCGGTGCTCTGCCCGATGTGTTCATCGTCAAAGAGCAATACTGGGGCATGGTGAAGCGATCGGGATTTGTGTTGGACCTCACTGACAGAGTGTTGCGCAGCGGACTGAGATTGTCGGAGTTTGTCCCCGATCACTTGGAGGACGTCAAAATGGACGGGCGCTTCTACGGTATGCCGGCTCAGGGGTACGGCTCCGAAGGCGTCGAATTGATGGCCTATAACAAGGACTTCTTTGACCGGGCGGGCTTGGCCTACCCGACCGACGATTGGACCTGGGATGAGTTTGTGGCGATATCCCGCAAGCTGACGAGGCGGTCCGGCGATCAAGTGGAGCTTTGGGGTAATACCGTCGGTCAGCCGACAAACCGTCACAGCCTTCGCTGGTTCCTATACGCATTCGGGGCCAGCGTTGTGGATCCGGTGAACAACACGACGGGTCTCACCAGCTCGCAGGCGTTGCAGGCGGTACAGTTGGCCGATGATCTGGTGACGGTATATGGCGTCTCTCCGCCGCTGGCCGGACGCGGTACGGGTCCGTTCCTGGCAGGTCAGACAGCCATCTTCGGCGGCGGCCGCAGTGACATTCAGGCGGCCATCGAAGAAAGCGGCTACAGGGTGGGCGTGGTCATGACGCCAAAAGGTCTCGAAGGTGCCCGGATGGATTTTCTCTATCCTCCGCACGTGTGGGCCATCTCCAAGGAGAGCCGTTATCCCGATGAGGCCTGGATCTTCCTGAAGTGGCTCCTTGAGGATCCTGAACCGGTGACTATCCGGGCCCAGGTCAACACATACGCCACAGTGCCGATGATCTCCAACATCCGCGTTTTCGAGCGGACCTTGCCCAGCCATCTGCGCGAGGAGTGGTGGCCAGCCATTCGCCGCTATCAGCCCATCCGGCGCAAACACGACCGGCTGGGCGGTGTAGAGGACACTCTGTTTGCCAAGATCAGCGCACAGCTCAAGGTATTCTACGCAGGAGAGCAATCACTCGCCAATGCGGTGGCCAATATACGGACTGAGATAGAACCCATGTTGCGGGAAGAGGGGCTAATACGCTAGAGAGCCCCTGTGGAGGATATCCGGGAGGGAGCGGCCTTCGGCTGTTCCCTTTTTTGTTCACAGAAGCGGGATGCGCTCGTCAGGAGGGATGAAAGCGGAAGAGACGGCCCGACACGAAGGACGAACGACCAGCTCCATCGATACGTATTCGCAGCGCGGTTCGCTGTCGTAGGCTTTCTCGATGCGATCCAACAACCGCTGGCTGGCTCGGGCACCGACACTTTCGTAATCGTATGTCATGGAGGTGATCTGCGGACGTGAAAAGGCGGTGTGGCTGTTGCCAAAAGTCGCTACCGATACGTGCTCGGGTATCGCCAGTCCCTGATCGGCCAAGGCGGCGGTGGCGCCTGTCACAAACGCATCGTTGAAGGCAATGAGCGCGCTGAAGGGTACCGCACTGCTTATGGCCTGAAGAGTGCCCTCGTAGGCGTCTTTGGTGCTATAGCCGCTGACTGGGTAGGTGTGGATATACGACACTGGGATGCCTGCTTCCTCATATGCATTCCGGATACCATGTAAGCGCCGTCTGGCGCTTTCGCTGTCGGCGGGATGGAGAAAGGCCAAGACCCGGTGTCCCAGCCGCAAAAGATAGCAGGCCAGGGTGTATCCGGCGTTGACTTCGTCCCACAGAAAGCAATCGATGCTGTCGATGGATCTGGAGCCGGATATGCCCACGACTTCGATCTCTCGCTTGCGCAGGACGTCAATCAGTTCAGGACGAGCCAGATCCCAGGTGAGGGAGAGGATCACTCCGTCCACCCGAAGTTCGACGACGCGTTCGATACTCTCGCGGGCCGCTTCGGGATCCCCGCCAGTATCGAAGACAAAGACCGTGTAATGCCGTTGACGGGCTATTCGGGTTGTAGAGCGCAGAATGGCCGAAAAACCGGGGTTGGTGACGTCAGGCACCAGATAGGCCAGTGAATGGGTACGCTGGCGCTTCAGCGCCCGGGCATAATGGCTAGGTCGGTAATCGAGGGCTCGGATAGCCTCGTTAACCTTCTTTTGAAGCTTTGGAGAGACTCGTCCCGTGCCGTTGATCACCGCAGACACGGTGCCCACGGAGACCCCGGCATAGCGGGCGACATCATGGATGGTGGCCAATCTTTGGACTTCCCTCCGGATGCATCAGAGCGCTCAACACCGTGTGCCGAGCGCCTGACATTATTTTCATTATAGCAGAGTTCCCCGTGCGAACCAACGCACAGCCTGATTCGGCTACCGGCGCAGGCTGAGCCGAAAGCCGTTGAGTACGACGTCAGACTCGGCGGTATACACGATGCGCACGGGAGCTCCGCCCGTGATCCTCAATGCTGTCTCGCCTATTTCATCAGGGTTGAGACCGCAGGTCTGCCGTCCTTCGGCTGCGAGCCGTCCGTTTACAAAGACTCGCAACAGTTTGAGTTGTTCACAATCGGCGTGGCAGTGATGGAAAGCGACCAGATCATATTCGCCGGGGGGCAGACCGGCCAAGATCAGTTCGAGCGATATGGCCTCTTTTTCCTTGTGGGCATTGGCACGCACTTCGCCTCTGATCAAGGCTGAGTGCTCCAGCATGGGGCCGGATACGACGGGATCGCGCCAGCGAAACCCCAGGGTGGTATTAGCACTTGCCGCCACCGTTAAGGTGACTGGGCCCAGAGGGCTGGCAAATGTTTCGGTCTGCGGGCTGCAGATCATGTCCATTTCTCTCTGCCAGCTACGAGCGTGCAGATCTTGTGTATATGGCGGCAAAAAGACTTGGAATCCGGGCAGAGGCTCAAACTCACCTGGCGCAAAGTACACATTCAGGACGTGTCCATCTTCCATTTCTGCGGCGGGCCACACTGCTTGGGGTATCAAACGTTCCCCTGTAGCTGTCACGGCGCCGAAAGAGAAGCTCCAGGCCCCGCACGAGAGCCCCGTGGTGTTGGTGAGGGAGACCACGAGGCAGTTGCGTCCTTCATTGAGATCCACCTCAACGGATCGAGAGCGAAAGTGCGGATGATGGCCCAGATCGACGGCAGGGGCACCGTTGAGGCGGAATCTCAACGTGTCATCCCAGCCGAAGGTCAGCGTGGCCTTCGTGGCTCGATCGGTATGCAGCGCGCACGCAGCCACGGCAGCCACGTCAATCAGCGTGGCGCTGTTCTCGTTTGATGGCAAGGGTCGGAAAACGTGGTTGAAGTCGATAAACGAGCGCAGCGCGGCGCGTCGGCGCCAAGGCCGTCCATGGAGCAGGCTGTCGGGCTTATCTGGCCCGGATGTGGGCAGATCCCAGTCAAGCGGGCAAGAAAACGGCCCGTTGACAAACCAATGGCCTGTGTCCCGAAGGGGCAGATCATACGCTCTGCCAGGGCTGCTTCCCGGCAATCTCTGCGGGTAGGGAGGCATGGCCACATAGGGGTAGGTCGGGACGGCGGAATACCAGTACACCGTGGCCGCCACGTCATGGGCTCGCGCTCCGAAACGGAGGTGGATAGAGTCATTGAAACGGATCTCGTCATGGACGAAGAAGCGATAGCCCACCATCTGCTGCAGGTCGGTGTCATCGGCGTTCTTTTGTGCGTAGTAGGGCATGTCGGAGTAAACGGAGGATTGTGCCGGGTAGCAATGACCGCCGTAGGACGTGCCAAAAGTGTCTTCGCCTCCGATGCCCCTCAGCAGGGCCGGATACGGTCCTGCGCCGTCTATGTAGATGTTGTCGGAACCGGCATGGCTCCAACGCATGATATGCCGGCTGTGCAACATGTCTACGCTGTAGACAAAGCCTACCAGACGGCCCGGACCGTCCGCGTCAAGGATCAGAAAATCATCTTGATAGTCCGGCACCGGGGCCTCTCTGCGCCATCGGGCGCAAAAACGCATGGGTTCGGTCAATTCCTGATCAGGATACTCATGCCAGTCTATGATGTAGTAAAGACGCGAAGGCTGCCCTGATCCGTTCTCGACGGTGATCAGAGCGGATCTGCTGAACGGCATGGGAAAATAGCAGGTAAAGCCGTTATGCGGCTTCGAAGCCAAGAAAGGCGTGTTAATGGTGTAGGCCGCTCTTTGCGGGTTTTCCCCGTCGCGATTACATTCCGATCGGTTATGCATCACTCCGAAAAAATCGGCTAAAGGAGCCTCCACGTGGGGCACGGACGAGCCGTCGAAGTAAATGCGCAGGATCAGCTCCCGTCCGATGCCGCGTCCGGTCACCCAAAAACGGCGAATGCAACCCGGGCCGCTGATCTCGGCAAGTGTGTCGTGTTCTTGTACGTTAAAGCGTCTGCTGATGCGCCTGGGCACTCCCGCTGTCGGCAGGCGAAGACCCCAAGGCTGTCGGGCTTGGATGAGGTGGGCCGAGTGTGCCCCTGCTAAGC
>LFTP01000318.1 GCA_001513395.1 Clostridia bacterium DTU080
AATTGGCTGTTATCGGACCAAATCCTGGTGCTTTCGACCGTATTACTCAGACAGGCTCCTAGGCGAGTGCATCACGGCCAGTGAACCCCGACATGTCCGGCTGGTTGTCCGCATCGCCCGGCAGAACCCATTGCCAAGCCTCTCCCCCATGACTGCTGTGGGCAATGGTCCCAGGCACCGTCCGGGTTGACTCCTGCCGCTCGACTTGTCGGACCCGGAGGTTGCCTTGCCACGTTCCAGGCACAGGAAGGGCGTCATTACCGTCTCTGCCATTGTTGGCGACGTCATACGGTGGGCATGAGTGCGTAACGGCACCCGCGGAACATAGTGAAGCCGCCATGGGCGGCAACGGTTTTGTCGCCCATGGCGGCTCATTTCGTAAAGCGGCTGTTCAACCTTAGCGTAGTCGCGTGCTCAAACCGCCGCGGTTGACAACCAGGCCGTCGCCTGTACCGACGCTTCCCGACAACATACCGCCTATCCATTCGCCGCCGATGTTACCGCCGAAACCGCCCTCCGGCTTTAGACCGAGAACTTCGCCGTTGGGGCCGAAGTTGGCACGCAGACCGCCCTCCGCTCCAAGCTGGATCAAGCCTTTACCCGGGGTCGCGGCTCCCAAGTACACTGACGACACGTACTTGTGTTTGAAGTTCCAAGTGACGGACCCCTTGATGATCGCCCCTACCTTTACCTCGACGGTTTCACAAGTCACCTTAACGCTGACCAAACCGGCGTCCGGGTTAAACGATCTGCCGTCTCTCAGCGGGCAACTGTCCTTTTTCGCCTCAGGTACCTGTATGGTGTCCATCGACCCCGGCGTTTCCGGCTTAAGCGGTTCGCCCAAGGGGCGCATCATAGACCCAAAGCCGCCGATATCCATCATCATCATCTGAAACGGCAGTTGGATGGCGAGCGGCGCGAACGAGGCATAGACCTGCAGAGTGCGCAGTTGGTGCACGAACTCGGCCGTATCCGGATCATAGATGCGGCTAGCGGGGCTTTCGGTGTAGATCCAGTACTCCTCCACCAGACGGGCGACTTCTTCATATGTGCTTCTGAACAGATCGCGCCAGATCACGAAATACACGTCCGTCGCGTCACGGCGTTGACGGCCGGCCGCTTGATCGGCTTCATCCATTCTCAGCAGACTCTGTCGGGCCACGGCCAGTGACCGTAGGCCTGTGGCTTCCTCCATATCCCGCAAAGCTGCGTCCCATTCGTAAACCTGCTGATCGGTGATCCGCACCACCTGTTCACTCCAGGCCTCGGTTATCGTGTCAAACGTCGCGGTATATTGATCAAAGATCTCTTCGAGGCGGTCTTGCAGGTATTGGCCGTAGCATTCTATTTCGAACACCAATTGGCTGTAGGGACCATTGTAGGCTTTTGCCATTCCGGGCGGGGCCGCTTTGGTTTGGTAGAGCTCCCAGGCCGCGTTCAGCGGTTCGGTCAGACCGTGGGAGAGAACATCGCTCATCCAACGCGCCAGCCTTTCCGCACTGGCGTTCAACGCGTCGCGACTGGACCAGTTAGGCAGGCGCGGAATGACCAATTGGCTCTGTACATCGGGTACACCGCCGTCGGAGCTCTCAGCAGGCCCTTGTCCTGTCGATGAACGCGGGGGAGGACTCTTGGCGCCGGCGCTTCTGGCTTGTTGAGCCGCCTGTCGCATAGCCGGGGTGAAGTTGTTTGCCGCGGCCATAACGATATGATCGAGGGCCTTTTGAGCGTCGCCGCGCGCCATATATACCGTTGCTAAAGCGGTATGTGCCTCTGAGAACTCGGGTTCATGTCGCAACGCCTCCAGCAACAGCTCTCCGGCTTGCGTGTCGTCGCCCATGTCCAACAGGGCATTGGCTAAATTGGTGAGGATGAGCGGTGACTCGGGAGAAATCGAGCGACCGTAATTGAGTACCTGAACGGCATCGGAAAGAGACCCCGCAAGCACCAGTACGGCGCCGAAATTGTTGAGAATCAGGGCGTCGTCGGGTTCCGCCAGCACGGCTGTCGCCCCGAAGATGAGGGAGAGCTCTTTCTCCATGGCGCTTGCTCCCAACATGATGGATGCGCCGGTGAACTCCTGCACCAACTTGTCCCTGGCGGCACCTTTGGCTTGCGCCAGACGATCTAACTGTTCCTCCACATTCCGTTTGGCTGTTGCGTCCAGTAACGCCAAGTTGTTCTCCTGATAACGCTTAGCCAGAGCTAAGAGCTCTTCTTTGCTGATGACGCGACTCAAATCCGACTGAGTATATGTAGCCGGCTTGGCCAATTCCACGGTAAGCTCTACGACGTCGCCCTCAATCGCAACGCCTTCGAGTGTTTGAGAGCTGTAAAAGTCGTCCGGTCGGACGGTAATGTCGTAGACACCTTCCACCAGGGTTACCTTGTAGGTTTGCTCTTCCGGCGACCAGTAGGCGTATTTGTAGTCGTCATCATCGGCGATGGTCACCCGCGCAAATGGGTAAGGCGTACCGTACGGCGAGAGGACATTCAGGTGAAGCTCGATTTGCCCGCCCAGTTGGACGGTTGTGATCTCACCTGTGGAGGCGACGACGATCTGCTCCTCGTAGAGCCCCAAGTGATAAGGCTCGATTTCCACTTCGTAGGTTCCTTCCGGTACCCAAGCTTCAAAAAGGCCCGTCTCTGCGTTATAGCTGCCATAGTCCACAATCTCGCCGTCTAGCATGATGGTTACGCTGGCACTCGGCGTCGGTTCCGTCCCCGCCAGCAGTCGAATCTGCAGCAAACGCAAAGGCAGCAGCTCAACGGTGAACACGTTTTGCGCATCAGCGCTTACGATGAAATCCTGCACGCATTTGGTTTCCACAACGTCGGTGTCCGGATAAACGAGCAGCGTCCAGGTATAGGGAGTCACCTCGCCTACGTACGCGCCGCTTTCCTCATCCCACTCCAAGTAGGCGACTTCGCCGCCCTCGGAATCATGAATCAAGACTGTGGCGTTAGGGAACGGAGCTCCGTCAGACATCACCTTTACCTGCACGGAAAGCATGGGACCTAATTCAAAAGACAATTCAGTAATTTCTCCCGCGCGAACTTCCACGTCTCGAATGGTGCGACTGCCTACTCCGGGGGTATAATCGTAGAATTCGAGGTCGTAGACTCCGGGCGGCACGGAGGCTTGGAAATAGCCCGTATCCCAGTCGAAACTGAGACCATCGATGAATTCATCATCTTGGAACAGTGCAACCCACGCATCGGACAACGGTTCGCCGTCCAGAGTGAATTCCACTTGAACGGTTCCGTCGTCATCGGCTTGCGCGCGTGCAGGGGGTAACACGAGGAAAACACTGAGTGCGAGTACTACACAGATGATACCAATGCGATTCGTTCGATGGGACCTTCTAAACCGATGATTCACAAAATACACCTGCCTTTGGAAGGGATTCGTGTGGAAGAAGGTTCCATATTTACGCGCCATCACCTGCAAGCGCAGACGAGGTAAATGAGTTATATTGCAGTGGTTGCGACTGGAATCTCAGGGGCTCCGAACGCCCCAAAACCGGCAAGCTACTCCGCAAAGGTCACAGTAGCGGCGCGACCAAATACCCTACTTGCAGATGACGTTCTTTTTTCGTGACGACGGACGTAGGCTTCGAGGTAAATCGAAAGATGCGCATGGTGCGGGAGCGCGCAGACTGATACCGACGATCCGGTGTGGCCCGTTCTGACGGCTCATTCAGCAAGCCCGTGAGCTCGCCTGCCTTGCCTGGAATACACGTCAAGGACCTGCACACCTGAGTCGAAAAAACCCACGTACCATGTGTTACACCGCGTACAATCCGGCCACCCGAGGGTGACCTCATCACCTAAAGATCACCCGGCAGTGAAGGATCGAGCAGTATCCTCCAGCAGGCTCAGACACCCGCGGCCCCCCTTGCGCAAGCGTGCTCTGACACAGCCACTAGCGGTGTAACGGACTCTGAAACCGAACCGGCTGGCAGATGATCGCCAAAGACGAAAGGTGGATACCGGCCCTCCCTGACAACCTCGAAGAAACTGGCCATGTCCTTGCGCGGCATGCTCAATCGGAGACGTCGAGGTCCGTCAATAGGGTCTTGGTGAACCAACGATACGAGATGCCCTCCACATATCCCACTGACCGAGTCCGCATACTGTGTCGGCCATCGCTTCAGCACGCCTGCGGATGGCTCCGTGATGGGACAGTTGAACATCGCCCGGTGACGGGCATTTTTTGGAAAGACCGAAATCTCCCCCAAGGGATAGCAACCGAACTGTCGAATGATCGTGTCATAGCCGTAGTCACAACACTCAATTTCCATAGTTAACGTGATAACAGCCAGTCAATTTCTATACTGAATGATACAGTCTCGATTTCTGATCCGACGTATGCGTAGATCTCCAGGAATTGCCCCAGACAAGGACGTCCATCCAGCTGAGTTTGGCCCAATCGCAGTGCACGGAAAGGTAGCCAAGAATCGAGAAAGGGTGTTACCTGTGAGAGTCAAAGTGCGTTGTCTGGTCCTTGCCCTGATCCTGATTGTCATGGGAAACCACCACGCCTTCGGTGCTGATGTAGTTGAACTCCAATACGTTCACTCCTTCGCACACTGGGGTCCTGACGTCCAGCAGCAGATCGCCGATGAATTCCACCGCCGCAACCCACACATCAAGGTCACTATCGAGCCCATCAACTATCTGCACGCGGCAGAGATACTCCAGTTGCGAACGGCCGCCGGAGTCGCACCCGATCTGCTCAGCATCGGTAGCGACACATTCAGCTCAATGATTGCCGGTGGCACGGATTTGTTCCTGGACCTAACACCTTACATTGAAAGAGACATGGCCCATGACCGAAGTGACATACCCGACAGCGTTTGGGCGGCTACAACGCTGAATGGCAGGATCTTCGCCATGTCGCAGAGACTCTCGATCTACGTGACATTCTACAACCGGGCCATGTTCGATGAAGCGGGACTGGCTCCCCCGCCCTATGATTGGTATGACACCGGCTGGAACTGGGAGAGCTTCAAAACGGCGGTGAGCAAGCTCACCTATGATAAATCCGGTGACGGTATACCGGACATCTACGGGCTCGTCAATAACTTTCCGGTGAGGTTTTACCCGTGGGTCTATCAGTCCGGGGGCGAATACCTGAACGAGACCTACGACGACTTCATCCTCGATCAGCCTGAGGGCATCCGGGCCATCGAGTTCATCACCTCCTTGTTTGAACGAGGCTATATAGGCGGCAGTTTCCTGAATGGAACGGCTGCGATGTACACCACCCTGCCGACAGAGATGCAGGCTGCTCATAACCAGGGTTTGTCCTGGGATCTGGCGCCGCTTCCGCAGGGACCCACAGGACCGGTGGGCAAGATGCTGACCATAGCCGTCGGTATTCCCTCGGCATCGAGGCATCGGGACGAGGCTTGGGAGTTTTTAAAATACTACATGAGCGCTGAAGTCGGAGCCCTGCAAAACAAAGCGGATATTATGCCCCAGCCGAGGTTAAGTGTGATCAAAAACCGCCGCAACTACGCTTCCTATGTCAAGCCGGAGCATCTGACGGTTATCGCCCAGGCGGTGGAATTGGGACATGTCTATCGGTACTTCCATCCCAACGCTCCGGAGATCTACAACACCATTGACCAGGCCTTGAGGACGATCTTTGGCCTAAGAGCGGATGCGGCGACGGCTCTGGCATCGATTCGTCCGAGAATCATGCAGCTGCTGGCCGATCGTTGAGTGTTTGGATCGGTCTCTCACTTGGCGCGGACGCCACCGGACGACGCGGCATCGCAGCGCGACAAGGAGCACAGCGAAAGAAGAAAACATACGGGGTATCGGGAATGGTGGCTTACACGCAGGCGACGGAGCGCTCGAGCCAAAGAAGGCGAGCGCTCTGTCACAGTGTGAGGGTTTTGTCGCAGCTCCGTCCACTCTTGCGCGGCTTACTGTATGGCTGCGGTATGCACCCGTGAATACGACTGCTTAACCCCATCTGATTCAGACATAGGAAGACCACGGACACATGATGTTTGGACAATGGCTTTGAGGAGGCTGTCGCCAATGATCAGAATCGGACAGATCGGCATGGCCCATGATCACGGCTCGGGGAAAATGAGTTGTGTGCGCAAGTTCCCGGGCGTTTTTCAGGTTGTAGGCGTCGCCGAAGAAGATCCGGACACACTGAAGCGATTCGGCAAACAGGCTTGCTATCGGGATGTACCGGTGATGAGCGTCGAGCAGTTGCTCAACGTCCCCGGGCTTGATGCGGTGATGGTGGAAACGGATGAGCTGTCGCTGGTGCATGCGGCGCAAAAATGTATTGACCGGGGTGTTCATGTACACATTGACAAACCGCCGGGAGCGAGCATCGAGGATTTTGAACGGCTTCTGTCCGACGCCAAGCGCAAGAACCTCATCGTTCAACTGGCGTACATGTACCGGTACAACCCCGCCGTGCAATACTGCCATAGCGCGGTGAAAAGCGGAAAGCTTGGAGAGATCTTCCGAGTACAGGCGATCATGAATACATACCATCCTCCCGAAAAACGCGCCTGGATGAAGCCCTTCCCGGGAGGTATCATGTTCTATCTCGGTTGTCATATGGTGGACTTGGCCGTGCTCATGATGGGTGCCCCCGAGAGGATCATGCCGTTTGCCAAGTCCACCCTTTTCGACGGTGTGGATGTCACAGATACCGCTTTGGCGGTGTTTGAGTACGAGCGCGGAATTGCCACGATGGAAGCTTGCTCGAACGATATCAACGGTTATGGCCGCCGGTCGCTCTTGGTGTGCGGAAGCAAGGGCACGATTGAAATCCGGCCGCTGGAAGGCGACTACAACGGCCAGCCGACGCTGACGCTTTCTTTGAAAGAGATGACCGAAGGACGCGAGTACACCGACTGCAAAGCCTACATCCCACTGCCACCCATGACCGGACGCTACGACGCCATGATGCTTGATTTTGCCCGGATGATCACCGAAGGCAGAGCGAATCCCTTTAGCTATGAATATGAACTTCTGGTTCACAAGGCGGTGCTGGCCGCCTGCGGTCTGCCCATCGAGGTAGCGTACACGGAGCTTTAAGAGGTGAGCCGTCATGAAAGCAGTGGTCATAACGGAAAACAAAGATCTTGTGTGGACCGATGTTCCGGATCCGCAGCTGTCCGACGGAGAGGTCTTGATCGAGGTTCACGCCGCCGGAGTAAACCGCGCTGATTTGATGCAACGCGCAGGCCAGTATCCCCCTCCTCCCGGCTGCCCTGAGTGGCCGGGCTTGGAAGTGTCGGGGGTTATCAAGGAGTTGTCACCGTTAGCGAAAGCTGAGAGCGACTGGCGCGAAGGCGATAGGGTCTGCACACTGCTTGCCGGTGGCGGCTACGCGCAGTACGCCGCCGTACACCACTCCCTGCTGATGCCCATACCCAAGGGCTTATCTATGGTTGATGCGGCTGCATTGCCTGAAGCCTTTGCCACCGCGTACTTGAATCTGTTCATGGAAGGCGAGGCCCAAGCGGGAGACGTTTTACTGATGCACGCCGGCACCAGCGGACTGGCCAGTGTCATCATCCCTTTGGCCAAAGCTTTCGGCCTGCGAGTCATCACCAGTGTGCGCTCCGCCAAAAGAGTCAGAGCCATCGCCCATCTACCGGCTGATGTGATCATAGACACCTCCTGCGAAAGCGTGCCAGAGCGGTTGCGCATCGAGCAAGAGAAAGGGTATCCGGTAAACGTGGCCATTGATTGTCTAGGCGGCGAAATGATGGGAGAGTGCTTGCCCTATGTGGCTCATGGCTGCCGTTGGATCATGATTGCTGCCATGGCGGGCGATATGACCGCGGTGAATCTGCGGACCGTCTATCTGAAAAACATCCGTATCATAGGCAGTACGCTCAGGAACAAGCCCCTACCGGTGAAGGCTCAGATTCTGGCCAAGCTGACAAAAGAGATCTGGCCAAAGGTTGAGTCCGGCGCAGTCCGTCCCACAATCTACAGAACTCTGCCCATCGCCGAAGCACAAGCCGCGCACGCCCTGTTGGACAGCGGCCAACACGTCGGCAAGGTAGTTCTCATCGTGAAGGGGGATCAGTAGATGACTTCAACAAGAAAAGCGCTTGTACTGGGAGGAACCGGGGCGATGGGTGTCTACCTCGTTCCCGAATTGGCGGCCATGGGCTACCAAGTGGACGTTGTTTCGCTGGATCAAGTGGAAAGCAAGGATCCCCGGATCACCTATACCCAAGCGAATGCCAAGGATGATTCCTTTCTGGAAGGGTTGCTTCAAAACGGATACGACGCCATTGTCGATTTCCTGATCTATTCGACCGCTGAGTTCAGGCGCAGGCACGCAATGATGCTCAGCCACACTGAGCACTACATCTTCCTGTCGACTTACAGAGTGTATGCTGACAGCACTCCGTTAACGGAGGACTCACCTCGGCTACTTAATGTGTCCGAGGACAAGGCTTTCTTGGCCACGGAGGACTATGCGCTGTTCAAAGCACGGCAGGAGGATATCCTCAGAGCCTCTGATTTCGACAACTGGACGATCGTTCGGCCGGCGATCACCTACTCCAAGTTCCGATTCCAGCTGGTGACTTTGGAAGCCAACACGGTGGTCTACAGGGCGAAAAAAGGGTTGCCCGTGCTTCTCCCCCAAGAGGCCATGCCCGTTCAGGCGACTATGAGCTGGGCCGGTGATGTGGCCAAAATGATAGCCCGTCTGGTTCTGAACCCGCTCGCCTTTAAGGAAACATATAACGTGGCGACGGCAGAACATCGTACGTGGGAGGAGATCGCCAACTACTATAGGGAGATCATCGGCCTTGAGTACCAGACCGTAGACATCGATACATATCTCAGTTTCTTCGGCGCATCACGAGCCAGCGGACCCGGGTATCAACTCCTATACGACAGGTGCTTCAACAGAGTAGTGGATAACTCCAAGGTCCTCGGTATCACCGGACTCCGGCAGTCGGAGCTCATGCCGCTTAGAGCAGGATTGGAAAAAGAACTGTCTGCGTTACCGGAAGAGATCCCATGGACCGGTAGCGCCATAAGTGAAAGGATGGACGCCTACTTAAGGAGTCTCTAGGTGAGTGTGTTACTGATCGCCGCCGCGTTCGGGGCAGTAGCCGGGCAACTGCGACAAAACATCCGCGTCCGCTGGCCGCGCACCATTGATGTCGGGATCTTCGAGGGCTCTTTCGCTGGCTTCTACGTTGACAAACTGACCATGCCGGTGCTCTTCAGTCTTGTGATCTGGGTCGGCCTGGGAGCTATCGATTGGGCCTTCTTTTATAGCATAGTCGCTTGGCCCTTCATGATCCTATTCGCCATTCCGGTTTATGCTCTGTGGACTTGCTGCCTTACCGGGGTGTTGGGATGGCTAGGAACCATGGATCGACAGCAATACATGGAGTCTGTGGCCTAGGAGGTGCTTTTATCCAATGATGAGGCACAGCGCTGGCTTGGTGCACTCGAGATTTCCGCCGATCCGACAAGAAACCGCTATGTGCTGTGCGGAGTCTTACCAAATCGCTCTCTGCTCACGACCATCAAAAGACGCCTGCAGAGTATTGAAGACGCAGAGGTTGACAGTGACGCGGTACGCATCGATCCACGCCTCGAACCGGATTTCCGCCGTCTTCCGGCCATTTCCCGCCAGGCGGCTCGGACCAGGCAGTTTTATTGACGCTCTGCGGCTACCCTTGCCGAGGGCCTGAGCAAGTCTGTGGGTTTCGTCTGCTGGCTGAACCGAAAAAGGCCTGCGACTGACGCATTCATACAAGTAAAGGAGGGCTAGAAGTTTACGTCGATGCCGGTGTGGTCATTGTGTTCCAGGTCGTCTCTTGCATGATCCATGCATTCCGTCGCAAACAGCTAAGAACCCCGTCCTGTGAAGGTTTTTTACACCTGTCCCGGTCCCAAAAAGGGTGAAGACGCCTAACAAGGCGGCACCGGCATCAACGCACCATTCGTCATGAAGGACACCACCGCTTCTGTGGCGTCGTCATCGTAAAACGTCACTGACAGCGTGCCCAGGCTGTGTATTCCGTTGGCGGAAACCCATGCCGGCATTTGAAGCGTAAACCCGCAGATACACCGGAGCGCGACAAAGCAATCCATCAGCACCGACGATAGGCGAAGGATTCCTCAATCAGGGAACCCACAGGATTGACGGCGGCAAGGCCGTCAATCCTTCCACCGTCGATGCGACCGACAGTCAGCTTCTCCATNNGCTTCGCCCACATCACAAACCATCCGGCATGCTCTCTGACGCTCATCGGGCAACTGGTGGATTGCGTGCTCACGGGCAGTGACGGACGGAACTAGTAGCAAAGCCGGATCACTTTTGCCCCCAGTACCAGTGCCCGACGGACCGCTTTCTCGATCCAACGGCCAACGTTGCGGATGCAGATCTATTTCAAGCGTCGGATGCTTCCCCCCGTGTCCACTCTCTGTGATGGCCCGCTCTCGCTCTTCGGTGCGCATCTTCTGCCACCAGCCGGTTAGTGAGGCGGTACGGCGGGTGTCCTACGGCGAATCTTGCACCGGACCCGGCGAACGGCAGGAACGCAGGTCTTGCGGGCATCACTTCCATGGCCTACCGATTGACCTCCGCCACCGGGCCCTTTTTTTGGCAAAAAGTCCTTACCGCGTCCCCAAAAAGCGTGTACGATGGCCATGAAGACCCTCGCTCCTTTAAGAGTGGCGCGAAAAAAGCTCGTATCGCTTCCAAAAGGGTATGATCGGTGAGACCCTCGGCCTGGAACACGATCGAGCTTTCTTTTTCCGTCTGCGAAGACTTGGCGGGGACGCGTAGCCGATCCTTCACTGCCGGTCAACTTGACGCGATAAAGCGGCCGTCGGGCCGCCGGATCGCACGCGGTGCAACAGTATTTCACTGTAACAGCTGCGCTTGCAGGTATGCATAGCCCAGTTCTATCCTGGTGGATCCCTTCAGACTGAGCTTGATCCACTCTATAGACTCGTCCGCCGGCACGGAGCCCTTAACCGATACCTTCTGCCAACCCGCAGCATTCCGCTCCTGCACGGCCGCTTCGTACGTCAGGGGAGCCCAGTTTTCCCCGTCGGCTGAGCCTAAGAGCGTCAAAGCTGCCTCGAGATCGCTGTCGAGAACGTAAAAGGTAAACTCATATCGGCGCAAATTGGCCAGTCTCCAGATCAGATACTCCTCATCGGTTGATTGCGGCCTGATCCGATCACCGTCGCCGAAAAACATATCGGGGGTGGCATCAGAGAACTCCCAACCGGCAGAGCGATCAGCGACAAGCAACCTATCCATGGGCCCAAACCAAGGACTCATGGTCGGCGACAGGATGTGGTCTTCCAATGCGTCCCAGTTGTCTATCACAAGACGCTGGGTGATCGTGTCGCTGATGCCGTACTTGGTAGTGTAGTGCAAATCCAAATCATAGGCTCCGTCGACAAAGCTGAGAGTATCCACCTCGAACACTTCGGGCACTCTTGTGCCGGAATACAGGCTCTGACTTCGTGCCCGCTCGCCGTCCTCAATGCTGACGAGATCAATCTCCACCGACTCATAGTCCTCTTCCGCAAGCCTGCTCACAAACCCAAAACGCGCCTGGCCGCGCACTCTCTTAC
>LFTP01000229.1 GCA_001513395.1 Clostridia bacterium DTU080
AAAGTGATCTGGGCCCGACGCAGATTATTTTCGGCCAAGTACAGATCGGTGTCCGTAGCCAATCCGGCGGAAAGCCTCTCCCGTACCAAAGCTAATTGACGCTCCGCTTGCTCAACGCCTGCGTGCGCCAGGCGCAGTGTATGCTGAGCCTTCAGGACACTGATGTAGCGTTCGCGAGCCGTTTGCATCTGTGCTTGGCGGGTAAGCAGGGCTTCAGCTCGTGCCGCTTCCAAGGCCGCTTGTGCTTCTTCGAGCTGTTGGGGAGTGACTGTGATACGTAGATTAACTTGCGCCTCTTTCAGTCTGAGTTCCGCTTCCTTGACCGCCAGATCCGTGATGATAATGTTCGGATTGGCCTGTAGAGCCAGTTCGAGAGTCTGTTCGAGAGAAAGACGCGGGACGCCTGAATCGGCTGCAGCAACAACTGTCGTCTGTTCTTCCGCTCCGACGATAAGTGAAGCCGCGAGAACGGCGACAAGAGATATGAAGCCGATAAGTAACGCAGTCAGTTTGGATGTGCGCACGCTATTACCTCCGGGTTGATGAAGTAGTCGTGAGCCAAAATTTCTTGACGAGTAAGGTTTTTCCTGCGTAGGGGAAGTCATTTTAATCTCATCTGGGCGAGTGGAGTCGTAAGAGTTGGGAATCCGGGGAAAAATGGATCTTCGGCACAGACGGGATTTGTCGGTTTACGCCCTAGGGCCCACCAGTCCCCTCCGGGGAACTTTGCTTCCGCAGTAAACGGCTGCTATGGTGATGCTGTGCAGTCAGCCGCCGTGAGGGAGCAGGGAGTGAGCTACGGATGCGAAATTCTTGCTTGGTGTATCTGTTGTCGGTGTTGATGGCGTTGGCGACGATGAGTCCCGCGTATGCTGTGAGCGGTCTTCTGGAAAGCTATGGCACCCCGTTGACCGATGAGGAGTTGGCCGAGGCAGACGGCGAGTGGAGTCTAATCGTCAGTGGTGCCATCACGGGAGCGGTATCCGCGGCCTTCTCATATGCGACCGGGGCTGAGGATCACAGCCTATCGGGGCTGGCTACGGCCGTGGCCGAAGGAGCCGCCTGGGGGGCCGTAGGCGGTGCGTTTGCCACCGTACAGGCGGTGGCCACCGGTGCCAGCCTGGTCGCTACAGCTGCTGACACTGCCATCTCTTGTTTCGTCGGTGCCAACTTGGGTGCCCTCAAAGGGGCGGTCTCTCAGATCATCCGTCATTGGAATGATTAGTCGGTGAGTGTCAAGGAGTTTGTAACTTCGGAAGCCTTCTTTCCCTACCTGTGGGCGACGATGATGACCGTGACGTTCAACATCGTCACCCTGAGAGCAAACCCGTTTACCGGGTTGACTCACCGGCTGCGTGTCAGTCTCTGGTGGTTTTGTACCACCTGGCTGATCGGCAAGTACTGTGTTAGACCTCTGGATCCGTTGGTGTTGCGCCTCTTTAAAAAATAGTTCAAAAATCAAAATGCCCGTAGGTACCCGAACGACAGAGGCGGAGAGGGCCGACAAAACCCTCTCCGCCGCCGTTTATTCGAAAGGCATCTCATATAATGATTGGTTTGCGGTTCCGGCTCTTCATCGTCGGTGGCGCAGATAGTCCTCTTTAGCCTCCAAAGTGGAGTAGTCTCCCAAAGGAAAGCTGACTGGCTCGCCCAAAGCCGCCGATTTATATATAGCCAGGACCATCTCCACGGCTTTGAGTCCCGCTTCAGCGTCAATATAGGGTTGTCTTCCTGTGCGAACGGCATCGGCGAAGTCCTTGTAAAGGGGAGAGTGCCCCTTGCCGTATACGGAATCGACCTTCTGAGAGACTCCATCTGCTTTAGAGTCGGAATTGCTCTGAGCGGTAATCAGGGTCTCCACTTTGTTTATGGCGATACCGCCCAGGCAACAAGTGCCTGTTGAGCCGAAGATATTGAGTGTCTCCTCAAGATTAGTGGGATAGATACACGTGGTCCCTTCGATAATACCCATGGCGCCACTGCGGAAACGGACGACCGCCACAGCGGTATCTTCGGCTTCTATGGAGCGCAGGAAGGTGTCAGTCTCCGCATACACCCGTGTCGGTTCGCCGAGCATCCACAGCAACAAATCAATGCCGTGGATGGATTGATTCATAAGGCAGCCTCCGTCGTGTGCGTAGGTGCCTCGCCAGTCATCGGAGGCGTAGTAACTGTCGTCACGGCTCCAGCGCACATTGATAGTCCCGTACAACAGTTTGCCCAGTTCACCCGCTTCCAGTTTGCGCCGTAACAGCTGCACGGGCGGGTTAAAGCGGTTTTGGTGACACAGGCCCAACCTCAAATCCCGATCTTCGGCGATCTTTTTCATACGCCGGGCATCCCTGGTGTCCAAAGCCATAGGTTTTTCCACCAAGACATGCTTGCCGGCCTCAAGGGCGTCTATAGCGATCCTGGCATGGGATCCGCTGTCCGTGGCGATAGCGACTATGTCGACAGCCGGGTTGTCGAGCACGGAACGGTAGTCTTGCACCACATGGACAGGCTCCGGGGTTATCTCCGGCGATCTTTTCGAGAGTTCCTGCAGATAGCGGCTGCGTATGGCTTCGGCTTTTTCTTGTACTAGATCACATGTGGCAATGAGACGGAGATCATGGACATGATCGGCCATGGCCATGGCATGGTTAGGTGCGACACGGCCGCAACCAACTAGCGCTACCCCAAGGCGGGCTCTTGACAAGTGAGGACTCTCCCTTCAGTGGTCATATTCCGACTAGTTAGACGGCTACACGGAAGCTTTTGACACCGGAAGGTGTTCTCCTGCATGTGTCGGGACAGACTAAAGGTGAGATAAAGTCGGGCCTACAAGCCCAGTGAAAGGAGTGGCGTACTAATGGAAGGATACCCTTTTGCTGATTTGGATCCGACCGATGTAGAGGAGATTCGGCAGTTGGAGCTGCGACTGACCCAGAAAACGGGTCGGGATGTCATACTCATCGCCTACCATGTGGACCAAGAGACAGAGGACGGGTCGATCACGGCGCAGCTTTCAGAGCCGGCCGAATACGGTCCGGTGGTGACCGCCATGGAAAGCGGACTGCGGATGTAGAGCGTTCTCAGATGTCGGTGCCTTTGAGTTTGTCGGCCAAGCGACGGATATCATCGTCACTTACCTGATCAAGCCAGACTTCCAACGGATTCTTCTCCGGCGCAGTCTGGCTTTTTCGCCTGACAGGAGCGGGATTGCGGGCTCTTTTCGCCCCGTTCAAGCGCGCCCCTGAGATGTCAGAGGTCCTATGCCGCGGCAATTGTCGCAGCTTGTCCACTGTATCTCGAGGAAGACGGTCAGAGACCGTCATTGGGGGCTTTTCATTCGTGAAGGAGACGTCTGCTGAAGAATCCTGCGGCGGCAGTATGCTTGTCCTTTGTCTTTTCTTATTACGGGAGGATGCCGATTTGGAGCGCGGTCGCTGTGGATCGGCGTCTTTTTTCAGCCCGGTCCGCTTGTTCTTCGCCTCTTGAATCAGTCCGGCTTCCATGAGCCATTGCTTTACGACCTCCGGTTCGGAGGTGACGACAAAAATCTCCTGTATACCGGAGGAATTGCGGGCCAGCAATTTCAACCCGCTCGGAGTGAAATATTGCACAGTGATGCCATGGTTTCCGGAGCGGCGGCTGGCACTGATCCTCCCCGGATTGATCTGGGCGATGTCCGGGCACTTGGCCATGGCCTCAAGAATGGGCGATAGTCCATCGATAACACCGTGCCTGCGTTTTATCTTGTTGGTGCGATAGCGCTGTTCTGCCAAGACGACGCTCCCATAGGAAATCTATCTCGGATATTGTAACCGATAGCGATCGGTTTGCACAAACTGATGGCATGGAAAGCGGGCACCACGGGTGTTGTGTTGTCTCGAGGAAAAGGATGTCCAAAGACAAGCGACGAAGTA
>LFTP01000290.1 GCA_001513395.1 Clostridia bacterium DTU080
GCTGTATAACGCTGATTACACCCGATATCATCTCGATGATCCGAGAAACATCGCCGCTCTTGAGTGGCTGGTCAGTCTGAGAGAGTATCTGGCTCCGAACGCCGGTGAATGGGGCCGAGGCAACATGGCCATGACAGTGGGCTATCCGACCCACCAGGTGGGCTGGAAAAGGACGCTCGGATTCGAATTCGGTGTGGCTCCGTTGCCCAGACCCGCCAACGGATCATATGCGACCATCATGACTATCAACATCATGTCCATCTTGCAAAACGCCAAGAATCCCGATGCCGCGCTGAAGTTCATCCAGTACATCTGCGGCCGGGACATCCAGCGCCGGCGGATAGATGACAACTACATCCTCTCAGCGCGCATCGACGTGGCGACCGAGACGCTGCGCAGACCGAGCTTAGGAGCCGTAAACAATGAGGTCCTGGCGGAGATCACCGGTACCGTCAGACCCTGGGTCGTGCCCCCTATTCACTACGAACGAGTTCTGGCCATCGTCAACGGTGAGTTCGGCCGTGTCGCGGCAGGACAGGAACCGGTCACCAGTGCCATCGCCAGAATCACGCCCATGGTCAACGCCGTTTTGGCAGGCGGTGAATAAACACATTGATCACCGGGACAAGACCCCGGCGTCTCAGACGTCGGGGTCTTGTTTGTTGCCATAGCGCCTACTCATGCCATCCGATGAACTCAGCCCAGGCGATACGCAGTGCGTCTGGTGCGAAGTATCCCGGAAGGATCTGCAACTTGCACCAATTGACCTCTTCAGTGTCCGGCACCTCAGCTGTCAGGATGAGCCCTTGGAATTCGTCTTCTGAGCGTCCGGGCTCAAGGACTGCCGTATAGGGCAGCTCATGCCAGACTTCTCAGTCCGAAGAAACCGACATCCGTAGCGCTGAATTCACATCGGCTTTGAAAGCCTCAACGGCGACTCTCACGCTGCGCAATCTGGGGGTCTCCCATATCATATACTCTTCGGTATCCTGCTTGCGGATCCGGCGATCGACCCCACCGAGCGGCGCATCCATGGGGGCAATGATATATGTCCAACCGTCGCTTTCCGCACTCGTGCGCGAGCGGATCAGCATGCCGAACCAGCCCCCGTCGACGGGCGGTTCCATGCGATCAATCAATGTCCAATGGTTCTCCACATCAAAGGTCAAGGCATCGGTGACGGATGTTCCGTTGATCACGGCTTGGAGTCGGATGAAATGGGTTCCGTCAGGCAATGTGCGGGTGTCAAGCACCAAATCCTCGGGCGGTGTCGTAGCGCTGAACAGAGGTTCATCATCCACCGTGATCGACAGGCTCTCGAGGGTCACCGAATCGGGTAAGCCGAGTTTGATATCAAGCGGTAGGACGCCTCGCACGGCCCCATCCAGCTCTCGCAATGAGCCCCAATCGACCGCTATCCTCTCTAAAGGCGACCACACTCGCTCGCCGGCCTCAGCAGTCTGTTTCCAGACGTCAAGCGGTTTGACAGCAGGGGCTAAGGACGCCACAGCGTCGCCGACCAAGGGGGTCATTTGTACGGTGATGCGAGTGACGGTTACGTCGTTGAGCCGAATGGCCAACTTCTGAATGCCCAAATTGTCGTCTTGCATCTCGGGATTGGGCGAGGTAGGCAAAGGCATCGCGGGCATGACGGTAAAAGTCGCTCCCGGCGGGGAGAGAATGCGTACCGCCAGACGCTGACCGTCCTGTGAAATAATGGCCTCGGATGCGTTGTCACCAAGCTGGATGTCCGCTGTAGTATGCATGAACCACCATACTTCGGCGGGTCGGTCGGCTTCTATCTCATCTTGCACCAAAAGCTGACTGCGATCGTCAAAGAGAGCAATACCGCGTTTGACCGAATTGGCATGTCGGCGATAACCGGGTGTCAGATCGGCAATGGAGATGGCCTCGCCTTCTCCCCCGCCTTGGAAAATGATCCGTGCTACGGCAGTCGGGTCCTGGTCAGGATCGGTCGAAGGATTCAGTACCAGCGTATTGTGGCCTTCCGCCCGTTTGCGATAATACGTCCATCCCCGTGAGCCAAAATAGCCGGGCATGTTGTAGTTGTCGGAACCTAGATCGAGAGCCCAGCGCACGCCCAAGGCATCAAA
>LFTP01000307.1 GCA_001513395.1 Clostridia bacterium DTU080
CGGCCTTATACTCCATACCTGTGCCGACGTAGGGTGCTTCGCTTCTGAGCAGAGGTACGGCCTGGCGTTGCATGTTCGATCCCATCAAGGCCCGGGAAGCGTCGTCATGCTCCAGGAATGGGATCAACGCTGTGGCGATAGAGACCAACTGTTTCGGTGAAACGTCGATAAAGTCGATCTCGCTGGCCGGAACGATAACGATCTTGTCCATATAGCGCGCTGAGACCCTGTCATTCAGGAAACAACCGTTTTCATCAAAGGGTTCGTTGGCCTGGGCCACGACGTAGTTATCCTCTTCATCGGCTGTCAAGTAAACGATTTCATCGGTGACGCGGCCTTCTTCCACGCGCCTGTACGGTGTCTCGATAAAGCCGTACTCATTGATTCGGGCGTAAGTGCACAGACTACCGATGAGTCCAATGTTCGGCCCCTCCGGGGTTTCAATCGGACACATGCGCCCGTAGTGGGAATGGTGTACGTCACGAACTTCAAAGCCCGCTCGTTCGCGCGATAGACCACCCGGCCCAAGCGCGGAAAGACGCCGCTTGTGAGTCAACTCGGCTAGGGGATTGGTTTGATCCATAAACTGAGATAGCTGAGAGCTACCGAAAAACTCTTTGATCGCAGCCACCACCGGCCTGATATTGATCAGGGCCTGTGGGGTGATGATATCGACATCCTGAATCGTCATTCGCTCCCGAACGACGCGCTCCATGCGTGACAGACCGATGCGGAACTGATTCTGCAGAAGCTCACCGACGGATTTGAGACGACGATTCCCCAAATGGTCGATATCATCTACGTTGCCGATGTCGTATAACAGACAGACGATGTAGTTTATGGTGGCTACTATGTCTTCAGGAACGATTGTCTTAACGTCCTTATCGGGTGATCCGTTCCCTATAACCTTGACCGGTACACCGTCCCGTCCTTCGATGACCACACTCCAGATGCCCGCCCGTTCTATCTGCTCCGCCTGACGCCGGTTGATTCTTTCACCGGCTTCAACGAGAACTTCACCCGTGTCGAGGTTTACGATGGGCTCCACGGCAATACGTCCGACTATACGGGGCATGATGCGCAACTTCTTATTGGTCTTGTAACGACCGACTCCCGCTAGATCGTACCGTTTCGGATCGTAGAACAGAGTCTCAAACAACGAGCGCGCGCTCTCCTCCGTGGGAGGCTCACCGGGACGCAGACGCTTATAG
>LFTP01000296.1 GCA_001513395.1 Clostridia bacterium DTU080
GTCTGAATCAAAGCCGGGAAGAAATCCTGAACAATCTGCAGAAAGAGATCGATAATCATATAGCGCATTATCACGCCGGGCGGTGAAAAATTCATCTATAGGTGCCGAGGTCAAGTTTCCCAAGCCCGCTACCATCAAGGCGGCGGGCTTGATGAATAGGGAGCTTGTTTGCCGGGAAGGGGGGAGAAGGTGTGAAGCGTAATCCACGGCTGTTCTTGGCATCTTTTGGCCGTCACATAAGCTGCAGTTATCGGCACCGGAATGCCCGCATATGCTTATATCCGGAGCATATTGAGCAGGAAACGTGCATAATCATGCACCTATTTTTGCACCTTTGGGTAGGTATCATTTTCGAAGTGACGAATACCGATCATATGACTTGTTATACATGACTGAGGGACGGATGACGATGCTTTGGCAGGATTTGCATACTCACACCGTTCACTCCGACGGCAAATCCGATATCCGGTTGATGATCCAGACCGCCGGTGTGTATGGGCTCAACACAATTGCTATTACCGATCACTGCAGTGACCGCTACTCGTTTGATGCAGAACGGCTGCAGCAAGAGTGCGCCGCCGCGAGGAAAGAGGCTGCCTGTCATGTGATCGCCGGGGTGGAAGCGGTAGTGCTTGATATAGACGGGCATCTCTCCATTGCGGATGAGATGATACCCCATCTTGAGCTGGTCCTGGGCGAGCTGAACAGGAAAACCAAGGGCTGCTTTGAGTCAGGACACCCTGAGCAGCGAGCCGAGAACATCATCAGAGCCATGGTTAATGCCTGCCGCAGGAATCCCTGCTTGCGCATACTTGCTCATCCGCTGAATGTGGCGGCCCCGGCCGGTGTCGATCTGGCCCTGTTTACCGAAGATCTCCTTGATGAGCTGGCTTTGGCCTGCAGGCAAAACCAGGTCGCTTTCGAGTTGATGAGCGATCAGTGGTGGTGGTTCCGCAATCAGCCGCTAGACAAGGTGACGGAGGAATATGCCCGCATAGTTAGCTATATCGCCGGCAAAGGTGTTGAGCTCACCGTAGGCAGCGATGCCCACAGCCACCAGGGGGTCGGCAATTTCATCTGGGCCATGCGGGTCATGGAATTGGCTGATATAGACGAAAGCCGGATTGCCTATATTGTGCCTCCAAATCCCACGCCCGGGGTTGCTATTGCGGGAGCAAAGGAGGCCAATTCTCATGAGCATTGATGTAACTATTCTCGGCACGGCTTCAGGCATGCCTGTGAAACATCGTTACGGGCAGACCATTGTGCTGACATATAGACAAGCGGTACCGGATAGTGGTCAAGCCGGCATGAATAATACATGCCAAACTTGTCATACTTACCATTACCTTCTGGACGTCGGTGATGGAGCCAGCTCGCTCCTGGCGCGCCACGACTTCGATCACCGGGAGATCGCCGCCATCTTTATCTCGCATATGCACGCCGATCATCATGCCGGTCTGGCTCAGGTGATCAAAACATGCATGCATCTGAAAAGAAAGAAACCGCTCACCATACTGGCACCGGCTGAGGGTCTTGCCGCGCTGCAGAATTATCTCCGGGCGAGCTACCTTTGTGAGCCATTTCTCGGCTATCCACTGCACTGGGTCTCAGCCGACCAGCTTGGTAAAGTGATGGCCTTGCCCGGCAATCTAACGATTCGGACGTATTTCAACCAGCACATGAACTGGTTCAAAACCAAGTTGCAGAAAACGGGCGCTCCTCATGACTTTTCTTTCGAAAGCTATAGCGCCGTTCTGGCGTTTCCGCATCTGCGGATCGCTTATTCAGGCAACCTGAACGGGCCGCAGGGCATACACGAGATGGCGGACTATGCAGAACCTTGTGACCTCTTGATCGCGGAATTGGCCCATGTCGACCCATATGAACTCGGCCGTTTCCTGCATGGTCGGGAGATCGGCCACACCATTATCACTCACATCAATTCCAAATGGGATGGCTATTCCGAGGCAGACATCATCAAGCGGGTGCTGGAGGGAGCGGAGCATCAACCTCTTTCCCTGGCCGTGGCCAGCGATGGTTATACCTACTCTATAGACATATAGACACCCGGCCGGACATCGAAAAAAAGAGCTACCATGACAAAGGCCTGAAGGCGGCAGAAGAGGAAAGGCTGCGGGCATGATACGGAAGCTTATTGGCGTAATCACTCACGATGTCATCGAGCGGCTGCGTGCCGTATGCATTGTACGTCGGGGGCGTTGAACAACAGCTGCAGTCTGGCTTCCTTCCGAATGTATCGTGATGCTTCTTAGGACAGACATCCGGGATGTTTTTCTTGAGATGCACCTTTCAGCGCTACCAAGATGTTCCGGACCGGCGCACGGTGGCGGCTCGCTATCAGTATTTGGTGAGTTACAACTCGCCTTGGGAGCATGTGTGGGTGCAATTGATCGAGCATCCTGACACCTATCCGCGGGCGATCTATGAGATCAGTATTCGGGATACCCTGCAGAAGTATATGAACATCATTTTCGAGGGTCGCCAGGACGTGGTTTCCACTCTCGAGCAGGCACATCAGGTCATCTCGGCCATGGACTGGCTCGAGATAGGACGCCGTTCCGGCAAGCAGACTTCAGGGCCAATGTTTTTCGAGAGAACACCCAAGGTCGCATGGAGCCTTGGGTGTTCTGCGTGTGCCCGGCGTGCTTGTCGAGCCGGAAGGTTGAAAGAAACCTTCGTTGCCTGCCAGTGGG
>LFTP01000302.1 GCA_001513395.1 Clostridia bacterium DTU080
GGGGCGAAAGCTTTCACGAGATACCAACTACGACGGTCACTTCGACGTCAAGGCCATTACCGGCTTGGGTGGCATGTGGAGTCATATGGCCATCGTCAGACAGGCTGGGGGACTCTTGTTCGATCGCTATAAGGATCCCACGGAGAGCCGCCTCAATACCAAGGAGGTAGAGGTGGCTATCCAATGGTTGGTCGATCTGTATCGAACCCATGGGGTCCTTGAGGACGGATGGAATGGCTTGACTGAGGGAACGAGTGCGGTGACGCTTGTTTCGGGCCCCACGGCCATCACTTCGCTGAACGAGGTGGGGATCAACTATGATGTGGCGTTGCAGCCCAAGGGGCCTGCCAGTCGCGCTTCCTATTCCGTGACGGCCAGTTTTCAGATGCCCAAAGGGAACAAGAATCCGGACGCGGCATGGAAGTGGATCAAGTTTCTCGCTACGGAGAGCGAATCAATGCGCAATTTTGTCGCCACAACCAGTCGCTTGCCGGCCTACTTGCCCGTGGCGCGCAATTATCAGCGGTACGTGATCAATCCGCCTAATAGCATAGGGCGGATACTTGAGAGTGTGCTTGACCCGGCTGCCTTCCACTTGCCGTTGGGTCCCTTGGCAAGGGATGCACTGGCCACTCTCAATACCAGGCGTACGCAACTCCTACGTGGGGAGATTGACGTGCGCTCCTTCTTGGAGGATGCTCACCAGCGAGCGACAGCGATTTTGAGTGCTCGTTAGAGTCTTCCGACAAGACCGGTTCAGATGAACGCTTGAAATGACGTGGTTTGAGAGCCGTTACCGCGCAAGCCTCGAGGCGTCGCGATGACGGCTCTCGGTTTATGCGAAAACATCGCATCTATCTGAGCCTGTTCAGTTCAGTCTCTGCCATACGCTGCATCTCCTGTACGAACTGAGCCGCGCTGATCCTTCCGGTTAGGAATTGCGTAGAGCGCTGGTTAAACGCTGTACGAATGGCCCCGAAGGCAGGAGACACGGGGTAGGGAATCAAGCGATAGCGTTCGGTGTCCTGCAACTGTTCGATGAAGACGTTGACCGAAGCAGGGACTTTGTGCTTAAAGATGGCAGCGTAGTTGAAACCGGCAAGATAGGGAAGATAGGCAGGGATCCGACCGGTAGCCGCCACTCGGGCGGTGATCGAGTCGCGGTCGACGGAGATGAACTTCAACCATTGCCAGGCGGCATCCTTGTATTCATCGCTGACGCCTGACGACATCTGGTAACCCATGTTGCCGACCCATGAAGACGTACCGGCCGGACCAGCGGGCTGGTGAGCGACACCCCACTCTGCATCCAGCGTGGCTGCCGTGTTGCTCACAAACCCACTCTGATACCACAGATCAACTGCCGTGGCGGTCAAATCGGCGGTGCCGTCAGCATCGTTTTGTCTCCGATAAGTCTCTCTGGCATACTCTAACGCCGTCAGCATTGCCGGTGAGTCAAAGGCGGCCTGAGTGGGGAGGATAGGTC
>LFTP01000076.1 GCA_001513395.1 Clostridia bacterium DTU080
TATGGGTACCGTGGGGACTTTTCGTGGCCAAAATTGGGGATTCTCAAGTGGCCATTGACAGCGGGTTAGCGCGAGCACGTCAGGGTATGGGCGGCCTTGAGACCATATGCCTGGTGCACCGCGTCCTTACGCTGCCACATACCGCTTGCGGCTTCTCACTCCCGAGGAACCGGACGCCGTGTACCTTCGGCGCCTACTCGACACAAGCCTGCCTGTCTGCGGTGTTCGAAGTGGAGGAGAGTCTGTCCGAGCGCGGAGGCCAAACGGATAAACGGGATCAAGGCTGTTTTTCAAAACACAGACGAACCCTGCGAGAGATGTATTTACAAAGGAGGGCGGTAGCGCGCACAAACATCCTCCGGACTCCGGGGAAGTAGCTTTTTGGCTCATGCCGTGTGAGCAGATCCAATAAGGAGGATTGAGATGCGCTTCCTGATCTACCGGGCTGAAGATCAGTGTTTTGCGGACACACAAACCTCGGAAAGAGTGCCTGCCGCCAACCCATTTCCCGACGACCTGATAGTCGTAGACTACGGTGGGGAGACGGCTCTGCCGTTGTGGCTGGTGCCAACTGATGTATTGAGCGATGAAATCCTCAATCAGTATGAGGAGAACTGGAGTGTGCGCTTGGCGCGCTGTCGGACCGTCAAAGAACTGGCCGACGCCGTCGATACGCTGGATGTCGTACAGGCGGAGGAGCTTTTTCGGACTCTGCCCGACGAGCTGTTGCACGCCTGGACCGGTCGTCAGTTCAACCGTGATGTACGGCGCATCCTTTACGAACTGAGTTTGGAACGCTTTGAAAGTCGACTTGAGGAACGGGGCATACCTGTTCAACCAATTCCTGTTGCACATGGAGATCCGCTCGCATTGCCCAACGTGGAGCCCATCAACCAGAGACCTCCGTCAAGAAACGGACGTCAGGTTCCTGTCGATGCCTTGCACCTTTCGGAGGCAGTACGAACCGGTCTGCGGCGGCAGGGGATTTCTGCGCTGTATACACACCAGGCTCTTGCTTTGGAGTACATGCGACAGATGCGGGAGGATCCCGTCGATCTGGTCTTAACCACCCCAACCGCCTCAGGCAAGACATGGGCATTCCTTCCGGGGATTGTCGAAGACCTTCTTGACCGCGGTGGCAACGCTCTTTTTCTGTACCCGCTGCGCGCTTTGACCATCGATCAAGAGGCCAAGATCCAAGGATTCTTGGAGGCGACTCCCGGACATGCGCTCAGACTGGACAGCTTCCACGGGAGCCGAAGACTTGAGGAGATTATCGATCCGCGTCTGGGCATGCCTGATTTGCTCGTGGCAACGCCGGACAAGATGAATCACGCTCTCCATGAACAAGACCTTCAGGCCTTAATAGGGGAGCTGCGCTACATAGTTCTTGATGAAGCCCACACTTATCGCGGTTTTTTTGGCATCAACGCCGCCCTGTTTCTGCGGCGCCTTCTCTACTTCGCCCGGGATGATGTTCGCCTGGTACTGTCTTCTGCCACTTTGGAAAACACGATCGATTTTGCCAGGCGGCTCACGGGCCGGACAAGATTCCGCGTGATAGGTGCTTCCGGAGCTCCCGCTCATCCTCGCTACTACTACCTGAGCCACAACAGATTCAGGCGCAACGGTGGAGCTCATCTCATTGCCCTGAGAACCTTGGGCCGGACTTTACTGGACAAAAACAAGAAGGCAGTAGTCTTTGTTCCCTGGCGAGCACAGGCTCAACGTCTGAGCCAGGCGGTTCGCGTCAAGGATCTTCAAGTGTCGCCTTTGATCAGCGGCGTAGGCAATTACAACGAGATCCTGGAGCAGTTGCGAAGCGGAGAACAAGCGACTCTTGTCTTCTCGACCACTACGCTCGAAGCGGGGATCGACATCGGTGATCTGGATTACGTTGGCATTTATGGTTTTCCGGGCAGTCGGACCAGTTTCAAACAGATGGCAGGCCGCGCTGGGAGACGTGGGCCCGGCCACATCATATTCTTCGCCGGATCGACTCCTGCAGATGTTTACTACGGAGTACCGGAGAATCTAATGCAATTGGTCGATGACGATGCCGATCCCGTACATGTCGATCCGACCAACGTGTTCTTGCTGGAACAGCACCTCAGGCGGTTGTGTTGGGAGGCCTCCAAAGCGCGTGGGCCGATGCCCGAGCCCGAAGAACTGGTAGATGCCCTACTTCTGCCGGGAGCCTTTTCTGACCAGGAGACTCGCCGACGCTTGGTCGAGCGTTTGCTGCCCATCGCTCAAGCTATCCTGACAAGGCCGGATCAGATCCCCAGGGCTCCGCAACTGCGGGACAGCTCCGGTGTGCAACACTTAGTTGCGCGAACCGGTGAGGCCGGAGATCCTCGTCTTCGGGCGAATATGATAGCACTCGGTGCCGAATCCAAACCTGATTGGCTGATTGAGTCTATAACCGATTTGGTCGCCTACCGAGAGTGGGCTCTCGAGAGCGTAGTACTCAGAGATGATACATACTTCAAGGTCCTGGATTGGACCCGGGGTCGGTTCCGGATGAAGGCACTTCCATGGTCTTTGGAAGCCGTCTTCATATGGGTCGAAGATGTGACGGAGAAGTTGCTTCCCCCCGAGGAGCATGCCAGGCAGGGTTCTCCTTCGGACAAAGAGATTCAGCATTTCCACCAGGTTTCGCTGGCGATCACAACGGAGCTGTCGGAAAGGATCAGCAGTCACAAGGCCGGACCGTTACAAATAGAGTCAGGGGCGGGGGAGGTGGCCCATTGCCTGCCTTCGCATCGCAGTGTCTGGTCAAAGGCGAGCACTTTCAGTTGTCCGCGTGTCAAAGAGAGCGCCGGTGTGCGGCCTTTCGCCGATGACGGACTCCCGTGGGAGATCGTCGATGCTACTGACGGGAGACTCGTGAAAAGGATAGAGCCCGATGACCCTGTCAGGCAGCTTTGGCGAAGCAGCGTCGTGTTGCCGGAAGGCCTCGCATCGGAGCGCTATCAAGAGTATTACCGCGTGGTTGATCGGAAGCGAAGCGCCGATCGAGTGCGTGTCATGGTGGAGATCCACAGATTTGATCAAAAAGCCGGGGGGAGTTGTTCCTGCGGGGCAACCGTTGACGCCGAGCACTACTGGAAAGTGGATCGGGAGCCTGCACCGAGATCTTGGACGTCTCACAGTGTATTCTCTTCCGTTCCTCGCGCCCTGAAGACCGTGTTGACGAACATCACGTTGAGCTCTGCCTCCGGCGGTGCCGCTTTGGCCTTTTTCAACGCGCTGGTCAAGGCTCTGCCTAACGTCCTTGAGGTCGAGCCGAGCGATATCGGTTATACGGTTGCTTTTGAGGGTGGGGTGGCCACCCTCACCGTCTACGACAGTATCGAGGGCGGACTGGGGATTTCCACGCGGGTACCCGAGGTATTGCCGGAACTGCTCCACGAAGTCCGCCGATTGCTTCGGATCGGTTTGACATGCGGCTGTGAAGGCCATGGATGCTTCGGCTGCATTCTGCCGTTTCGCAGCCTGCACATGTCTGCTGAGGCGGAGGCGGAAATCAGGAATGCCATCGCCTTGCTCGAGGAGCTGGAACCGTTCCGGATTGAAGCGGCGGTGGCGGCGGCTCACGCCCTCGCCGAGGAGACGGCCCCTCATGTTGATCAACCGGCATCGATAGCCCCAACAGACGACAAGTCCTACTTCCGCGATCTGTTGTTGGATCTCGACGGTGTTCTTGTCCACACGACGCGCATCGATGATGACTGTCGCCGAACCGGTCCGTCGGACCGCTGGCTGACGAATAGCCGATCGTATCCGGGTGTGGCACAGACGTTGGAACATATCTGTGGTTTGCCCGATGTGCGGGTTGCCGTAGTCACCAACGCACCTGCGGAATATGCCAAGACTTTGATCCGGCATCATCTCCCGGGTGTCGCGGAACGCCTCTTGAAAAACCTGATCGCCGCGGCGAGAAAACCCAGACCTGTGAACATAAGGCCTTGGTTGGAAGGCCGGGACCCGACGCGTGCGCTTCTGATCGGAGATCGAAGGGAGGACATCTTCGCCGCTCAACGCTTAGGCATTTCAAGTGCTCTGGCACTGTGGGGATGCGCCGATGCCGCCGACGCCGCCGACGCGGGCCCGGATTTTCTTCTCGACAAAGCGACCGATCTTGTTGAGTTGCTGAGCAACGGTTGGCAGCGATGGCGGCAGCCTCTTGAGGCCGAAGGGTTGCCGGCCGGATCGCGGCGTCCGCCTTTGCGGATCCGCAGACACGGCTCCGTATGGACGGTGTTCTCACGGTATATGCCGGCCTGTCGAGCCCGTTCGGATACGCTGCTGGGGCTGACCGCTCAGCGTGTGTTGTGGTTTAAATCGACCGGCATCGGAGCGACGTTGATCGCGGAATACATAGCTTTGCACTTCCCCGGGATCCCCGTGACGGTGATTCCGGGACGTCCCGGTCATGAAACGAAGGGGCTCACGGTGCTGACCGAGGTTCTGCGGGAAATCGGCCACCCGGTTATCGACGGACTGCGGTGGCGGCGAATTCCCGAACAGCGCCAGAAGGAAGCCGGCGGGCTGAGCGCACGTCGTGAAAACGTACGTGATGCCTTTTCGGTACGGGATCGGTCACTCAGCGGAAAGACAGTGTTGTTAGTCGACGATGTGGTCACGACGGGAGCCACATTGGCTGAAGCGACACGCACATTGCAGGAAGCGGGCGCACGGGTAATACCTGTGGCCATCGCCTATACAGTCTGGGATGAAGATGGGGGTGAGTACAGTTGAGACTCGCTAGATGGGCGTACAACCTGGGCTGGGGCCCTAAGGGGTGGCCGGCTGGAAATCCCTTGGCGGCCGTCCCGTATTGGGTTCAACAGTCTCTTTTGGTGATGGCCTGCGCTGACGGACTCCAGATCAACTGGGTAGACGAAGAGGATTTTGTCGTTGTCGCAGCGGCGGAGGATTGGCGGGCTCGACTTGATCNNTTGATCACTGGACACAAGCGGATTACCGCCGTGTTCCCGAGCTCGATCCGATGGGCGTCGAGCCAGAACACGCTGCAAACAGGCTTCTGTCGGTTCTTCTTGAACGAACGTTGCGATCATCTGACGGATTGAGGGTGACAGGATCCGGTACTTTTGCCGTCGGCAATCAAGAAGTCACGGTTACACTCGAGGACTTGCTTGCCAGTGAGATCCCCTTGCAGGTGCGTAAAGTGGCGCAAAGAAGTCGTATGGACAGAAACCTGGGACACGAATGGGAGAAGTGGATGACCATCGCTCCCGCTTCGATACGTCTGTGGGCAACGGCCTGGCTTCAGAAGCTGGAAGGTTATATCTTAGAGGGAACGCCACGGCTGCGGATACGCGTTTATGCGGAGGATCCTATACCGATCCTCGCCCTATGGGATTCGCTGGAGCTGCTTGAGGCGGTGCGAAGGCTGTATGGGTTATCATTTCGATTGCCCGAAGTAGAGCTCGAGGCCCCTGCCCTCTCTCAGATCGGCAAAACCGCACTTGAGGCCTATCTGGGAGGAACCAACGGACGGAGTGGCCGAGAGGCTCTTTGGCCGCTGATCGATGGACCTGCAGAGAATCCGCAGATCGTCATCGGCGACCCAGTCGATCTTGATGATGACGAGTTGGAAGCACACTGGGATGAACAGGAGATTGCAACGGAAGCTGAGCAGTTGCTGAGTGAGGGACATCTTGGCCTCCCCCAGGATTATAGGATCGAAGACACGCCCCGTGAGGTGTTGGACCATTTCTTCTCCAGATTCCTCGGACATCCGTCTCTTCGGAATGAGCAGGTAGAGGCCGTACAGCGCCTTCTAAAACAAGAATCAATGTTGGTTATCCTGCCCACGGGATACGGCAAGAGCGCGATTTATCAGTTGTCGGCCTTGATACAGCCTGGAATGGCTTTGGTGATCGCTCCCTTGGTCGCCTTGATCCAAGACCAGATCGGACACCTACATCGATGCGGGATAGTCGGGGCCGGATCCATCACGTCTCGGGAGATTCAAAACCCGAACGAGATATATGATCTGGTCATGCGCGGACCCTTCAGGCTGTTTTATATCACGCCTGAACGACTGGAGACCGAGGGGTTCTCGGGTTTCATCACCCAGTTGATAGATTATCGTCGGTTGTCTTTCATCGCCGTGGATGAGGCGCACTGTGTATCCGAGTGGGGTCATGATTTTCGCACTTCGTATACGCTGATAAAGTCTCTTCGCGAGTACGTTGAAAACCAGTACGACGGAGATGAGCGACTGAGAACACCGATCGTGGGTCTCACCGCCACCGCTTCGAGTGCAGTGCGGGGGGATATTCTCCATACCCTGGGCATCGATGAGGCCGACATTGTACAAAACCGCAGCAGTGACCGACCTGAGCTTAGTTACAGCGTACACCTTGCCGAAGGACGGGATTTCAACGACAGGCTGAGACTTCTCGAAGAGCTGTTGACGCGCATAGGTCCAAGAATCCTTGAGATGGACGGTGACGGCCTTTTGGCCCGAACGGATGGAGGGGAGTACCGACATGGGGCGGTAGTCTTCACTCCGTTTGCGGACCATTACAGTCACTCATTGTTTTCTGCCAGTGCACCGGTAGTAGGGTATCACCTGCAGCGACACGTTTGGCCTACCTATGAGATCGGTGTGTATGCCGGGCGAGCGCCCCGGCAGTGTCCGAGCTGCCGTTCACCGCGGGTTTATCACCAAGGATGGGGACGGTGGGAGTGTACCGACTGCAGACACAGGTTTAGGAAAGGCGATCTGATCACCGAGCGACGAGACCATTGGCAGAGCAGGCCTATGGAGACCCAAGGCAGGTTCCTGGACGATCGCTTGCCCGTAATGGTCTCGACCAAAGGCTTTGGCATGGGCGTGGACAAGCCTAACATCCGTTTCATCGTCCACTATGTCATGTCAGGGAGCTTAGAGGGGTATTACCAGGAGATCGGGCGAGCAGGGCGTGACGGTAGACACGCTCATGTGGCGCTGATATCCGTCCCTCCCAAGAGAGAATGTGCGAAGGAGTATATCGACAACGGCCGTCTCTGGAATCTAGGGCCCGAAGAGCCTATTCCTCTCCCCTGCCTTGAGATGGACGACGGTTTCCCCAGTTTGAAGTGCATTTACGGATTGAGTGAGCTGTGTGACGTCGCCCAGCAGTCTTCCCTGATAAGCTCCAACTTCCCCGGTATGAGCGTGGAAAAAGAATGCTTGGAGCAGGTCTATGCTAAGTTGATAGCCGATGTCGATCAGATCAAAGTGGATGACAACAACTGGCAGAAAGTGGCAACGGCTATAGCCACTCTGCAAGAGCTAAGCGTCATCAAGACCTATACCAGGACCGGCAGCGCATTCAAACTGCACAGGGCGGGAGACTGGTCTTGGGAGCGGGCCTGCGACGCTTTGGAGAGGCACCTTCGCTTCTACGAGACACTCACGGGTGGCGGAGGATCCGGATCTCAATCGCAGTATGAGCGGAGGATGGAGGAACTCCGGCGCCGGCGAGGAAGTCAAGACGAGTTTGTGAGGCAAGGAGGGAGCCTGCTCCTCGAGATCAGATATACCTCGATCCGAGCGATCCGGCTCTACAGTCTGTGCAACCTTTACCGGTACACAACTTTGCCTCCGGGGCGTTGTCGAAGATCCTTTTTGCGCCAGACTTTTGAGATCAATCCTCCAAGAGAGTACCAATGCGGCTTCTGCGACACCTGTGTTCCCAGCCTGTCATTCGAACGCGAAAGAGCGATCCAACCAGAAGAGCGCCTCAGCGAGCGAGAACTGGCGCGGCGTCTGGACGAGATACTCAGTCGGTCGGTTTTTGACTTCGAGGCCGTAAAAGACTTCATGAAAGATGCCGTCGAGGGCGAGTATGTGTCGGCGGTCCGTCAACGAACGGGATACATCCGTGAGCAACGTCCTAACGATTTGAATGTACTGTTTTTGGCAGCCCTCAGCATCGGTCTTGATGGGGACGAGGAGGAATCATACCTTACGCTGTCCCGAGCGTTGGATGTTGCTCGACGCCAAGGCGTCTCCTGTAC
>LFTP01000042.1 GCA_001513395.1 Clostridia bacterium DTU080
CTCGGAACCCAACAGATCAAAGATGGAAGCAAACTCGCATCCTATGACACCGCCGCCGACGATGACTATGCGCTCAGGTAGTCTCTCAAGTCGAAACATCTCGTCAGAGGTGACGACCCGCTCTCCGTCGTAACCCAAAGCGGGAATCACCATCGGCTTACTGCCCGTGGCTATGATGAAATTCCGGGCCTCAACTTGCACGGACCCGCTCTCTTGCTCAACCTGCAGGAGGTTCTTGTCCTCGAACTTGGCCGATCCGTAGATCACATCTACCTTGCGCTTGCGCAAAAGATATTCGACACCTTTGGCCAGGCGTTCTACTGTAGCCTTGCTGCGAGCGCTCATGGCCGAAAAATCCGGCGTCACATTCTCAGCGTGAAAACCAAAGACGTTACCTTTCCGCGCCAGATCGTAGGCGCGAGCACTGGCCACAAATGCCTTGGTGGGAATGCAGCCTCTCTTGAGACAGGTTCCCCCCAGCTGTGATTTTTCCACCAAACAGACACGCGCCCCCAATTGAGCAGCTCTGATAGCTGCGACATAGCCCCCCGGTCCTGCACCGACTATCGCTACGTCGTATGAGTTATCCGGCATGATGCTCATCCCCCTGTGTACTGTTAGCTTCGACGTACAGACGAGATACCCGCGGACTAAGCCCGGACAGAATCTCGTAGCTTATAGTGTCAGCGACTTCCGCCAACTCGTCGGCCGTGATCTCTTCCCCGCCCTGGCGGCCCAGGACTACTACCTCGTCGCCTACATGCACCGGGTAATCCCCGACATCGACCAGGCATTGATCCATGCATATGCGTCCGGCGATCGGATAACGGCGTCCTCCCAACAGCACATGGCTTCGTGAGCTGAGGCGGCGGATTAACCCGTCGGCATAGCCCATAGGGAGGGTGACGATAGTGGTTTCAGAAGGTGTCAAATAAGTTGCGCCATAGCTTACCGGAGATCCCGCGGGCAGTCGACGTACGGCGACAACCCGTCCTCGCCAGGACATGGCCGGTTTCAAAGGGATCACGTGAGCCAGCGCACGTGAGGGACTATAGCCGTAGATACCGATACCGCTTCGGGCGAGGTTGCCTCCATCTTCGAAAGACTGCAGCAGGCCGGCCGTGTTGAGAGCGTGAGACCACAGTGGCGCCATGCCGGCTGCAATCAACGCTTGCCTGGCTTGAGAAAACCTCCGCAATTGATCGAGCGCAAAGGCGGTATTGGTCTCATCGGCCGTCGCTAAGTGAGTGTAGAGTCCTTCAAGAACGACTCCGCCCTCTTGTAATCGACGCGCCATCGAGACTGCTTCTGAGGGTGAGAATCCCAGACGGGCCATTCCGGAGTCGATTTTAAGATGAACTCGCAAACGGTGTCCTTCTTGGGCAGCTCGACAGGCTGCCTGCACGCCTTCCGGTGAAGCAACGGTGGCCACCAATGCGTGCTTGATAAAAAGCTGTTCCTGTCCGGGATACAAGGCGCCGAACACTAATATCGGTGCTTCAATTCCTGCTTGTCGCAACTCCACTCCTTCTTCAGGGATGGCTACACCAAGCCAGGAAGCACCTGCCTCCAGACAGGCTTTGGCCACTTTGACGGCCCCATGACCGTAGGCATTGGCTTTGACGACCGCCATCAGTTGTCGGCGACCGCATATGCTTAACAGGGCCCGTACGTTAGCCTTGATGTGATCTAGGTTGATCTCCGCCCACATGGGACGACCGATAGCGTCAGAGTTGAGCATTGACCGACTCCCAACACTCAGCTATAGCCTGAGGTATGGTATGCAAAAGATCGCCGGCAAGCAGTCCCGTCTGCCCCGCTTCCGCAGCGATGTCTCCCGCGCGACCGTGCAGGTAGACTCCGGCAACGGTAGCGTTGAGAGGGCTCATGCCTTGGGCTATGAATCCGGCAATCATGCCCGTCAGCACGTCACCCGTTCCTCCGGTGGCCATACCGGGATTTCCGGTACTGTTGACGTACAGCACGCCTTCGGCATGATCGCTGACCAGGGTGGGTACTCCTTTTAAAGCCACCACACAGCCGAATCTCTCGGCCAGTCTTCGGACGGCCGCTGGCCGATCGCTTTCAATGTCGGCTACGCTACAGTCCAACAAGCGAGCCGCTTCACCGGGATGCGGTGTGAGTACCCATGGTGCATGAGAGGGCTTCAGGCGTTCCGGCTTTGATGCGGCGAGGGCAAATAAGGCATCGGCATCGATGACGACCGGTATGGTTGTTCGGGCCAAGAGATTTTCCACCAAGCTTCTGGTACCGTCATGTCTGCCGATACCGGGTCCCAAGGCCAGTACATCCTTGTTCTGCAGGTTACCAATGATGCTCGTTGCAGCCTCCGGGCCAAGATAACCCGGTTCGGTCTCTGGCAACCCCAAGGTCATGACTTCAGTCACTTTGACAGCCATAGTCGGCCACAAAGAGTGCGGCCCTCCCCAGGTAACCAATCCGGCGCCGCTACGGGCAGCGGCGCGGGCTGCGAGCTCACCAGCGCCCAGCAGTCCTGCTGATCCCGCGATTACCAGCACATGTCCGTAAGTACCTTTGTGCGACCTGGGATGACGCGTTCTCATCAAAGAGGACACATACTCCGCCGACAGATATATCCGCTCCGGCATCTGCTCTGAGCGCCAGGCGAGGTGATCCCTCGCAAATCCGATATCATCGACGATCAGTCGTCCTGTAAACTCGGCGCCGGGATACAAAAGAAGACCGAGTTTGGGCAGTCCGAAGGTGACGGTACATTCGGCTCGGACTGCATCACCGCTGATTTGACCGGTATCCGCATTCACGCCCGTGGGCACATCCACGGCCAGAACACGTTTTGACGCTTTGTTGACAGCCTGCACCAGCGTCGCTACAGGCTCTCGCAAAGGGCCTTTGGCTCCTGTTCCCAACATGGCGTCGATGATCAGATCGGCGAGATCAAGCAGAAAAAGAATGCGCTTGTTGACGGTTTCCACATGGGTTATTTTGCAGCCCATGGAGACGAGAACTCGGTAGAATTGCTCCGGCTCATCATGCAGACGCTCCGCGTTGCCAACTAAGAAAACATGTACCCGGGCACCGGCATTTAGCAGATGGCGCGCGGCAACCAACCCGTCACCGCCGTTGTTTCCGGTACCGCATAGCACATGAATGCGCCGACCGTCCACGTCACCACCGAGCATATGGCATGCCGTTCGGGCGACAGCCGCTCCGGCGGACTCCATGAGAGCGGCTCTTGGCATGCCTTGTCCTATGCTGTACTCATCGATGGCCAACATCTCTTTTCCGGTCACGATCCGCATTTGGGTGTTTTCTCCTCCAAGCACCGGGATTGGTGCAATACGAATCCTTCTGCCGATGATTGAGTCACTACGGCGCGGTGATGATCGGAGACGGTGCCCTTGTTAAGACACCGGTGTTGGGGGTCGGCATCAGCCCGGGTGCGCCAAAAACAGCCATGTTCGCGTGGCTGTTTTTGGCGCGCACGCATTACTACGTGGCTGCGGCCTCCTCCCTGATGTCAATGAGCGGTCTCGACAGCTGACACTGACCGTTGTCTTGATCCGTGCCGTTTTAACCACCGGCTACAGAGCCAAAAGTCGCAGAAGCACTCCGGGATGTCCAGACATTTGCTCGTAACGTACTGCCAGAAGCACTCGGAAGTGACTGTCACCGCACATGATCGAGCCCGGGCCTGCGAAGGTTGATCAGGTCGTTGCTCAAGTCTACCTGGTGGCCACCACAAATGCGACGGCATACTCCCGCTCATGAGAGAGGCTGAGATGGATGGTCCTTATCCCCAATTCTTCAGCCACGGTCCTGGCTTGTCCATGCAGTGCTACTCGCGGCGGGCCTCCGTGACCGATGATTTCGACATCGATCCAACGTACACCGCGGGCTCTGCCGGTACGGAGAGCTTTCATGACCGCCTCCTTGGCGGCAAAGCGCGCTGCAAGGTGCGATACATCATTACTTTGACTGCAAAGGGCTCGCTCCTGCTCGGTGAAGACGCGGTGTAAGAAGCGGTCAGGGAAACGCTCGAGTGTGCCTTTGATGCGAGAAATCTGTACAATGTCCACACCGATGCTGACGACCATCGTCGCCCCCCTCTTAGCTACTCTCCCAATTCCTGTTTGATGGTGGCGGCGACGGTGTTAGCCAACTGGCGAACGTGTTCAGAATCAAATCCCTCGGCCATGACCCGTATTACCGGTTCCGTACCGGAAGCCCGTACGAGTAGGCGTCCCTGCCCCGCAAGTTGCTCTTCGGCCTCGGCAATAGCTTTACAAACAGCCTCGTTTTCCTGCCATTTCTTGGAGTGAACCGTAACATTGACGAGATACTGCGGTATGCGCTCCATCTGATCAGCCAGTTCGGACAGGGGTTGACCGGTCTGTCGCATGACCGCCAAAAGCCGGAGGGCGGTCAGTAGGCCGTCTCCGGTGGTGGAATGATCGGTGAAGATTATGTGACCGGATTGCTCTCCGCCCAGGTTAAGTTTTTCTCGCAACATGGCCTCCAGGACATATCGATCGCCTGCATTGACCGTCAGGACTTGTCCGCCGTGTTTAGCCAGGGCTCGATGGAGTCCCAGGTTGCTGTAGGAAGTAGCCGCGACCGTCTTACGCTTGAGTTCTCCTCGGCTCAACATGTCAAGAGAAAAGATGACCAGCAGGTGATCCCCGTCCACAACACGGCCTTGTTCGTCGACGGCGATCAAGCGATCGGCATCGCCGTCAAAGGCCAAACCGACATGGGCTTGGTGCTCCACGACGGCCTTTTGCAGTTGTGTCGGATGTGTGGAACCGCATTTCACGTTGATGTTTATCCCGTTGGGCTTTACGTCGATGGGAATCACTTCCGCTCCCAGATCGGACAACACGTGGGGGGCAATACGGTAGGCCGCACCGTGAGCCGCGTCGACCACGATCCGCATTCCTTGCAGCCCAGGTCCTAGAGAGAGCAAGAACTCGGCATAATCCCTCCAAGCCTCGTGGCGGGCGCGAATCCGCCCGACGTTCTCACCTATGGGCAGTTCATCTACCGAGTGTAGCCGAGCCGTGATCTCATCTTCCACATCTTCCGAAAGCTTGAATCCGCCGGCGGAGAAGAACTTGATGCCATTGTCGATGACTGGATTGTGCGATGCCGAGATCATTACCCCGGCCGCGGCTTTCATATGTTTTGTCAAGTAAGCCACTGCCGGTGTCGGGACGACGCCCACCAACAGAGCGTCCACTCCGGCGGAGGCAATACCCGCTACGAGCGCCGCCTCGAGCATGTCGCCCGAAATGCGCGTGTCTCTTCCGACCAGAATCGGCGCCTCTTTGGGCTTGGCCAAAACAAAGGCGCCCGCCCGACCCAGAGACAGAGCGAGTTCAGGGGACAGCTCGCGATTTGCTACACCGCGTACTCCATCGGTTCCAAATAAGCGTGCCATTCGGCGATACACCCCTCCTACAGTATGCGCGGTGTTAAGCACTATCTGCCAATTGATTATCGTCCGCGGGCGCAGATTGCACACTCGATGGCGGATTGTCAATATCTTCAGGTTCGGCCTCTGATGGAAGCCCCAAAGACTCTGAAGATGCAGAGGGCATCTTAAGCTCCAAGCTGACGCGGACGTGTGTGGGCTCAGCAATCACGTCAGTTACTTCTTGGTTCATAGCGTCTATGATCTTGATTTCAGCCATTGAGGTATTTCCGACGGCATTATAGTTGGCGATGGCATAGATCTTGGCCACCCGTTCGACTCGGCTTTGCGCACCCGAGACTCTCACCTCGGTGGGTTCCGGTCGCCCGATGACGACTTCCGTGCCCGGAGGAAGACCGATCACCGCCGTCACGACGGGCAGGGTACGGGTGATCTCGGGTTCGAGACGGACGTGGACGTTCTCGGGTTTGACCGCCAATAGCGAAAAGCGAGCCGGCAGGCTGATTTGCGGTGTAACCCGGTATTGACCGGCTCTCTTGCCTGTCAGGTCAACAAAAGCCTCTAGATCTTCGGGAACGGTCACGTTCGCGGGACCGCGTAAGCGCACCTCCAGTTGAGATACGTCCTGGAAGGCTACAAGCTCTTCAGACACGCCCACCAGACGCACGGAGGCGGGCAAAACACGTTCTTCCATGGGAACGGATTCCACACGAAGGTCCTCTGAAGCGACAAACCACAGGGCGATCGCAATGGCGAGGGCCAAGAGGCGGATGCCGATGTCGCCTTTTAGATCCGATCTCATCGGAACAACCCCCTCAGCCAGCCACCGTTTTGGTTGAGCTCGGAACTCAGTATGTTTCGCAACGCATTCTCGTCCAGGTTGCGGTGCAGCTGCCCTCCCATGGCGACAGATACGCCGCCGGTCTCTTCGGAGACCACGACCACCAGAGCATCAGACACTTCGCTTACACCAAGTGCGGCCCTGTGTCGGGTACCTAGTTCCGGCGAAATGGGCGATTCCGTAAGGGGTAGGAAACATCCGGCGGCAACGAGATTCATGCCGCGCAGAACAACGGCACCGTCATGAAGGGGAGTCGTGGGCGTAAAGATAGTCAGGATGAGTTCAGGGGATACTATGCCTTCAATTCGTATGCCCGACTCTATATACTCCTCCAGGCCGACCTCTCTTTCAAAGGCGATGAGAGCCCCTGTTCGGCTTTGTGAGAGCTGACGCGCGGCTCGAGCCACGATATCTATGACGTTTTCCGTATCGTCGTGGGTTAGCGTTGACAAGCGGGTGAATAGCTGACCGCGCCCCAGATGCTCCAGGGCGCGACGCAACTCCGGGTAAAAGACCACTGGCAAGGCAACAAGAATCACGGTCGTCCCCTGCGTCAAGATCCAGGTGACGGTGCGAAGACCCAGGTAGCGAGAAACGGCATTGGCTCCCAGAATCACTCCTAAACCTTTGATGATACTGGTAGCTCGCGTACCTCGGAGGATGAGCATGAGACGAAATACAACATAGGCTACGATCAGTATGTCGATGAGGTCAATGGTGGTCAACGCTCAGACGACGGCCTCCTTAAAAGCACCACAGATTGGGAAGACCCTGACGGATCATTGTGACTATAATCGCAACACTCCGGTAACGGAGGCGGCAGCAGCTTTGTTCAAACACGTGACATAGTACGGCATGAGCAGAGGTGTTAGGCACACCCCCGCTCACGCATCTGTCCATGGAGCCACGCACCTTACGCCGATAGCGGTCACCTCACCAGTCTCATCAAGCAGTTGCTGCGGGTGACATTGCCAGTTGCCTTAATCCGTTTGTCTAAATCACCTGCCACATAGCCCGCAGCTGAAGTGAGGCTTAGACATCTGTTCGCCACGCAGTGTGTCAAGCACCCGAAAGCGGTTGAGTTTACGACTGTCGCCGCACAGGGTCAATCCTCACGACCGTGGGCGAACGAGAAAGCTGATCAACCCAAGTTACCATCTATGTCTCATCATTCGCCGTGACGCAGGCCTGAGGCTGAACCTCACAAATCATCAAACCGTATTCAATGGAATCCACCAGAGCTCTCCAGCTCGCTTCTATCAAGTTGGCGGAGACTCCTACGGTGTTCCAGGTATAGCCGCGAGCCGCAGATTCGATAAGAACGCGTACCACGGCACTCGTACCGGCATCTTCGTTGACTACTCGGACCTTGTAGTCTGTCAGGTGAATGTCATTGATCACTGGGTACACGCACCCAAGCGCTCGCCGCAGGGCCAAGTCCAAAGCATGCACCGGCCCTTCCCCTTCGGCCACCGTATGCACCAGACGATCGCCTATGCGTACCTTTATCGACGCCTCGGTAATCGGCTCTTGGTCGAGACTGTGTTTGTCTATAATCACCCGAAGGCCGACCAGTTCAAAGAACGGTTTATATAGGCCGACGGATTTTTTCAACAGGAGTTCAAATGATCCTTCTGCTCCCTCAAACGTATATCCTTCATGTTCAAGCTCCTTGACGGCCTGCAAAAGACGTGTGAGGGCAGTTGAACCTTTCTCCAGACGTATCTGGTACTCCTGCGCTTTGTAAATCATGTTCCCGGCTCCGGACAGTTCACTGACCAGGACCCGTCTTTGATTACCCACCAAAGAGGGATCAATGTGCTCGTAGGTCTCGGGTTTTCGCAGCATGGCCGAGACATGAATCCCTCCTTTATGAGTAAAGACGCTGCGTCCAACGAAGGGGCGCCGGCTGTCAGGTCTTACGTTGGCCAAATCATCCACATATCTGGAAAGGTCAGTGAGACCGGCGATCTGGACACCGCAATCATGGCCCATCTTGAGCACAAGATTGGGGATGATCTGGCACATATCCGCGTTACCCGCGCGCTCACCGTATCCGTTGATCGTTCCCTGCACGTGTGTGGCCCCGGCCCTGACGGCCATGAGCGTGTTGGCCACTCCCAATCCACCGTCATTATGGGCATGGATGCCGACAGGCAGATCGATGACTCTTCTTACGTGTTGAGTTATCTCATAGATCTCATGCGGTAGGCATCCGCCATTGGTGTCGCACAGGCAAACGGTGCGCGCGCCGCCTCGCGCTGCCGCGTGCAGCGTTTCCAAGGCGTAGACCGAATCGGCCTTGTAGCCGTCGAAGAAATGCTCAGCGTCGTATATTACCGTCAGGCCCTGGGCGACCAAAAAGGCAATACTTTCTTCAATCATCCTGAGGTTTTCTTCCAGGGTCGTACGCAGAGCTTCGCGGACATGGAAGTCCCAACTCTTCCCAAAAATGGCCGCTGTTTTAACCCCGGAGTTGACGATCGCCCCCAAATTGGGATCCTCTTCTGCCCGACGGCTGTGGTGGCGAGTTGATCCGAACGCCGTCAAACGAGCGTGCGTCAGTTCGATATCCTTGGCTCGCTCGAAAAACTCAGCGTCCTTCGGATTGGAGCCGGGCCATCCGCCTTCAATCAAGTCAATACCCAACTGATCAAGGCGGCGAACAATGCTGAGCTTGTCTTCCACAGAAAACGAGATACCCTCGCCTTGAGTGCCGTCACGTAGCGTGGTGTCGTACAGTTCGACCCGAAGCACATGCATCCCCCTTGCCATACTCATGTCAGACGACACGCCGTGCCTCCTCATAGCGCCGAATCTGTTCCTCGTACTTGAGTGTGATGTCGATGTCATCCAGACCTTCAAGGAGGCGTTCACGCCGTGTGGCGTCTAGTGTAAAGGGCAGTGAAAGGGCGGCACTGTCTGTCGCATCCGTGATCAGACATTTCTCCAGATCTACCGTGAGTTCATAGCGGCGGGCCTGGGCCTGTTTCATGATGAAGTCCACATCTTCGTTGCTTAAGCGGATGGGCAGCATACCGTTCTTGAAGCAGTTATTGTAAAAGATGTCG
>LFTP01000204.1 GCA_001513395.1 Clostridia bacterium DTU080
ACGGCTTTGTCGTTCCCTTTGCTCAGACTCTGATGTCCATGAGCGAGGAGAGCGGTATCCCGATCAAGATTCGTATGTGCGATACCATGGGATATGGAGTCACCTATCCGGGAGCCACATTGCCTCGCAGTGTACCCCGTTTGGTGCACGCTTTGATCCATGAAGCCGGAGTACCGGGAGAGTGGCTCGAGTGGCACGGACACAATGATTTCCACAAGGGTCTGATCAACGCCACCACCGCCTGGCTCTACGGATGTTCGGCGGTCAACGGAACCCTGTTGGGCTTCGGCGAAAGAACCGGGAACACCCCGATAGAGGCACTGGTGATCGAGTACATGAGCCTCACCGGTGATGATTCGATTGATACGACCGTCATTACGGAGATCGCCGATTACTTCCGCGAAGAACTCAACTATGACATTCCGCCGATGACGCCGTTTATCGGGCGGCAGTTTAACGTCACTTCAGCCGGGGTCCATGTTGACGGGCTGCTCAAGGATGAGGAGATCTACAACATCTTTGATACGAAGGCTCTTCTAAATCGTCCGTTGGGCGTCAACGTGACCGATAAGGCAGGTGCCGCGGGCGTAGCTTTTTGGGTGAACAGAAAGCTGGGTCTCAACGGCGAAGCGCGGATTGACAAGCGTCATGAAGGAATCATGGCCATGACCGAGTGGGTAAAGCAACAGTACGAGGACGGTCGGACAACCAGTCTGTCAGAAGAAGAGATGTTAGCGGCGGCGGAACAATACCTGCCGGAGTACTTTGGCAACGGCAAGTATAAGATTTCTGCCAAACGAGAGTCAGCCGCCTCGAAAAAGACGAGCTGACGGAAAACATGCCAGTGAGGCAAGAAGCGGCGCAAGACAACGGCGTCGCTTTTTGATGGGCAGAGCGCTCAGACGGACTTTTGACAGAGACAAACCGCCTGCTGCAAGTCTCCCCGCTTCAGTTGGAGAGGATAAGGCAGGTATGAGTGAATGGTATGGGGTTACGACGGCATATGAAGGATGGATGCCGTCATAGTGGGAGTGTGGGGCTTGTGGGTGGACCCCGGAGGAGTCACCTACAACCCCACACAGCCCTCCGGATCATGCCATCACATCAATAGGCAAATGCTCTATTCGTGACTGGCCGCCGAAGTGCTGACCTTTTTGCAGGAGAAGCGGATCAGACGCGGAATAATCCTATGTGTAGATTTCGAGCGCTTTACAATAGATTAATGTGATGTTTTTGCTATAGACACAGTAGTTTCCGTTGCGCGGAAGGGTCTCGGGGCTGTCCCAAAAGGTCGGCCCCTCGTCTCTTTTAGCTCGCGTCTCGGCTTAGAGACT
>LFTP01000294.1 GCA_001513395.1 Clostridia bacterium DTU080
GGGCCTTGGGACGGTACATATTGGCCCAAACCCTCGTGATAAGTCTGAGTACTCTGGCCAGTACTCTAGGGTTGCGGCTCATCGGAGTTGAGCGATGGCTTAGTGCCGGTCTGGTGGGCGGGCTGCTTGATATCGTGCCCATCGTAGGGCCGTCTTTGTTGTATGTCCCATGGGCAGTATATTCTTGGATAGTCGGCCAGCGCGGTCTGGCAGTCTCACTCATAGTGATGTTCGGAGTCATCTCCGCTCTCAGGCAATTTATTGAACCGCGAATCGTAGGGGCCTCACTGGGCATTCATCCTCTGATCATGCTCATGGGATTGTACTGGGGCAGTATACTGCTGGGAGCCAAGGGTCTGATCGTCGCTCCGGTCGTCCTGATTCTCGGTAAAGCGATTATCGCCGTGCGGGAGGAGGTTAAACCCAACAAAGACCGATCCGCTCCTGCGATGATCGATCCCGATTCCGCGCAGTGAAGAGGCCATCAACCTTCGTCCCCCCAACTGCTCGTCACACGAGCCTGGACGGGACAAGGAACGTCAGGCAAGAACTCTCGCGCTGCCTGCTCCATCTTCCGGTTCATAACCTGCACCACTTCATCAGCGCGATCTATTGGGGCCTCGACCAGGATTTCGTCGTGAACCACGCCCACAATTCGTGCTTTCATGTCGTGCAGCACCGGGAAAATAAGGACCAGTGCCTGCTTGAGGATATCGGCACCGGTGCCCTGAACGGGAGAGTTCAGAGCCTGCGTAAGTTGCCACGGCACTACCCGCCGCAGACGGCCGGAGAGTGTCCGCACGAATTCCGGACGCTCTTTTTGAACACGGGCATGCCATCGAGCCACTCCGTTGTACGCGGCGAAAAAGCGCTGGCGAAACCTGGTCGCTTGCTGCAGGCTCATCTCTACGCCATAGGTATGTCTGGCGTAATTGGCCAAACCCTGAGGACCCATGGCATAGATGAGGCCGAAATTGACGGCTTTGGCGGCTTGGCGTTCTTCTCTGGTCACCTGCGACGGTGGTTTGTCAGCGAGGATGCTTGCGGTCAGCGTGTGCAAATCAACGTTTTGCTTGAAGGCAGTCAACATACGTTGATCTTGACTGAGTTGAGCCACGATTCGCAACTCGATCTGCGAATAGTCCGCCACGACAAACATGTGCTCAGCTTCTGGGACTACGCATACCCGATGTCGGGGAGTATTGGGGAAACTCTGCATGTTAGGGTTTGAGCAACTGTAGCGGCCCGTAGCCGCAGCAAGTTGAGAGTAGGTGGGATGAACACGTCCCGTGACTGGATGTACAGCCTTTAGATAGCTTTCCAGAGCCCGATCCCCGCTGGCCGCCCGGTAATCCAACAAGTGCTGCAGGGCGGGATGGGTGGACAAAAAGGGCTGCAAGGCACTCCTGCGAACACTGCGAAGAGGCAAGCCGTGCTCCTGCAAGACGGCCAAGACCTGTTGGTCAGCGTGCAAGTTCATTGTAGCGTCGCCAAAAAGGCTCTCGTGTGTCATGCCAAAGGCCTCGCAAAAGCCCCGTGTGGCGTCCTCCATGCGCTGAGCGGCCTCTGTCACGATCCTTTGAAGGCGATCAACATCGATGCGGATGCCGGCCTGTTCCATTGCTGCCGTGGCCACGCTGCATTCAAACTCAATCTGAGCACACCGTACCAAACCCGCCTTGACCAAAAGAGGAATGAGATGAAGACGAAGCTCGTACACTAACCGCGCCTGGCGCGACAATCCGACAGAGGTTGTGGAATCACGCCATTGATCAGGTACCTCTATCTTCAAAAGACGCTGCACGGACTCCGAAAGCGTCGGCTCTGTCGTCATCTGACCCCCGGAGAGCAGTTGCTCAGCCAGCATGCTGTCGAAGATGCGAACTGGTCTTAGTCCAAGAGCCAACAGAAAACGCAAGGCCGGTTTAGCATTGTGAAAGGCTTTGACATAGTGCGCGCTCTCCGTTAACGGCCTTAGCATCTGCCTCAGCCTTTGCTTCTCTTTGACGATTTCGACATCAATAAGCACATCTTGACTGCGAGTGGCCAGTTGTACCTTTTGAACGGAGTCACGGCAGGGATCGGGTCCGCTTGATTGAATGACAATGGCTACAACCGGTTCGCTATGGGCCCGCTCCAGGAAAGCCTCCCAGTCAGACATGGACTTGATGATCCCTTGCATTGCCGTCCTCCTTTCGCCATGCAGCTTTCTATGGATCATGGCCACACCATCGTTTTTCTTGAGACCGGGGAGTATTCCTGCGAGAAGCGTGAACACTTGATCGCACTCCACGGGCCTCGCTCGAGACTTCGTTGAAGCATCCGAGATGCTTCTCCAAGTCCGCTCTCAGCGACAGGTGGTTAGACAGAACGGATCAGGGCCAGGGGCGGCATCTCCGCAAAACCTAAGCTTGATAGAGGTTTGACGGCGCTTACGAATACCGCCGCACAAGGCCAAGAAATCGCCGTCGACGATCTGGCACGAGAGCGCCAATGATGATCGCTATAGCGTTTCAGCGGTATCGGATCATCGATGATGCTCCTTGGGTGTAGGAAACAGAAACGGATAAGAGAATGATACTTCCAGGAAAGAGGTGACATGCATTGCGAGACAAATTGCAGAAAATCGGTTACGAGCGTTTGCTGATGACTCCGGGACCGACTATGGTTGATGAGAGGGTGCGAGCGGCTCTTGCGCGACCCGCTACCAACCCCGATCTTGACCCGGATTTTGCGGCCCTGTACCGCGACCTGTGCGGTCGTCTGGCGCAGGTGATCGGAACTGATCACGATGTGTTGATTCTCAGCGGAGAAGGTCTGCTGGGCCTGGAGGCCGCAGTGTGCTCGCTAGTGGAACCGGGCATGAAGGTGCTCTGTATAGCCAACGGTCACTTCGGAGAGGGCTTTGGAAGATTTGTTGAGATCTACGGGGGGCAACCCGTGTATCTCCGTGGCGCCTATGACCATGTAATCGGAGCTGACGATGTAGAAGCGGTGCTCAAGGAGCATCCCGACATACGCGTAGCTACGATCGTGCATTGCGAGACACCCTCGGGACTGCTCAATCCAGTAGCTGAGATAGTGGAACCGCTCAAAGCCAGGGGCATCATCTCCATAGTCGATGCGGTCTCCTCCCTGGGCGGTGAGCCCTTCAAAGCGGATGAGTGGGGTGTAGATGTTGTTCTCGGAGGCTCTCAGAAGGTCCTATCGGCTCCACCGGGTCTGGCCTTTCTGTCAGTCAGTCCTCAAGCCTGGGAGATGATCACGACCCGCAAGACAGCGATCTCGAGTTACTACTGCAGCCTCTTACCTTGGCACGACATGTGGCTTAAAGACGGAGTGTTCCCCTATACGCCTTCCATCAGTGACATCTACGCACTTGACGCAGCGGTTAATCTTTTACTGGAAGAAGGGCTTGACCAATCCTGCGCTCGGCATTTCCGTATCGCTGAGGCGACCCGCAACGCGTTGCAAGCTGCCGGCCTGGACATCTATCCGCAACCGGGAGCCGAGGCTAACACCGTGACCGCTTTCAGGATTCCTCCCGGCATTGACGACGCTCTTTTCCGACAGCGACTGTGGGAGGATCAAGGCGTGATGATAGCTGGCAGTTGGGGAGCCCTCGCAGGGAAAATATGGCGTATAGGTCACATGGGAGTCAACTGTCATCCCGAACATCTCATGCGGTTCTTCGTCGCCTTTGAGCGGACGGCGAAGGAGTTCAACATCCCCTTGACTGGTTCAGTGGCTCAGGCCTTTGTCGCTTTTCTCTGTGAGAGCTGAAAGATCCAAGATTCAGTGACCCGAAAAAAGCAGGGTAGGCTGGTTGGTCGAGAAGAACCATTCCTTCGACTGTGGAGCAGAGAAGTTGAGCACTCCTCCACGGTCGGACACGTGGTTTTAGGATGGGGCTGTCCCAAAAGCAAGGTTGGGACAGCCCCGGCTTTTGTCTATCAGACGTGTAAT
>LFTP01000236.1 GCA_001513395.1 Clostridia bacterium DTU080
CTACGGATGTTTGGCAGCGAAAACGACTGGGAGTTCACTTTAGAGATCAGCTCCGGCTTCTTTAACGGTTACAAGTATACCAACGGACGAGGTCTTTGGGTTTACGACGGTGAAGCGTACAACAAGGTCTATCCGACGCGCGTGTACTCTCCGTTCACGGAACACGTACGTGCGGGAGACACCTGGTCCCTGTCGGCCACGTATCGTCTGAGCAGGAAGGCATCAGTTGAACCGGCAACTGTGGGCGGCGATCAGTAGAGTCTTCGTCACGGGGCGGCGTTCAGGCTTTCCCGTCCGCAGCCGGGTCTCGTCCGTGCGGCGCAACGAGACCCTTCACGGTTGCGCCCGGCGATTCAGGAGGAGGTATGCTCGTCGTGTCGGACCGTTCGTTCACAAAGGGTTTATTTTTTGTCTTGGTCATCGTGAGTATGGCTGTGTCTCTTGGAGCGATGCTCCTTGTCGGAGGTGGGCCTGTGCTGGCCAAAAGCGAGGTTCAGTTAGAAATCGAAAGGAGATTTCCTCCGATCTCGGAAAAGCCCGAGTGGGTCAAGAATCCCGTGGCCATGGAGGCTCTCGATCCGAACACCGTCTTGAAACCGTGGACGCCTGTCGAAGCCTCTGCCAGGCAGGTCGCAGTTTGGAATCGAACGTATGAGATCGGCCCTTGGGGACTACCGACTCAGGTGCACATCGGCGGCGAGGAATTCTTGAGCGGTCCGCTCACGTTTCAACTTCGGCTCTCCGGCGTCGAGGAGCCTCTTGAGCCGCCGGCGGTGCTCGAAGAAGCCTATCAGGGTGTCGCTGTCTACGTTGCCAGTTGCGCAGAAGACGGCGTGCGCCTGGAAGTACAAACCCGGTATGAATTCGACGGCTTTATTCGAACGGATATTGAGCTGACAGCGCCGCCCGAGACGCAAGCAGATAGCTGGGAGCTTGTCATCCCGTTTAAAAATGAGAACGCTCTGTTTTTCAGTGCCATCCACGCCAGCTCGCTCCGCATGGAGTCGCAGCAAGCCAATTCTGTTTCCGCCGCTATTCCTGAAGGTTCCGGTGTCGTGTGGAACAGTGATTTCCGGCCGCTTGTCTGGATCGGAAATCGTGATGCGGGCCTTAGCTGGTTCAGCGAATCCAGGGAGTATTGGAGACCGGAAGTGAACCCGCATGCCATACGCATTGTGCGGCACGACGATCGGGTGGAGCTTCGCGTCAGTCTGATTGCCCAACCTACGGTTTTGCCGGAAAAAATGACTCTTTCCTTTGGGCTGATGGCCACCCCCGTGAAACCGCTGCCTGAAGGTTGGCGAGGCTGGAAGATTGCAGCGCATCACAGCACGACGGATCATTTGCAACGCCAGGGTCAAGCTGTCCGCCGCACACCGAAAGGCAATCACTTGATCCTTTGGCATGACTCGTGGCGCATCGTGCTCATGTATCCCCGGGAACGGGACCCCGAGCTTTTCCGCAAAGAAGTCGCGTATTTAAAGAGCATCGGCGTCGACCGGATCTATCCTTATGTCGTGGCCAGCCATATTACCGGCCGGGAGCGGACCCACATACCGGGAGAAGACTTTGTTTTCACGACGCCAGAGTGGGAAGCGTTTAAGGACGAGTGGGAGATGCAGCCCAACAGGGGGCCTGAGGATTACCGGCGGGTTTCACCGGCCAGCGGCTTTGCTGACTTCCACTTGTCGGCCATCAAAGATTGGATCGTTAACGCTGGTGTGAACGGTGTCTACGTCGATGAGGCGTATCCTTATCCGAATACCGTCGAGGCTCATGGGATGGGTTATGTCGACAGCCTCGGCGTGCGTCAACCGACGTATCATATCTACGCAATGCGGGACTACCTCAAGCGCATGGCGTACTTGTTCCAAGAGCACGGTGACGGCCCACCGGCGATCATTGCCCACGCGTCGGGTGTTTTGACGATACCGTTTCTTTCATTTGTCGATGCGTTTGTCACTGGGGAGCAAGTCTACTACAGCGTTCGGGATTGGAGCGGCGACGGCCCGCCGTCGTACATGGAAATGACGCCGCTTGATCAGTGGGGCGCGGAGTTTTCCGGTCGCCAGTTTGGTTTCGTGCCTGTCTTTCTGCCCGAGCTCCGTCCGAATCTGAATCCGAGGTATCCGGACATCAATACGGACGTGAAGGCGACCCGGGAAATGATATCCCTGGCCCTGCTCCATGACGTGCTCGTGTGGCCTCTCTGGAGCGATGCGAATGAATGGAACAAGGTGGTCTTCGTCCGCGACGAGTTTAGAATCGGCGGACCGGACGTCGTTTTCCACCCGTTTTGGCAGACGCGGGCGGCGAAAACCGACGAGCCTGATGTGTTGGTCTCAAGCTACGTCGGAGACCGGGGTATTCTCGCCGCGGTCGTGAACATGAGTCATGAAAGTAAAACCGTGACCGTCGATTTTTCGCCTATTGCGGGAGATACTTCCTATTCCCTCGCTTGGACGACGGAGAACGTGAGCTTCTTGAATGTGAGCAACAATCGGGTCAAGATCACGGTTCCCGCCAGAGACTTCCTTCTGGTGCGGATGCGGAAGTGATGAGCCCTTGACGTGATCGACCTTTTGGCTCCCCGTATGCGATGTAACCATGCGAGGTGACAATCTAAGCTCAACTGCTCTTAAGTCCTTCAGGGCCTGCTTTGCCAGCAAGTTTTTGGGCGTCTCGCTGGTGCGCTTCTCCGGGTCGGACTCGGCGTGAACAGCGATGTGACCTGCAAAAAACGCGCTCTATAGCATTGGCGAGGAGACCGTCAACACCGATGAGGTGAGTCAATCGTCAACTCGTTGTCCGCATTGGACGGTAACAGGAAGGCTCTACAGAGAAGCCAAGCGGGGCATGTGTCCATGCGCAATCGTTCTCAAGTATGCGGTTGGTAATCCTGCGATATAGCGCCTACGGGCTCTCCGAATATGGATTTGAGCAATGCCTGCTTGGTAAATCGGGCTATAGGTGTGCCTCTTGTTCGGTTATGGAATGGGTAAGCATATCACTTCCAAGAGCTCTTCGCACAGACAGGATCTCGCCGGTTCACGATTGCCTGCAAAAAGGCAATGGGGAAATACGCAACCGTGCAGGGCGGAGTTCGGACTTTTCCGTATTCAAAAGTAGGCGGAGAGATCACTGCGCGATACGGCATCGGACGACCCGACATACGATGGGAGTTGTGGTGACGCTTGGAAAACCCGACCTGCCTCTTGAGAATGGCAACTGAGGCATGACCAAATGCAACCATATTGAGCTTGTGTAGCCAAAAAAGAAGTCTGTGTCGGTGAAACCGGTGTGGAGGTGATGCTCTATTCAGGAGCGGCTGTTCATCAAATCGCCGCCATAGAGAGCGGTTTGACGAATGTGCTTTATGGACCGGTATGGATGCCCTCGCACCACGCCGGAAGCCATAAGGCGTTTGCACGGCTTCAGACGGGAGTATGTGGTTCGGGTGGTGATGGAGCAAGGGATTACAGGGGCGTACAGCGGTTTGTGAAGGCGCGGCTTTGATGTAGCAGCCAGCGGTCGCGCACCACATAGTAGAGATGATTCAAGTGGTTGAAACGGTATGACGGATAGGATTGAGACTATCGTCGCACCCTCCCTGGTGCTTCGAGCCGAGTGATGCGAGAGGAGAGCAAATCCGAATGAAGAAACACGTAGAACGTCTCATATTGATTGCCGTTTTCGGTTTGTTGTTGACGGTATCGACGGCCGCGACGACGATCCGGCTGGCAACCAACATCTCAGGCGTGAATCCGTACGAACGGTGGGAACGCATCGCCGCAGCTTTCCACGCCGATAACCCGGACTACCAGTTAGAAGTGGAGATAATTGCAGGAAACGAGTATCCGACGAAGATCAGCGTGATGCTCGCCGCCGGGGTGCCGCCGGATGTCTTTCAAACGTGGGCGCAGTATAAGACCCTTTGGGCGAAGCAGGGTCTGCTTCTGGATCTCACCCCGTTTTGGGAGGACAGTGAAGTGGCGCGAAGGGCCCGCGTGTTCCCCTTTGTGCTGGAAGCAGCCATGTACAACAACAGGCTCGTCGGCGTGCCCTACGATTTCAGTAGCAGGCCCATGGTTATCAATCTTGACGCGTTCAACAGTGCGGGTGTCGCGATCCCGGATGCGGACTGGACGGTGGAGGATCTTCGTGACTATGCGATCCGGCTGACCCGTCCGGATGAAGGCGTTTACGGCGTCGCAGCCCTCGATTCGCTCGGCAACTGGATCTGGTCTGTCAACTCGACGGGGCACGGTTGGTTAAGTGACGACCGGACAGAAGTCCTCGTTCGATCGCCGGGATATTTAAAGGTCTTGGAATACTGGCTGGAGCTCATTAATCTGGGCGCTGCGCCGGCCCCGGGCCGTGCACCGTCTCGCAACGCTTTTCAAGGCGGGTATGCCATTTGGACGGGCTGGGCGCACTACGGGCTCAATCTGCAGCTTGGAACGCCCTACGATTGGGCCATGGTTCCGTATCCCCGAGGAGATGCCGGGAATTATCACTTTGCCCATGGACATATGTGGAGCATCGCCAGGGACGTTGAGGAACCCGAGAAGGCGTGGAAGTTCTTGGAATGGTACCTGTCGCCACAAGGACAGCGTACGTTCATCTTAGAGGATGGCAGACAGCCCCTGTCTTCGGATCCCGCTCTGTGGAGACTGTTCTTCTCGCCGATTGATCGGGCTGACAAACAGGCTATGATGTACGATCTCGTCATCGGCACGGTTTACGGTGAAAGCCGCGTGCACACAATGCAGTACTGGGAAACGTGGCCAGACGTGGATCGCATAATGACACAGTATCTGAACAACGTGTACCGCGGTTTGGAGTCGCCCGCGAACGCCATGGAAAGGGCGACGACCGAAATCCGGGCGCTCATCGCACCGAATTGACGGCGATGTAGATTTAGATACCAGGACTGTGTGCTCGCAACACAGGGACCTGCTGGCCGTTCCAACTGACGCGTTGGAGCGGCCTTCTTTATGCGCGCCGGGCATGACGCGTTTACTTGACCTTCCACGTGAAGCCGCTCAAGGAGAAAGCGAAGGAACACTTTCGTCGGGGTGGAGCCTCAAACAGACCGTGGATGAGCCAACTTTCAATCCTGCCTGGTTGGGGTGACCGTTTCCGACTTACGCAGGTGAAGAACATCTGCGAGGGGCTCGACGCCCGGATTGGCCGCAGACTCCGATGTCTCATTCGGCGCCAATCGAAAAGGCCTTACACCCGGGCTCGCAAACCTGATAAAACGCGGACTACGGAGGAGCTGGCATGGAAGTCCGCCACAAGCAGACGAGGCCCGTGGCTGAATGCAGGAGCCTCACATATGAACGGAGTCTTCAAGAAATCCTTCTTCTGTGCACTTCGGCCAATGTTATTGCTCGATTGGCATCCGCACTTCCGGGGCGCTACACGAACCGCCGTGGCACGGAACCGTATGCCCGGTGGTGTGGGAGGACGGCGGGAGCTATTTCGCCTCTTGCCGATAGCTCCAGATTTCGCATGGTGGGTCCTTGGAATCAAGTCGTCAGGGCTGGAGAGGTTGCGATGGCTACGAATCGGAGCTGATCGGTTAGATCGTGTTGAACGGGAGGTATAATGACGAGGTTTTGCGGTGTTCGACGGGCCGACGATCGAGTTTTGAACGCGTCAAACAGACCGAGTGGACGTCTCGGCCTTGGGGCTCTAAGTGCCAACAACGTGTTGTAGTCCGTCAATGTCAGTTGCGTTAGGCCAGGGTCAGCCTTGGCGATGGTGTCGATATCAAGTCTGTATTTGAGTTTCCTTGATATGGTTCTCCCAGCTACATCGCTGGTTGTAGAAGTGCTGCTTGTCTTCTGCCGGCCAATCCAGGTTGGTGACAATTGCCTGGTATTCCCAGGATAGCTCCTGACACAGCTTGGGTTGAGTCTCCTCAGGGAATCGGGAACGTACCAACGCGATACGACGGCGCTTGATCCAGCCGTATGTTTTGAACCCGACGATGCCCGCCTCTGTCTGTGTGGTCTCGTCAGACTGGATTCGGTGCCACAACACACCCCGAAGCATCCTCTCCCAGAGTCTCGGGGTCATTCGCATCTTAAGCGCATAGCCTGCACCGTCGTCCTCAAGCTCAGCACAGAATTCCTCCGAGACAAAAGCTTTGTCTGTCCTGACCTACACCACCTTGACTCCTTCTGGAAGCCGTGCCCTAGCTGCCCGATAGAAGGCGATCTTTTCCTTTGCGTTTGGAGACTTCCCAGGGCGAAGCTCAATGTGCACAGAGCTGCCTTGGTTCGTCCGTCAAAGGCGATAAGCGGCCGATAGCTGGGTCTTCCTCGATATTTGGGATTGTATGCTACACAAGCGCCTTCCTGGCTGTCAACGCCGGTTTTGAATTGACCCACTTGGCGCCGATTGGAAATTGACCCACCCCCGGTTAACTCATTCGGATGTTGTTTTCGCTTCTTGGG
>LFTP01000137.1 GCA_001513395.1 Clostridia bacterium DTU080
GTACGGTTCTGTGAGAGGGCTGACGCTCGCCTGATCAGCGAGCGTCACCCTACTCGATGACCTCCATTGGCGGGAAGTGGCAGGAAGTTCGGCATAGAGACGGAACAGAAGGATGGGGCCCATCATCCGGGAGCGATGGGGGCCAAGCAGGATCTTGTTAAGAGGGGGATTGCGGATGAGACTTGTCGGTTTGACCTTGCCCTATTCCAGGTATCCTTTCGAACGGGCTTTGGAGGGTATCGCTCGCGCCGGCTATAAATACGTGGGTTTTGGCTACAACCATGCGGGCAATCCGGTGTTGCCGATGGAGTATTGCGAGCAGCGGCTGGATGAATTGGCCAAGTTGTTTGAGGCTCATGGTCTGACGCCCGGCCTGTTGTGGGCGGGGATCAAAGTCATGGGCGATAGCGGTGTAGAGCAGATGAAGGGACGTCTGGACATGGCTCGTTACCTGGGGATCAAAGTGGTGACGAGCTCTGGCTACGATGTGGAGATCTCACCGGATGTGCCGTTGTCGGATCCGTCAACGCCGCCCGAGCATCGGGAGTATGTGCGGCGCATGCAACTAGTCGGCGATTACGCGGCGGAGCTTGGACTGACGGTGATTATCAAGCCTCATGGCGGTAACACCGGTACCGCGGCGAAGCTTTTGAAGACGCTGCAAGACATCGACCGTCCTACCGTAAAGGCCTACTACGATCCCGGTAACGTCCACTTCTATGAAGGTTTGGATCCGGCAGAGGATATCCGCCTCTTGAAAGACCCGATGCCTGCACTGTGTGCCAAAGATCATCGCGGCGGAGTGCGTGAGATGGACTTCCCCGTTCCCGGAGAAGGCGACGTCGATTTCAAAGCCATCTTCTCGCACTTGCTTGACACGGGCTTCGACGGCTGGGTCAGTGTGGAACGTGTCGATGTGACGGACCGCGGCCCGATCGATCCCGAGGTCCTGGATGAGCGGATGGGCCGGGCTCGCAAGAATCTGTCGGAGTTGGCCAAAGCAGCAGGGTTTTCTGTCATCGAGTAGCCGATAGTCCGGCGCCGGAAAGGGTGATGCTGCAGTGGCAGGCGATCAGAGACTACGTGTCGCCATCATTGGGTGCGGTGGCATCGGCAAGGCACATGCCACCACCTTAAGAGACGTGCCCACGACTGAGCTTGTCGTCACGGTGGATCTTGACGAGGAACGAGCCAAGGAGACGGCGTTGGTGGCAGGTTCTGAGGTGCGGTGGACAAAAGATGCGGGTGCCGTGTTGTCAGATCCCGACATTGACGCGGTGGGTGTCCTTTTGCCCAACCACCTTCATGCACCGGTCACCCTGGAGGCTTTGCGGCAGGGGAAACATGTCTTAGTGGAAAAACCGATGGCTCTGACGCTGTCGGACTGCGCTGCTATGATCATGGAGGCGGAACAACGGAGTCTGCAACTGTCAGTGGGACAGGTGTTGCGTTTCCGCGATTCTTTGATGTTTGGGCGGCAAGTTGTGGCCGACGGACAGATCGGTCAACCGGTAGCATCCGTTCGGCGGCGCTATGCCAGGCGCGGTTCGGCCACTCAGCGTCCCTGGGATTTCGACACGAAGACCTCGGGCGGCCTTCTTTACGGAAACGGTTCTCACGAGATGGATGCTCTGTTGTGGATGGTGGGAGCGCGTCCGGTTGAAGTGTACGCCCACGGAGGCTTTTTGGCTACCGAAGACGAAAGACGTGGCCCCACTGAGTTGTCGATCATGGTTTCCACCGATCGGGGCGGTTCGATCACTTTGCTGATGAGCCGGGGCATGAGTCAGGGCGCCTGGGATCATTGGGTGGTGGGGACCGAAGGGGATATGTATATCGCCGGCAACAAAGTCTCCGTCTGCGGTACGACACACGATAAGCCTTTGGCCTCTAACGAGGACTTTCGCAATGAGTGGACGGATTTTGCCGCCGCCGTCCTGGAAAACCGGCGGTCGGCGGCCGATGCGCGTACGGTCTGGGGCACCATGGTGGCCCTGGAGGCAGCCAAGCTGTCCATAGAGAGCGGTCGTTTGGTAAAAGCGTCGGAAGTGGATTCGTGGGAGCTTTATGAGAATTAACAGCAGTGGTGAGAAGGAGGGCGTATGATGCTGAATGTGGCTATACAGGGGGCGGGTAACGTCTCCACTGAGCACATCAGGGCTTATATGAACAACCCTCATACACGCGTGGTAGCCATTGGCAGCAGAACTCTGGAGGGTGCCAAGAAAAAGGCGGAGCAAATGGGCCTGGATTGTGCCGTCTATGATAATTACGAAGACCTTTTGAACCATCCCGGCGGGTTGGATATTATTTCCATCTGCACGCCGCCCCATCTCCACGCGCAAGAGTGCATAATGGCCGCCGAACGCGGCATTCATGTGTTGGTGGAAAAACCCATCGCTCTCAATCAAAAGGATGTTGAGGCGATGGCCGCTGCCGTGCGCAAGGCGGGAGTCAAAAGCGCCGTAGGTTTTGTGCTGCGATGGAATCCGCTGATTATGACCATCAAAAAGGCCATCAAAGATGGCTGGGTGGGTCGGCCTCTGGTGGTGCATGCCGATTACTGGCACGGGCCGCAGAATCTGCGTCCGAAGGGCGTACAGCGCAGCTGGGAGGCTCTGGCCGGCGGAGCCATGGTCCAGGGAGGCTGTCATGCCGTAGACGCTGCTCGCTTCATACTCGATAATGAACTGATTACCCAGGTGAGCGCGGTATGTCCCGAGGATGAGCCCAAGGAAAAACAGCAGATCACCGTGTCGACAGTCACCTTCTCCGGCGGCGCGGTAGGCAAGATCTCGGCCAGTCAGCGCTTTTACATGCCCTATGTGTTTAACATAGAAGTCTTCGGCGATGAGGGCGTCATCCGCAACAACCGCTTCTACTCCAAGCAGTGGCCCGGCCAACATGACTTCGTCACGTTGCCGACTGTCGTGCCCGACAGCGGAGATGTGGATCACCATCCCTTCCAGGGGCTGATTGACCATTTGGTTGAGTGCATCCAGACCGACACTGAATCGCACAACAGTATCGAGGTGGCCGTCAATACGCACGCCGCCTGCTTTGGCGCCGAGCAGTCGGCAGCCGATGGTTCAGCGCCTGTGAAGCTGGTCTAATATCGATACAGAGAGAACAAACAAGCCGCCGGGCTTCCTCGCCTCGGCGGCTTGTTGTGCGCCCGGCATGTCTGCCGAGCCGGAGGGCTGAAAGAAGCCCTCACCACTCAACC
>LFTP01000140.1 GCA_001513395.1 Clostridia bacterium DTU080
CGTACGGTTCTGTGAGAGGGCTGACGCTCGCCTGATCAGCGAGCGTCACCCTACTCGATATGGTCGGTATTCAGTGACACTTACCGCAGGATATCGTTGATGTCGTCTTGCAGACCTTCGATGTCGAACTCGCCCACAAACACGATATCATCGAGGTCACTGATGCGTACGAAGTAGTTGACTATGGCGAACCATCCGCTACCCTCGGATCTGGTGTCTCCGGCGTCCAGAGTGAGGCTGGTGCCGTCTTTGAAGCCCAGCTCCAAGCGCCAGCTGTTGGCGGCCGGATAGAAGCCGTAGACGCTTTCATCCTCTTCCGGCGGCGGAATCGATTCGGCGCCCAAAGACCTTACGTTCTTCAGGAAGGCCTCGACAGCATCCTTGTCTACGCTCTTGCCGTCATAGATCCACTGATCACCTTGTTTGCGAAGCGCGCGTGACGACGTGTTGCCGCCCCAGTCGGACTCGTATACGGTGATGCTGGTCACGTCAGCCGGTTCGAACACCAGCAGTTCGCTGCGCACTCTCGAGAGGCTGTCGAGAATGATGTCGACGTTCTCCGCAGGCGACAGGTAGACACCTCTGCGTGCACTTGACTGAACATAGCGCATCTTGCCATCGGGCGTTGTGGTTCCGATGTCAAGGGTAATCTTCGCTCTGTTGTCCAGCGTGGCAATGATGCGAACCGCACCGACGGCGGGGTAGAAGCCGTACATCTCATCGTCGCCCTCAGGAGCCGCCGTCTGGGCAGTCACCCCTATGATGGCGTCGATCACGGACCCTACGGAGAAGGCTACCTTTCCGTCCGTCGTCCAGGTATCATCACTCTTGTTCAAAACGGTCTCTCTGGCACCGGGTACCAGTTCGTCACGTCTGATCACACCGGTCAACAAAGCGGCGGTGGATATCTCCCTGCTCTTTGCGATATCTTCTGGCGTAGCTTCCTCAACTCTGATCAGGCGGAGTTCCACGACCCGGTCGGGGTCGAGTCCCATCATGTCCGTACCGACCTGGCGCATTTTTTCGCGCAGGTTCTCGGCGATGAACTGCACCACCTGATAGACGTGCGGACGGTCGGAACTCTTCACGTAGTAGCGTCGACCGTCTTCGGACTGGTTACCAACGTCAAGAGTATGCTGTTTACCGTCAGCGCGTGTAAGTACGATCCGCAGAGTGCTGCCGGTGGGGGTGAGACCTTGGCCCGGGCTGGCGCTCACTACGTCGGAGACGTTAACGTAGCGTAAGTCGCGCAGGAATTCAGCCACCTGGAAGACAACGCCGGGAGCGCCGAGGCTGGTAAACCACTTGCCGTCGCGTCTTTCGACGATCCTTTGAAGGTCATCGCCGGGAGCGATGGCCTCTATACGGACGACATCGTCCGGATTGAAGGTGAGCAACTGTCGGTTAACCAAGTCGATCGGGCGTACAACCTTGAGTTCCTCGGGCAGGCCGCGCACCACATAGATGTCATCGGAGGCTGAGGTCTTGGCATAGTAAATCTCGGTGCGCCGATAGCGTCCGATGGTAAATGTCCGGGTCTCACCGCCTTCGATGAATTTGGCAGTGATATACGGCCTATCAAGTCCGTACTCCGCCGCGTCGGCCGGATCGGCGATCTCGTCGGAAGCCAGCTCGCTGAAGATCTCTATGATACGTTCTATGGCTTCCGAGTCGGCGTCGTCATTGAACGGAGTCTCTAGGACCCACCTATCGTCTTTCTTGGTCGCCACCAAGTGCTGTCCTGACAGCGTGAGCTCTACTTGGCTCACCTTGCTGGCATCCATCGGCTGCAAGGCCGGAGCCTCGACCCTGATCAGGCCCTCGTCAATCGCGAGGGTCTTCGGGGCCTTCTGTGATGATTGGATAGCAAAAAGTACAACTAGGCCCACCGCGAAGACAACGATGAACCAGATTCTGTTGTGTCGCTTGGCTACCACGGGCCTGCTCACAACGATCGCCCTCCCTACATCCTCTTGACGGATGACACCCACATTGTTTTTGGGGATGCTTCCGCTTTAATTGAGATTCGCAGGACGTTCCCCGATATCCTCTAAGCAATTCTTTCGGAGCGCCTGCCAGATGTTTGTATCCTGGTAGTAAGTACGCCAATTTATCTGTACTTCCTTCTTCAATCGCTCGAATCACCAGCCTTCTTGAAACTCATGCGGAGGGAATCCGGAAGGAATACTCGCCTCCGGAAGAGAACCTGCAGGAGGTATACGAATCCCGTATACCGCATTATACGCAGACCAGGAGGTTTAACATGAACAGATTGTTCGCTGCGGTGACCGTGGTATTCCTGCTCTTGTTTGCTGTCAGTAGTGTTTTTGGGGCGGAAAAGATTCGTGTCGGCTCCGACATGACGTTCGCTCCGTTTGAGTTCATAGATGAACGAACCAAGGCTCCCGCCGGCTTCGACATAGACTACATGAGGGCTCTCGGCGAAGTCATGGGAGTGGAGATTGAGTTCATCAACGTCGCTTGGGATGGTATCATTCCGGGACTTCTGGCCGGGCAGTATGATTTGATCATTGCGGCCATGACCATCACTGAGGAGCGGGCCAAGGCCATCGATTTTTCCGATCCTTACTTCACCACCGGCCAGGTGATCGTCGTCCGCAAGGGAAATAAGGGCATCCAGGGTCCGGAGGATCTGAGAGGCAAGATCGTAGCGGTACAGATCGGCACAACCGGTCAGTTTGAGGCGGAAAAAATTCCGGGTATCAGACGCATTGACAAGTATCCCACGATTCCGGAAGCCTTTGTGGCTCTCAAACAAGGGCGGGCTGATGCATGCATTGTCGACGAGTTGGTGGCATTGGAGGAACTGAGGCTGAATCCGGGAGCGACTGAGATCGTCGGAGAGCCCTTCTCGAGCGAGTACTACGGTATCGGTATCAGGAAAGGACGTACCGACCTGTTGCGCCGGGTCAATGAGGGAATTGCCATATTGAAAGCCAACGGCACCTATGACCGACTTCGGGCGAAGTGGGTGGGTTCGGTACAGCAATAGCATTGACCTGACCTAAAGGTGTGTTTAGGATGCTTGGAGGACTGGATGTCGGTCTGATGATACGATCGGTTCCCTACTTGGCGGAGGGGGCCCTCGTGACCATTTTGCTCACTGTCGTCTCTGTAAGTCTGGGGATGATCGGCGGAACCATCCTGGGAATGGCTCGCCTTTCTTCGAATCGGATCGCCTACACCCTCAGCAGCGCCTACGTCGGATTCTTTAGAGGTACGCCGTTGTTGGTGCAGATATTCCTGGTGTACATGGGCTTGCCCGGATTGCATCCGGGGTTGAGCATAGATCGCTGGACAGCAGGGATTTTGACCCTGAGTCTCAACTCATCGGCGTATGTCGCGGAGATTATCCGCGCTGGCATTCAATCCATTGACCGCGGTCAATCGGAAGCGGCCATCGCCAGTGGACTGACTCCACGGCAAAGGTTGCGCTATGTGATCTTGCCTCAGGCTTTTCGCCGTATTATTCCTCCTTTGGGCAATGAGTTCATCGCTATGCTTAAGGACTCGTCGCTTGTTGCGGTTATCGCCCTGGAGGAGTTGCTCAGACGCAGTCAGTTAGTCGTTACGCGTACCTACAAGCCGTTCGAGATCTACATCTTGACGGCTATGATGTATCTTGTGATGACTACGTGCATCGCTTGGCTGGTGTCCGTGATAGAAAAGAGATTCCAGCCCGGCATAGACGGTAGGCGCAGTTCGGAGCATGCGGCGTAGAAAAAACAATCGCCCGTGGACAGTGGGCGAGACATACGAGCGATCCTGTTCGGGTTGGCACTCTCTTAAGGGTGCCAACTCTTTTCATTGACTCAGGCCAGATTGGGCACCACGTCAAATCCCAAGGCTCGCAAAGAACGCATCCAACGTGATTTTTTGTCGCGCTTGAGGCGGTTTTCTTGAGCAGCGAAATACTCATGCAATCGCTCTATCTGTTCCGGTGCGAGGTAGTTATACAGAAATCGCAACGGCGGCGTGCTGATCAAGGTCCGGCCGTGAGGATGAACGCATGACGGCATCGAGGCAATGCGGGATAGGAAGCAGTCTCTTTCATAGGCCTTGATAAACTCATTGATCAGAGGAACCTCGTGCGCGTTGTCAAGCACGCCTTCCTCAATGACGAACTTCAGCGTGCTCGGTCGGCCATGGTGATCATAGTCGATCACGAAGGCTTCATAACGCAGGACGCGGTCAATCTGGTCAAGATAGACCCATACGAAGACATCATCTTCATAGGAGACCACGGGTTTTGGATACTCATATATGCTCATGCTATCACCTCAGGTCTTCCAGCGGGCGTCTCCGGGCGCTCTCGTAACAGAAATATACGCCGCATATGCTTGCCTGGTGTGTCACGATGTGGCTGTGATGCTTAAGGTTTGTCTATGACAGGGATCTCATGCGTCCGCGGGTGGATTTTCCTCGTCATCGTCATCATCGTCCTCTTCAGTAAAAAGTGCCAGAGGATCCCCGCTCAGAATGATAACCACCTGATAGCCTTTTTTTCTGGCGCGGTTGTAGAGTGTGGCCACTGTGCTGGGTGTGACACCGATACGTTTGGCCACCTGCTGGTTAGACAGCCCCATCTCCTTCAGAGCGACTACCTGTCGCTCGCGAAAAGAGAGCTTTTCGACGCCTCTGATCTCCACTTGCATGATTCGTCCGCCTCATTATACCGTCAGATTCCTTGGAGCACCATGTAGGGTACGACCCCGCCTAATCGCCGTAGCGATAGCCACGGCACTTCTGTGCCGGATGGTCGGTGGCAGTTTTTCATTTAAACAATTGACGTTGTGCGGCGACAGTCGTAGGCGTAGCCGTCAAAACGTTGCAGCAGTCTAGATCTCCTCCACGATAGTTGCTCCCGGACCAGTGTACGGCCCACATGCACGCTCCGATATTTCCCCCTTCTCAATCACTACACGGACCATATCTTCGGTTTGAAAACCGTTCATACGTTTTTCCGCTCTTATCCCTTCGGTTTGCTGCGGGCAAAGCCGTGTTTGTCCACGCGGCACCTTGGTCCGGAACCGCGCCCCATAGCGGTGATTGTAAGAACCGGCATCGCTCAACGTTGCGTGTGGAAAAAACTCTCCGATATCCACATTTCACGCTCAGTAAAACGCGAGTTGTCCACAGGATGTGTACAACCTGTGGACAACTAGTCTACAGGTTGTGGACGTATGTGAATAGCTTCGTCCGTCAAGCTCGGCTTCCTGCTACATGTGGTTCGAAACGCGAAAGGGACCGATGCCTTTCGGGCAGAAAAAGACCTAAGGATACTAACAAGCAGGTAGGTGGAGAGATTGGGTAGTCTCAGCGGGAAACGAATCTTGTTAGGAGTAACGGGAGGTATGGCGGCTTACAAAGCCGTGGAGTTGCTTCGGTTGATGACTAAGGCAGGGGCTGACGTAGTCGTAGCCATGACTCATGCGGCCACGAAATTTGTACAGCCTTTGACATTCCGTGAGCTGTCATACCATCCGGTGGCCATCGATGTCTTCGATGAACCAAAAGAAGGATTGATGCAGCATCTGTTTTTGGCCGATAGCTGTGACGGCATTGTCATCGCTCCCGCCACCGCCAATACCATGGCCAAGATCGCGTGCGGTATAGCCGATAACGCCCTTTGCACGATTGTGTTGGCCTCTACTGCTCCTGTCATCCTGGCTCCGGCCATGGATTCGGATATGTGGGCCAATCCCGTTACACAAGAAAACGTGGCTAGATTGCGCGCTCGGGGCTTTCACTTCGCAGGCCCGGGCCGCGGACCCCTTGCTCGTCAAGGTAAAGAGGGCTGGGGACGCATGCTGGATCCCGAAGATATCTTTAAGATCACCGTCGATGTCCTCACTCGAAGCAAAGACTGGGAAGGGCTTCGGCTCTTGGTGACGGCCGGACCGACCTATGAGGCCATTGATCCCGTTCGCTTTGTTGGAAACCGTTCGTCCGGGAAGATGGGCTACGCCATTGCAGCCGCCGCCCAAAGACGCGGCGCTGAGGTAACGTTGGTGAGCGGTCCCAGCTCACAGCCTGTTCCTCCGGGGGTTGAACTTGTGCGGGTACAGACAACTCTGGAGATGCGCGAGGCTTGCCTGGCAGTCTTTGATAAGGTGGACGCCTGTGTGAAAGCGGCGGCCCCGGCTGATTTCCGGGTGGAAGAGCCAGCCCAAGAGAAGATCAAAAAAGAGGGACAGTCGGAGTTGGTCTTGCGCTTGGTGCGTAATCCCGACATTCTCGCTGAGCTCGGAGCCATGAAGAAGAATCAGGTAGTAGTCGGCTTTGCCGCTGAGACCGAGAATCTGATCGCCCAGGCCAGCGAGAAGCTACGTCGCAAGAACTGCGATCTGATGGTTGCCAATGATGTCACGGCTCCGGACGCCGGCTTTGAGGTGGACACCAACCGTGTGACACTGGTCTATGCGGACGGGCGCACCGAGGATGTGCCCACCATGCAAAAAGAACGGCTGGCCAATCTTCTGCTTGACAGAATCGGCGAGCTCGTTCGTAAGAAGAAGGCCTGAAAGATCCGTCGTCACTCGGAGGAGTTGTTCAATGAGTACAAAAGTCGTAGGCCGTCCAATGTGAGTTGCTTGTCCACAATCCGGATTTGATCGGACTCATGTGCGATGGCTTCGGCCAGGCCTCCGGTGGCAATGACGATCGGTTCATCGTTCAATTCTTTCTTTATTTGCCTCACGAGCCAATCCACCATGCCGACCGTGCCGAAGACGACGCCTGATTGCATGCTCTCTTCGGTAGTTCTTCCGATGGCCCTGGGAGGCTTGCTGAGTGCGATACGGGGCAGTCTGGCGGCGCGGGCCGAAAGGGCTTCCAGGGAAATGTGGATGCCCGGTGTAATCGCGCCGCCTAAATACTCGGCGTTCCGGGAGATCACATCAAAGGTGGTGGCTGTGCCCAGATCGACGACAACGGCCGGTAAGCCGTACTTGTGCATTGCGGCCACGGCATTGGCTATGCGGTCCGCTCCGACGGCATGGGGAGGATTGTACAGAATGCGCAGGCCGCATTCGTTTTCTGCGGAGACGACAAACGGTTCGCAGGAAAAATAACTGCGTGAAGCGGCGGTGAAGATCTCCAGAGTAGGGGGGACGACGCAGGCAATAGCCACACCGCGGACATCGCGGGGGTTGAGATCGCTGTTGCGCAGAAGTTCGATCATCAGTACACCGTATTCATCTTCCGTGCGTTGGCGGTCCGTGGCGATACGCCACTGGGCCAAAAGCTGCTCGCCCCGAAAGCATCCCAAAACCGTGTGTGTGTTGCCGATATCGATGGCCAGTAGCATCAGGTTTCCCCCTGTGATTAGCTTTTCGGATGGTCCCCCGCCGAATCATCGTAGCGACAATTGTGGCACGTCCGTGCCGGATGATCGGCGGCAACTTGCCATTCAAACACTTGACGCTGTACGTCGACAGTCGTAATCGTAGCCGTCAAAACGTTGCAGCAGTCTGAATTGCCTCCACGATGTCGCGATTCTTTTTCCCCGGAGCCGTTACCAGATCGAAGTAGCCTCGTTCGCTGCACGGCCCACATGCGCACGCCCGTGTTTCCCCTTCTCAATCACCACACGGACCGTATCTGCGGTTTGAGAACCGTCTACACGCTTTACCGCCTTCGGCTTAGTGCGGGGAAAGCTGTGTTTGTCCGCGCGGCACACTTGTCCGGAACTGCGCCCCAAAAGCGGTGATTGTAAGAACCGGCATCTTTGGGCTCAACACAACCTCAACTCCGCTTTCACCGACACAGACAATATCGATCCCATGCGCCTTGGGATATCCCTGCTGTATGCGGTTGTACTTGGCCATACCTCCGGTGTCGGTCTCCAGCGGCAGATCCGATCCGTCCGAACGCCGCCACAGCCCCCAGCGTGTCGCATTGATCGCGCTATGTCACGCATCGTTTCTTGAGCCCGCTCCTGGATATGCGGAAAACCGAACTCGGCTGCCGTCCGATTGCCTTTCTTTCGGTTACACTCTTTGCAGGCAATCGTCGGATTTGAAATCCGGTTTCTGCCTCCGTGGCCTTTGGCCATGGTGTACTCAACTTCCAAAGACGCATCATTTGCCTAACAATAGGCTCATCTATAGCCCCACTTCTCAAGCAGGTATTGCCTGACTTCGTATCCGAACGGCTCGTCCTGTTGATACTCCTTGCCTGATGTCTTTAGGATTCTACAGCTTTTGCGTGTCGAGCTTGACGTGTTCTACCGGACGCAGCCGTGATCGGGGCATATTTCATCAAGCGTCGTACTCAGGGGTCTCTATGTTGCCGAGACGGTTTTCCAACGTCGGAGGAAGCCAGCCTTCTTTCTGACCGGCGTCTGTTGTTAAACCGGGGTTTGCGATAGCGTGTCTTTCTGTTCCGTGTTGATCTGCAAACGGTGCGCCTTTTGTCCAGATTCCGCGTGACGATATGCCCCCTGTGATTCAGCTCGGCCGCAAAGACAACCGTTCTTGTCGTTGACAATTGCCAGGTCCGTGGTGCGACTGCCCGGACGATACAGGCGACATACTGCGACTTTGCCTGAGATTGGTCCAGCGAGCATAACGTAAGGTGACCGACCCTCGCCGCGGCGAAGGTCGGTCAAAAAGACTCGTTCGATCTATTTGACCACAATGTTGCACAGCCTGCCCGGAACGGCGATGATCCTTTGGATCTTTTTATCTGCCAGTTCCGCCTGAATGCGTTCGGAGGCCAAGGCCGCTTTTTCTATAGCCTCTTTGTCGGCATCGGTCGGCACCATGATCCTGTCGCGAATTCTTCCGTTGATCTGGATCACAATCTCCACCTGTTCCTCAACTGTGAGGGCTTCATCGTAAGTTGGCCAGGGCTCGTAGGCCAAGGTCTTGTCATGGCCAAGGCGCTCCCAGAGCTCTTCGGCAATGTGAGGGGCAAATGGCGAAAGCAACAGTACAAAGCCCTCCATGAATTGCTTCGGAAGCACCTCTTGTTGATAAGCCTCATTGATGAAGACCATCATTTGTGAGACAGCCGTGTTGAAGCGCATCTCTTCAATATCCTGCGTGACTTTCTTGACCGTCCTGTGATAGATGCGCTCCAGCGGTGGATTGGCTTTCTCCCAGGGCACAATGGCCGGATTGAGTTCGCCGCTTTCTGTGATATAGAGGCGCCAGACGCGGCGCAAGAAGCGGTGAACGCCTTCCAGACCCTTGGTGCTCCACGGCATGGCGGCCTCCAAGGGGCCCATGAACATCTCATACAGTCGCAGCGAATCGGCTCCATAGGTAGCCACGATGTCATCGGGATTGATGACATTGCCCCGCGACTTGCTCATCTTTTCACCGTTTTCCCCGAGGATCATCCCTTGATTGACCAAACGCTGGAAAGGTTCCTTGGTCGAGACGATCCCAAGATCATAAAGCACTTTATGCCAGAAGCGAGCGTACAAAAGATGGAGTACGGCATGTTCCGCTCCGCCGACATAAAGATCGACCGGCAGCCATTTTTCCTGAAGTTCACGGTCGACAAGAGCCTCGTCATTGTGCGGGTCAATGAAGCGCAAGTAATACCAGCAACTTCCGGCCCACTGAGGCATGGTGTTGGTTTCGCGACGCGCTTTTTGTCCTGTGACCGGATCGATCACATTGACCCATTCATCGACGTTGGCCAGAGGCGATTCACCGGTCCCGGTAGGAGTGATCTCCTCTACGTCCGGGAGCAGCAATGGTAGCTCATCTTCCGATAAGGGTCGAATCGTGCCGTCTTCGAGATGGAGCACAGGAATGGGTTCTCCCCAATAGCGCTGTCTGCTGAACACCCAGTCGCGCAGGCGATAGGTCACAGCTCGTTTGCCTTTACCGTTTTCCTCCAGCCATTCTATGATCTTCTCCTGTGCCTCTTCAACGTTCAATCCGTTGAGTATCCCGGAGTTGACCATGATTCCGTCTTCGGTGAAGGCCTCCTTGCTTACGTCCCCTCCCGATACGACCTCAATGATTGGAAGTCCGTGTTTCCGGGCAAACTCCCAGTCGCGCTCGTCGTGGGCCGGTACGGCCATGATGGCCCCCGTGCCATAGGTGGCGAGGACGTAATCAGCGATCCAGATCGGGATTCTCTCGTCATTGACAGGATTTATCGCATATGCTCCCGTGAAAACACCCGTTTTTTCGCGTTCCAATTGCGTGCGTTCCAGGTCGCTTTTCGACATGGCCTGTTGTCTGTACTCCTCGACGGCTGCACGCTGCTCAGGAGTGGTGATTTTGTCTACCAGTTTATGTTCGGGGGCCAGCACACAATAGGTGGCGCCGAACAAGGTGTCCGGACGTGTGGTAAACACCTTGATCTCCAGACCGGGATGATCAGCCACTGGGAAGATCACTTCCGCGCCTTCGGAGCGACCGATCCAGTTGCGCTGCATCTCTTTGATGCTCTCGGGCCAGTCGAGCTCCTCGAGATCTTCCAGAAGGCGATCGGCATAGGCAGTGATTCTCAATACCCACTGACGCATCGGTATCCGAACGACGGGATGATTGCCGCGTTCGCTGCGGCCGTCGATCACTTCTTCGTTGGCTAGGATTGTCCCGAGGGCGGGGCACCAGTTAACCGGCATGTCAGCCATATAGGCCAGCCCCATCTCATACAACTTGAGGAAGATCCACTGGGTCCATCTGTAGTACTCGGGATCGGTGGTGCTGATCTCTCGGTCCCAGTCATAGGAAAAGCCCAATGATTTGATCTGACGTTTGAATGTCGCTATATTGCGCTCCGTGAAGGGCCGAGGATGCTGTTTTGTGTCGAGAGCGTACTGTTCAGCCGGCAAACCAAAGGCGTCCCAACCCATGGGGTGAAGGACGTCATAGCCCTGCATCCGCTTATACCGAGCAATGATATCGGTGGCCGTGTAACCTCTCGGATGCCCGACATGCAGGCCTGATCCTGACGGATAGGGGAACATGTCCAGAATATAGAACTTCTTCTTTCCCGGAACCCGCGGGGCGCGGAATGTTTTGTGTTTATCCCAATACTCTTGCCACTTCGGTTCGATGTCGGTAGGCCTATACTCTCCTGCCCGATCGACAGTTGGCCTTGTCGAGCTCATAGGATTGCAACCTCCTTGAAACACCACGAATGGTGTCAATCGCTCTGTTGATAATCATGACGCTCCGGCGCCGGATGATCGGTGACGATATTGCAAACAAACTGGGGAGCACCACGGATGGTACGACTCGTCCGAATCAAGCATGACGTGTCGAGTATCTGCCCGAAGCGGGTGGTGTCGGTGAGTCGACGACTGTTGATACTGGCTTGGGTGTTGGACGGTCAATCACGCACAACTCGATAACCAAAAAAGGATCTCTCGTCACGAGGGACGAGAGATCCGAAAACTCCCGCGGTACCACCCTGTTTGGCCATGCGCGACGAACAACTAACACACAGCCCACTTCGAGTGCCGTTTATCGGGGGCTACCGTCGCCGAGTAGCGCAGCTTGCGCTGCGTTCCCCGCCGAAGCTCACGGGCGAGTTTGGTGATGACAACGACTCCGGCTCGCACCGTCTGCCGGCTCTCTGCCCTCGTGTCGGTCACCTACTACTCCCGCTCATTGCCTTAACGCTATGAAAGCACTATCAAGGACTTATGTAATCCCTATTGTACGGGCGCGGTCCGCGTATGTCAATTATACCCTCCCTGACGCCTGCGATCGGATAGTACCGAATGCCGTTGTCCGCCACTGTCAGCGGAGTCTACTTGTAAGCGGCCAAACGAGCGAGCATCTTCCGGGACTGAGGATGCATGTCCGGAGCTATGTCTTCGATCGTCCAACACGTGCGATGTTGGAATCCTGCTCCCGCTACACATAGTACCCACGGGGCGCGTTACCAATTCCCGCCATCCGCAGTCGTTCCCGTTTTGCGACCCGAAAAATGGCCAGTCCGGAGTTCTCCTATGATACAGGACTTTTGATTGATCCTTTTCGGAAGGAAAACCAGAGGCGCTTGCGAAGAATGACCATTCAAATATCCTGCCCCTTCCGGGAGTGGGTTCCGCTACTTGGAAGCAGGGCGTAGTCTCTTTTTTCGCCTCTTGGCGCGGTGCGGGTCCTTTGGATGGCTTCTTCGGAAGTCTACACGAGTCCATACTATGGCTGTATGCCGTGTCGCATCCGATTATCTCCGTGACCTACGGTACGGACCGACTGGACGGGGCCAGGAAAAGCAAAAGGCCGCACGAAAGCGAATACGGCAAGTCGTCGCATGTGGAGGTTGAGATCATAAGACTCGCGAGAGAGTTCTTCCAAGTGGACGCTTTGAAATTGGCTCGTAGGCTCATCGGCTGTATGCTCGTACATGACTCGCCGGAAGGCACAACCGCGGGTATCATCGTCGAGACTGAAGCCTATCGAGGTCCGCTGGACAGGGCGGCCCATTCCTATCGCCGGCGACGAACGCCGCGCAACGAGGCTATGTACGGGCCGGCCGGGCATGCTTATATCTACCTGATCTATGGGATGCACGAGTGTTTCAACGTCGTGTGTGGGGAAATCGGACATCCCGAGGCGGTGTTAGTGCGGGCTTTGGAGCCCACTCGAGGTTTGGCGCTCATGGCTCAACGCAGAGGATTGGACGTAAAGCAAAGAGGTTTTGAACGGAAGCTGTGCAGCGGGCCGGGCAAACTCACCCAGGCCATGGGCATTAACCGCAAGCTGCACTACGGCATCGATCTGTGCGGAGACCTGTTGTATATCGAGTCCGGCGTCCGGTTCGCGGACCATGAGGTGGCCACTACGCCGAGAATCAATGTGGACTACGCTGGGGAATGGGCGCTGCTGCCCTGGCGCTTTATCGTCAAAGACAGTACTTACCTATCGCGCAAATAACGCTGTGGAGGCGAGTTCTATGTATAAACTGTTGCACGTGCGCATTCGCGTGGCGGACTTGGAACGGTCGACTCGTTGGTATTGCGACCACCTCGATTTCAAGGTTGTAAGACGTACCGAGCGTTCGCCCGCGGGAAATCAGTTGGTCTTCTTGGAGTTGCCGGGCAACGATGTGGCTCTTGAATTGTGCTATTCTCCGGACTATGATCTACAGGTTCCGGAGGATCTCATGCACTTGGCCATCGGGGTGCCGGATCTCACGGCGTTTTGCGCCAAACTGGATTCCGAGGGTGTAGAGGTGTGGCCGTCAGATTGGCGGCAGAAGTTTGCCGAAGGAAAGAAGATGGCCTTTATCACGGATCCCGACGGCTATGAAGTGGAGCTTCTTGAGCAATAGATGAGCAGTTGACTTGATCGGTGTCACCGGTCTTCGGAGCATCGATCCTGCGCGACTACAGTCGGGGGCTCAACCGCTCCTTAGCGCCTTATGGATCGTATTGTAAGGCATGCCGGGGCGAGTCTGCGTTCCGAGCTCAGCGGCAGATGGTTAGTCAAGCGACAGTCACTGTCGTCCGTTATAGATAATCCATTTTCACCCGACAGCCATACTTGTCGATTGTTCTCAGCCAGTGCACGGCTTGGGAGATGAGCTCGCCATCCGTTTCATCGTAGTCCTCGCTCTGCTTTAGCTCTACCAAGGCTTGCTCCAAAAACTAGGCCAGTTCTTTGGGGGTGTCTGTCTCTTTGCTTATAGCACTTTGGATGTTTTGTGCCATATCCGCTTTGTCTTCGTAATCGTCCAAGGCGTAGGATAAGATAGAGATCGGGTAGGCACACGTTAAGACTTTCCACCATTCATCGACGTCCAGCTCTTTTCGTAACTCGCAAGTCCAACAATCATACATGGCCAGCCTTTTCATAACGAGCCGGGCCTTGGCTTGTCTACACGGTGGATTGCCTTTGTCATCAACGCATTTCCAAAACATCTTCTGCCTCCGAATACCAGGATCGTATGAGGCCGCCGAAGCCGTCAGGCAAGTCATCGGAGCGATTGCTCCGGGATAGTCGGCGGCCTCCTTTAAATCAACACTTGACGTTGTACATGATCAATACTCGCAGACCATTGACGGTCGACAACATTGATCAAGTCAAGTGCTCAACCAAAACCGCTCGATAGCATTGACACGACGGTCATTAACGCTGCTAAGCGCGTGAGCAGGGGTGCCTTGGCGCACCCCTGCCAAAAAACGAGGCGTACGACGTCAAGTGTTTGAAGGGAGATATTGCCGCGGTCTATCCGGTGGAAAAATACCGTGATCATCGCCGTGACGATTTGGCGGGCTCGCATCATCCGTTGTGTGGATCAGGAAGCCATCAAGGACGACGTCAATCGGCCGCGGGGATATCATACAGCCTGGCAGAGGAGCCCAATACGGTGACTCGATCCCAGTAGTTCACCCGCTGGGCGATGTATGCCAGGTCTTTTTCCTGTTCGGGAGTCAGCAGTGTGGCGGCTACCCGTTCCGTCTCGTTGGCCATCACAACGAGACCCTCGATTAGTACAAAGTCCTTGGGGCTGACTTCCCATTCCAGTTTCGTTCGTTCGAAGACGACCATGATCGGCATTCTTCGATCGGCATTGCCGTCGGTGTCGAGTAGATAGCCACCCAAGACTTGGTATTTGTGGGCATCTCCTTGAGGCATAAACGGGAGCACTTGTTCCACGAAGATCGGCAGCTGTATGCGGCGCCCGAGTTCATGAGAGATGTCTGTCCCTTGAGTGACGGGCGCGGTGATGATCTCCGACGGAGCGGATCCCTTCTCTTCGATCCTCTCCTCAATCCTTCCCAGGATAAAAGGCAGGTTGATGGCCATGCGGATCCCGAGGCCAAGTAGAAAGCTTGCCACGACGGTCAAGACAACGACAAGCCATCGCGAGCGCTTCGGGGTAGCATCATCCGCTTGTTTGGTAGGCGGAGCGACCTTAGGCAGCTCCATCGTGTCCGCAATGAGACCGCCAAAGGCCTCTTCGCTTCGGTTCGAGTCACGCATCAGTGCGATCTCCAGCTCCTGTTCTTGGTTGCCTCATGATTGTGCACGACGCTTCAGCAGTTGACGCTTGTGTCTCTTGCGTTCATTGACGAAGGCAAGCGCCTGTTCGGCAGCCCACTTACACAATGCTTCTTTGCTCGGATGCTCATACAACCACGTAGTGGCGAAGGTTTGATTGCGATGCCGCAGTTCGAGAAGGATACCTTCACGGTAGTAATGCAACGCCATCGGGGAGAAAGAGGCATTGGGTGGGTACTCGCCCAACTTCAGGATCTTTTCGGTCTCCTTCACGACGTCATCAAGGGTCCAGCTGCGCCATGCATCATAATAGGTTTCATCCGACATGCTAACAACCATCCGTTCTCAAGAGAGTCTGTATTCATAGAGTTAGGCGTTGGCGGTCCAACACCTGTTAAAATCATCGCTGCACTCTCCGGGCCGCTCAGGAGGGGACACATGATGAACTACGGTTGCACATCGGCGGGACAAGTCCCTTCTCCAGTTGGAAAAAGAGCTACCGAAGCCGGCAGCTCTTTTTTTACTGGCGGAGGAGGAGGGATTCGAACCCTCGTCACCCGTTAGGGTGGCACGATTTCCAGTCGTGTGCGCTAGGCCAACTACGCGACTCCTCCACAAACGGTCTCAGACAACGTTATATACGTATTGCACGTTTGATGCAAGGTACAACCCTACCTGAAGAAAAAGGTGGCGGAGAGGGAGGGATTTGAACCCTCGAGGCGCATGACACGCCTAACGGTTTTCGAGACCGCCTCATTCGGCCGCTCTGACACCTCTCCGAGTCACCATTACTTGCAAGTGTGCCTATCTAAGTCGCCTGAAGAAGCGGCGCATCAGGTCAGCGCATTCCGCGGCCAGCACGCCTTCCTGAATAACGACCTGATGATTGAGACGTGTATCCTCCAAAGAACGATAAAGTGATCTGACTGCACCCGCCTTAGGATCATCAGCCCCGTATACAAGGCGATCGATCCGGCCGAGGATGATGGCTCCGGCACACATCAGGCAGGGCTCAATTGTAACATAAAGCGTGCAACCCGTCAATCGCCAGGCAGAGAGCCGTTGCGCGGCTTGGCGGATGGCAATGATCTCGGCGTGAGCAGTGGGGTCGGCCCAGGTTTCCCGCATGTTGTGACCTCGACCGACGATGCAGCCATCTTTTTCCACAATCGCCCCCACCGGGACCTCGCCCTTATTGAAGGCGATCATAGCCTCAGCCAGCGCCTCTCGCATGAAATGGATGTCGCGCCGGCACTGTTCATCCACCGAGCCATTGACCTCCCAGTGAATCTTACAATGGCATTATACCATAGAAAGGACCTGATTCAGGGACGGTTGCTACGTTTTTTTCTGCGTCTGCGGACCTCGTCTTCGATGTCATCCGGATTGTCTGTGGCGATGAGCGAATCAGAATCACCGGGTGCCAAAGGTGCGGCAAACTCTGTGTCGTCGGGATTATCAAAGGGTGCAAAGAGGCTAATGTCACCGGGCTTCGACAAATTCTTGCGTTGACTCTTTCTTATACTTCGGCGCATGATCGATCTCCTTTCTCGAATACCCATTGACTTAACGATCGGTGAACTGGCTCATGCGGCGGATGCCGGTATGTAACGAGAACGCTGCGTGTCGAACACCGACTGCAAACGTTCAAGCGCCCGGAGGGTCTTGGAAAGTGACCGCAGCTCGGCGTAGCGCACGGCATCGTTCCAGAGGGCATCGCCGCGATGAAGCGAGAGTTCGTCCCACGAATGCTCTTTGTACAGTTTCGGGATCTGGGCCCGGAAAACGCTCCACTGATTGCGCCCGTCGCGTATCAGACGTATGGCCGTCGGCCAGTCGTTATTGGCGAGAGCATGACGCGCGTTGCCGAGAGTGCTTCGTAGGTCACTTATCTGCAGCGGTTCGCGGTGAACGAAAGCTGCGTCGAAGGTGACCACATGGCCTTGGGGCCAGACAGATCGGGCCAGATCCGCGACAACAGCCAGCATGGATCCTGACAGGAGTGAAAGGCAAAGCAAGACCGGTATTGAAAGATGTCTTCTCCATGTGTGCAGTGACAAGTCACGACCCCTTGTTCGTCAACAAAAGACTCTCACGAGATAGCCTTTCCCGGACGCCCGTGAACATATGTGGTTGAAGATGTTGGGGTATCGGCGACAAAAGGTTTGTGGATGCGGCCGCGTTGCAACAAGAGGCGGCGCGGTCGGTTTGATGTGCGGAGGATTTCGGTAATCAGAGTCGGTGAGCCGAAATAATGAAAAACAGTCAGTCCTGAATGCAGTCTCGGGGGAGATCCGGAAGGGAACCGGGATTTCTTGGCGGACGGTATTCCTCGTTGAGACAGGTTCTCCCGGGAGAGATAAAACGGGTTCTCGGAATGGTGACACGTCAGAAGGTAGGGAAATAGCACCACGGTGTTAATAATGAACCATACAAATCATCCTATTTTAGCTGCCGGAGCTGTTGACTTGTGGAAGGAAGTCCTGTAGAATCGTGACACAGCCTGATTGACGATGGTCGGAAGTTTTGCCGTGCTAGGCGGGGAGATAGCGGTGCCCTGTACCCGCAATCCGCTATAGCGGGGCCGAAGTCCTGCCCGAGGGTGTCCGCCTTCGGGGTCCGGCTTCAGTTAGACGACGTTGAGGATTGGGTCTTGCGCAACAAGAGGCTACGAACCCCGTCAGGTCCGGAAGGAAGCAGCGGTAAGTAGTTGTCTTGGGTGCCGCAAGGGCGCCTGGTCTGAGTTGGCTGCTGAAGAATCGCCCGAGGGTTCCATTCGACGGCAGGTGCACGGCAAGTTTTGGGTCTATGCGAGCGAGGGTGCGCATAGACCTCTTTGTTTCTCGGGGGTCCGAAACGGACCGTCAAGAGGCGGAGGGTTCGCGCGTCATATCACGAAGACCCGTGGGTTGGTCGTCGCCGGCACAGGAGATAGCTAACCGGGTGCAGAAATTGGTCAGCAGACTATATGCGGGGTGGCAACAGATGGCGTATCTTTCGCTCTACCGTAAGTGGCGGCCTCAAGTCTTTTCACAGGTCGTCGGCCAGGAACATATTGTACGTACGCTGACTAATGCCCTAAGCACAGGTCGCGTGGCCCATGCTTATTTGTTTTCCGGTCCGAGAGGCACGGGTAAGACCACCTTTGCCCGGTTATTGGCTAAGGGCTTGAATTGCGAACACGGCCCCACTGCAACCCCGTGTGACGAATGCGACAACTGTGTGCAGATTGCGCGGGGATCCGCCGTTGACGTCTTGGAAATCGACGGCGCCTCCAACCGCGGTATCGATGAGATTCGCGAACTGCGTGATCGCGTTAGGTATGCTCCGGCCAGCGGGCGCTATAAGGTCTATATAATCGATGAAGTGCACATGTTGACGAATGAGGCCTTTAACGCGTTGCTCAAGGTGCTGGAGGAACCGCCAAGTCACATTGTCTTTGTTTTCGCCACCACCGAGGCTCACAAAGTGCCCGGCACCATACTGTCTCGGTGTCAGAAGTTTGACTTTCGGCGCTTCAGTCACGGACAGCTGACGGAACATCTCAAGCACGTGGCAGAGGCAGAAAAGGTGGAAGCGGAACTACAGGCTATTGCGCTCATCGCGCGCCATGCCGAGGGCAGCATGCGTGATGCTTTGGCCATCATGGATCAATGCTTGGCGGCGCAACCCGGAAAACTCGATGTGGCTACGGTCACCGAGGTTTTGGGAATTGTGCGGCGTGAAGCCCTTATCGAACTGGTGGGCTACATTCTCCAGGGAGACTTGAGCGGAGCGATTCATCTGACAAATGCCTTGCTGGATCAGGGCGTGGAAATCAAACAGTTGGCACGCGATTTGACTGCCTATGCACGCGATCTAGTCTTGTTAAAGGCGGCTCCCACGGTTCCGCTGGTCATTGCAGATGAGACGGAGCGGGAAACCATGAAAGAACAGGTCGCCCGTTGCAGTCTCGATCAGCTGCTGAACGTGGTGGATGCCCTTACTTCGGTGGAGGCGGCGTTGCGGTGGTCCACCAGTCCGGCTATGGCCATGGAGATCGCTATGGCGAAGGCGGTGGGCGGCAGTAAGCTTCAGGCCGGAGAAGACGGGACTGATGCTGACGCTGAAGTGAAACGTCTGGAAAAACGTCTTGCGGATCTTGAGCAGTATGTGCGACGTCTTTCATCGGAGTCGCGGCCCGTTCAAACGGGACCGGTGCGAGCAGAGCGTGCCCCCGTTTCTGAAATAAGGGCCGCCTCATCCCGTTCTTCCGCGAAACGCGAAGCTACTTCGCCCCAACAGACTGCGGCAGCCGGTGATGAGTTGGCACAGTTGAGACTGAAATGGCCGAACGTATTGGCCTTGCTTAAGGAAGAACGTCTGATCTCCACGGAAGCTTTCTTGCGGGAAGGCACACCCGTGGCGATAAAAGGAAATCAGGTGGTTATTTGTTTTGCCGCCAGACATAGATTTCACCAGACTAATGTTGAAGACCCCCGCCACAAGGCAGCAATAGAAAAGGCGATCTCCAGGGTTCTTGGAAGGTCTGTGAGTATTGCCACGATTATCGGTGATCCGTCGGCGGAACCAGCCGAACCGCAGCCGGAGGAGAGTCCGCCCGCGGAGGAGGAACTCCCTTCACAGGACGTGGATATCATGCGGTTTCCGAGTGTGGCAAAAGCGGTCAAGTACTTGGACGGCCAAGTCAGGTTGGTAGATACGAGTATGGCATCTGAAGATGACCAGGTCTTGCCGGGAGGATGAGCCAGAGATGATGAACATGCAAAAGATAATGAAACAGGTGCAAAAAATGCAAGCCCGAATGGCCCAAGTGCAGGAGGAACTGGCGAATAAGACGGTTGAGGCCAGCGCTGGCGGAGGCGTAGTACGCGTTGTTGTCACGGGCCAACAGGAAGTTAAGGAAGTCCACATCGATCCGGCCGTAGTGGATGTCAACGATATCGAGATGCTAGAGGATCTGGTTATGCTCGCCGTGAATGAAGGTCTGCGGCTTTCGCAGGAAATGGCGGCCGAAGAGATGGCTAAAGTGGCCGGCAACATTAACATTCCCGGACTTCCCGGAGGGCTCTTCTGAGCATGTACACGTATGCAAGGCCGATTGCCCGGCTAATTGAAGAGTTGGGCAGACTGCCCGGAATAGGCCCCAAGACGGCGCAGCGTCTCGCCTTTCACGTGGTTAGCGGAAGTGTTGAACGGGCTCGCAGTTTGGCCCAGGCCATCATCGAGGCCAAGGAGAACACCGTCTATTGCTCCGTGTGCTGCAATATTACAGACGTGGACCCCTGTCGCGTTTGTACGGCACCTGACAGAGATCCAAGCATTTTGTGTGTAGTGGAACAGCCTCGTGATGTGGTGGCGGTGGAACGCACCCACGAATTCAAGGGGCGTTACCATGTGCTTCACGGGGCCATATCGCCCATGGAAGGTATCGGGCCTTCGCAGTTGCGGATCAAGGAGTTGCTTTCCCGTTGCAAAGACGGCCAAGTCAAGGAGATCGTGATCGCTACGGACCCTGATCCAGAAGGCGAGGCGACGGCGCTTTATCTGGCCCGTCTTCTTAAACCTTTGGGCATTCGTATTACGCGTATGGCCCATGGCATGCCGGTAGGCGGCGATTTGGAGTACGTTGATGAGGTAACCTTGGCTCGGGCTTTAGAGGGACGGCGGGAGTTGTAAAGTAGTCGACCGTTATTGGAATATCCGTCAGCCTCCGTGCCTATAATGCAACTGGGCACGTGCCTTGCCCATGGTCAATCGAGCGCGGGAGGCAGACACGCATGGCCAAGTTCTGGTCTTACCTCTTAGAGGTGCTCTCCAACCAGTTTATTGTCGACGATGCAGGTGCGCGGTCGAAACGGGCGCCTGAACTTGATCTGCAAGAGGCGGTTGAACGGGCCAGAATCGATTGGCTGCAAGCGCGCTCATATTTCGACAATGTGACCGATCCGGACCTGATAGACCACGCGATCTTTTGTGTGAAAGCTGCGGAGAGGAAGTACGTCTATCTGCTTAAGAAGGCGCAATCCGAGGGTTTGAACATGAGTAGTCCTATGACTGCGGAAAAAGGGTTGATATCTAAGCTACCTTGAAAGTTGCGACAATCACCCGAGGCGAATATCGGGTATTGCGTTTTCTCAGAAGCAGGCTATAATAGCATCGTGCGCAGGGGCCGGCCCGAGCAGAGCCAGGCCCTTGACATGCCCGGAAAGCCATGTTACAATGCACGAGCCCGCTGGGGAAAACAGCTCAACGGGCGCTGGTTCCGGTCCTTGACAACTGAACAGCGTATGAGGGTAGAAAGCAAGTGCAAGAGACGTTGACCGAGAGGTTGGCGTTGACTTGCGAAGATGAACGCTTCTT